>NZ_JACHMM010000001.1:6825000-7162500 GCF_014204975.1 Jiangella mangrovi
GTCGGCGCCGCGGAGGTGGCGCTCCCGCCGTCGGCCTTCCTCGGCCTCGCCGTCGACGGCCACCAGGAGAGCACCGCCAACGCCCGCTACACGACGGCGAAGTTCAGCGCGATCACCCTGCGCTGAGCGCAATCCTTTTTCCACCCGCGCCCGTACTGATCGCCTGACAGGGTGGGACCGTCTCGCGAAGGGGCACGATCCGATGTCACATCACTGACTCCGCAGCACCCGGGCGGCCGTACTGGCCGTGCTCGGGACGCTGGCACTGCTGCTGGTCACAAGCCAGCCGGCGGTGTCGGCAGACACCACACCACCGCCGACGCCGGAGAACCTCCGGCTGGTGGGCCGCATGCCGGACCAGGTCGGGTTCATCTGGACCACGACCCGCGACGGCGCCGTCAACGCGCCGCGCTACGAGCTGTCGTTCCCGGGCGGCCGCGTCGTGGTCGACGACTACCGGACCTGGGCGACGGCGCCACTGGCCGGCCTCGACCTCTCCCCCGGCAGGGAGTACGGCTTCGAGCTGCGGGCGGTCGACGCCTCCGGCAACCGGTCGGCCGTTCCCGCACGCTTCACCTTCGAGACCACGGCGCCCGGGGTGGCGACGGGGTTGCGGCAGGTCAGCACGCGGGCCGGCCTCCCGGAGCGGATCGTGTGGACGGCCGCGCCGGACAACGGCGGCATCCAGGGCTACGACATCGTGCTCAACGGCGAGGTCATCGGCACGACCGGCCGCACGGTGCCTGAGGTCGACCTGTTCGACCTCGTCGTCAACATCGCCTGCATCGATCCGCCCAGCGGGCCGGCGACGGTGCAGGTGCGCGCCATCGACACGTCGTTCAACACCGGCCCACTCAGCGCGCCGCTGACGCTGCTGTTCCCCTGACGCGCCGGATGGCGGGTGGTTCGGTGGCGCTATGGCACCACCGAACCGCCCGCCACGGGCCAGCGGATGAGACTCAGGTCGCCGTCGGGAAGTGGTAGCTGGCGGCGACCTGGTGCTCGACCCGCGGCCAGCGCGCCGTCACGACCTTGGCCCGGGTGTAGAACGCGATCCCCTCGGGGCCGTGGACGTGCGACTGCCCGAACAGCGAGTCCTTCCAGCCTCCGAACGAGTAGTAGGCCATGGGCACCGGGATCGGCACGTTGACGCCGATCATGCCGACCCGCACGCCGCGCTGGAACCGTCGCGCCGCCTCGCCGGAGCTCGTGAAGATCGCGGTGCCGTTGCCGTACGGGTTCGCGTTGATCAGCGCGATCGCCTCGTCGACGTCGGAGGCGCGGACGACGGAGAGCACCGGCCCGAAGATCTCGTCGCGGTACACGTCCATCGACGGCGTGACGTGGTCGAGCACCGTCGGGCCGACGAAGAAGCCGTCCTCGTGGCCTGGCACGACCAGGCCGCGCCCGTCGACGGCCACCGTCGCGCCCTGCTTCTCGCCGGTGTCGACGTAGCCGGCGATGCGGTCGCGTGCGGCGGCCGTAATGACCGGGCCCATCTCGCTGGCCTCGTCGCGGCCCGGCCCGACGCGGACGGCTGCCGCCTTCGCGGCCACGACGTCGACCAGCCGGTCGGCGCCGTCGCCCACCGCCACGGCCGCCGAGATCGCCATGCATCGCTCCCCCGCCGACCCCATGGCCGCGGCCACCAGGTGGTCCGAGGCGTAGTCGAGGTCGGCGTCGGGCAGGACGACGGCGTGGTTCTTCGCGCCGCCGAGCGCCTGCACGCGCTTGCCGTTCGCGCTGGCCCGCTCGTAGATGTAGCGGGCGATCGGGGTCGAGCCGACGAACGACACCGCCGCCACGTCGGGGTGGTCCAGCAGCGCGTCGACGGCGGCCTTGTCGCCGTGCACCACGTTGAAGACGCCCTCGGGCAGGCCCGCCTCGGCCCATAGCGAGGCCACCAGCAGCGACGCCGACGGATCCCGCTCGCTGGGCTTCAGCACGAACGCGTTGCCGCAGGCGATGGCCACCGGGTGCATCCACATCGGCACCATGACCGGGAAGTTGAACGGGGTGATGCCGGCGACCACGCCCAGCGGCTCGCGGAAGCTGTACACGTCGACGCCGGTGGACACCTGGTCGGAGAAGTCACCCTTGAGCAGGTGCGGGATGCCGCAGGCGAACTCGACGACCTCGAGGCCGCGCTGCACCTCGCCGAGCGCGTCGGAGACGACCTTGCCGTGCTCGTCGGCGATGACCTCGGCCAGCTCGCGGGCGTGCCGGTGGACCAGCTCGCGGAACGCGAACAGCACCCGGGTCCGCTGCGACAGCGAGGCCTGCGACCAGTTCTCGAACGCGGATCGGGCCGCCGTGACTGCGACATCGATGTCCCCCGGCTCGGCCAGCAGGACCTCGGCCTGCTGCTCGCCCGTCGCCGGGTTCCACACCGGCGCCGTGCGGGTGGAGCCGGCCCGCGTCGCCGCGCCGCCGATCCAGTGCTCGATCGTCCTCATGCGTCACTCCCGTCCGAAGCCGGCCCGGCCAGCGGCCGCTGCGCCTTCTTCTGCCGCTCGTACTCCGCCCGCGCCGCCCTGGTGGTGTCCAGTGCCGCCGTCTCACTGACGGGGACGTCCCACCAGGCGTCGCTGTCCGGCGCCCCGGCCAGCGGGTCGGTCTCGACGTGGATCAGGACGGGACCGCTGTCGGCCGGCGCCGCCTTCGCGTCGCGCAGCGCCGAGCGCAACTCTGCCACCGTCGTCACCCGGACGACGCGCACCCCCAGGCTGGCGGCGTTGGCGGCAAGGTCGACGGGGAGGACGTCGCCGTCCAGCCGGCCGCTCGCCGCGTCGCGGAACCGGTAGGCCGTCCCGAACCGCTGCGACCCGAGCGACTCCGACAGCGAGCCGATCGAGGCGAAGCCGTGGTTCTGCACGAGCACCACGACGATCTTGATCCGCTCCTGGACGGCGGTGACCAGCTCCTGCGCCATCATCAGGTACGACCCGTCGCCGACCAGCACGAACACGTCGCGGTCGGGGGCCGCCATGCGCACACCCACGCCCGCCGCGATCTCGTAGCCCATGGTCGAGTAGCCGTACTCGACGTGGTAGCCCTTCGGGTCGCGCGTGCGCCACAGCTTGTGCAGCTCGCCGGGCATCGAGCCGGCCGCGTTCACCACGACGTCGCGTGGCCCGCCGGCCTCGTTCACGGCGCCGATGACCTCGGTCTGCGCGGGCAGCGGCTGGTGGCCGGCGGTGTAGGCGGCTTCGACGACGGCGTCCCATTCCGTGTTCGCCCGGGCGGCGCCGGCGCGGTACGACGGCGGCACCTGCCAGCCGGCCAGGGCCTCCGTCAGTGCCTCGAGCGCCGCCCGCGCGTCGGCGACCAGCGGCAGCCCGGCGTGCTTGGCGCCGTCGAACCCGGCGACGTTGACGTTGACGAACCGCACGCCGGGGTCCTGGAACGCCGTCCGCGACGCCGTCGTGAAGTCGCTGTAGCGGGTGCCGATGCCGATGACCACGTCCGCCTCGCGCGCGAACCGGTTGGCGCCCGGCGTCCCCGTCGCCCCGACGGCGCCCAGCGCGAGCGGATGGTCGTACGGCAGGCTGCCCTTGCCGGCCTGGGTCTCGGCGACCGGGATGCCGGTGGCCTCGGCGAACGCCCGCAACGCGTCGGTCGCCTCGCTGTAGATCACCCCGCCGCCGGCGACGATGAGCGGCCGCCGCGCACTTCTGACGACGGAGACGGCGCGGTCCAGCGCGGCCGGCTCCGGAACGGCCCGCGGGACGTGCCAGACGCGCTTCGCGAACAGCTCCGCGGGCCAGTCGTACGCCTCGGCCTGCACGTCCTGCGGCATCGCCAGCGTCACGGCGCCGGTCTCGGCCGGGTCCGTGAGCACGCGCATCGCGCCGAGCAGCGCGGCCGGCAGCTGCTCCGGCCGCCAGACCCGGTCGAAGAACCGCGACACCGGCCGGAACGCGTCGTTGACGGTGACCTCGGGCGCGTGCGGCACCTCGAGCTGCTGCAGGACGGGGTCGGCGACCCGCGTCGCGAACACGTCGCCGGGCAGCAGCAGCACCGGCAGCCGATTGATGGTCGCGACCGCCGCGCCGGTGACCATGTTCGTCGCGCCCGGCCCGATCGAGGACGTGCAGGCC
This sequence comes from Jiangella mangrovi, assembly GCF_014204975.1. Lineage (NCBI taxonomy): Bacteria > Bacillati > Actinomycetota > Actinomycetes > Jiangellales > Jiangellaceae > Jiangella > Jiangella mangrovi. The sequence continues at coordinate 6,829,101 of NZ_JACHMM010000001.1, forward strand.
AGCGTCGACAGCCGGTTGCGCATGCGGGCGTAGCCGACGGCGGCGTGCACCATGCCCTGCTCGTTGCGGGCCTGGTGGTACGGCAGCGCTCGCGGGTCGGACAGCTCGGCCTCGAGCAGCGCCTCGCCCAGGCCGGCCACGTTGCCGTGCCCGAAGATGCCGAAGCAGCCCTCGATCAGCCGGTGCTCGACTCCGTCGCGCTCGGTGAACTGCGCGGCCAGGAACCGGACCGTCGCCTGCGCGACCGTCAGCCTCATCGTTCGTCCTCCGTGCGTCCCATCGGGAGTCGCGGGTCGCGCTCGAGCGACGCCCACTCGTCGCGGACCCAGGCGTGCGCGGGGTCGTCGCTGATCAGCCACTCGCGGGTGGCCCCCGGACCGGCCATGACGTTCAGGTAGTACAGGTGGTAGCCGGGCGCGGCCATCGACGGACCGTGCCAGCCGTGCGGCACCAGCACGACGTCGCCGGTGCGCACCTCGGCGACCACGTCGATCGGCCGGTCCTCGGTGCCGTAGACCCGGTGGTAGCCGATGCCCGGGCCGTTCGGGCCGTCGCCGACCTCGAAGTAGTAGATCTCCTCCAGCTCCGACTCCCGGCCGGGCGCGTCGACGTCGTGCTTGTGCGGCGGGTACGACGACCAGTTGCCGGCCGGTGTGATCACCTCGACGGCGATCAGCCGGTCCGCCTCGAACGCGTCGGCGGCGCCGAAGTTGTGCACCTGACGGGTGGAGCTGCCGGCGCCGCGGAGCTCGACGGCGACGGCATCGGCCGCGAGGTAGCGCGCGGCGAGTCTGGTGCGGCACGGTGCGGCCGGCAGTGCGAACCGAGCCCCGTCCGCATCGCTTGCCGCAGCTGTCACCGTCACCACGGAGTCCCGCGGGACGTAGACGGTGTCCGTCGGGCCGCTGAACACGTTCGGCCGGCCCGCCAGCTCGAACCGTTCGCCGTCGACGACGACCGTCCCGCCCCCGCTGAGCGGCAGCACGAACAGCTCCTCGTCGCCGGTGCCGAACTCGTGCGAGTCGCCCGGCCCGAGCTCGAGGACGCGCAGCGACGTCCACCGCCAGCCCTCGACGGCCGACGGCGTCAGCTCGGTCGCGTAGGGGCCGCGGCCCGCGCTGCCGGCCGGCCAGTACCAACGCTCGCTCATAGCAGGCTCACCGCCGTGTCGACCGCCGCCGCGACGTCGCCGTCGGGCGGGTAGAGGAGGGTGCGCCCGACCACCAGGCCGAGCGCCGTCGGCAGCCGGAGGACCTTCTCCCACTGCCGGAACGCCGCGTCCGGGTCCTCGGGCACCTCGCCGCCCAGCAGCACCGCCGGCAGCGTCGACGCCGCGAGCACCCGCTCCATGCCGGCCGGGTCGTCGTCGACCACCGGCAGCTTCAACCAGGTGTACGCCGAGGTGTTGCCCAGACCGGCGGCCACCGTCACCGACCGGATCACCGCCTCGGTCGAGAGGTCGTTGCGCAGCCGGCCGGTCGCGTCTCGGTGCGAGATGAACGGCTCGACCAGCGCGATCGTGTGACGGACGGCGAGCGAGTCGACGGCGCGCGCGCACGCCTCGAGCGCCGGCGCGGTCGCGGGGTCGTCGGGGTCGATGCGCAGCAGCATCTTGCCCATCTCGAACCCCATGGCCGCGATGCCGGCGGCGTCGTAGCCGGTGAACCGGTCGTCGACCTCGAACACCGTCCCGGCCAGGCCGCCGCGGTTCATCGAGCCGACGACCACCTTGCCGTCGAGCGCGCCGAGCAGCAGCAGGTCCTCGAGCACGTCCGCCGTCGCCAGCACGCCGTTGACGCCGGGGCGTTCGAGCGCGACCACCAGCCGGTCCAGCAGCTCGCCGCGGTCGGCCATGGCCAGCGCGTCGGGGCCGGCCCGCAGCGCGCCGCGCGCCGGGTGGTCGGCGGCGATCACCATGAGCTTGCCGGTCGGCCCCAGCAGCCCGTCCGGGCGGCGACGCCGCGCCGCAGCCTCGGCGATGGCGCTCGGCCGGTGGATACGCGTGTCGACGATGGTGCGCAGGCGGTCAGCGGACATCGGCACCCTCCGTCGTGCTGAGGAACGTCACGACCTCGCCCGTCGTCGGCATCGCGTCGGAGCATGCCAGCCGGGTCGCGACGATGGCGCCGGCGGCGTTGGCGAACCTCGTCGCCCGCGCCAGCGGCCAGCCGGAGAGCAGGCCGTGGCACAGCGCGCCGCCGAACGCGTCGCCCGCGCCGAGCCCGTTGAGGACGTCGACGAGGATCGGCGCGACGTCGTGCTCGCCGGTGTCGTCGACGGCCAGCACGCCCTTCGGCCCCTGCTTGACGACGGCGACGGCGACGCCGTGGTCGTCGCGCAGAGCGGCCGCGGCCGCACGCGGGTCGCGGGTGCCGACCGCCGTCTCGCACTCGTCGAGATTGCCGACGGCGTGGGTGACGTGGGCGAGCGCCTCCTGGACGACCGGCCGGGCCGCCTCGCGGGAGTCCCAGAACATCGGCCGCCAGTCGAGGTCGAGGACGGTGATGCCGTTCTTCCCGCGGGCGCGCAGGGCGGCCAGGGTCGCCGACCGGCTGGGCTCCTGGCAGAGCCCGGTCACCGTCACCCAGAAGATGCCCGCACCCCGGACGGCGTCGAGATCCAGCTGGCTCGCGGTGAGCTGGAGATCCGGCGCCGTCGGCGTGCGGCCGTAGAAGTAGATCGGGAAGTCGTCGGGTGGGAAGATCTCGCAGAGCGTGACGGGCGTGGCCAGGCCGTCGACCGCCGTGACGAACCGGTCGTCGACGCCGTAGCCCTTCAGCGCCTTGTGTACGAACCGGCCGAGCGGGTCGTCGCCGGTCCGGGTGACGACGGCGGAGCGGCGGCCGTGCCGGGCGGCCGCGACGGCGACGTTGGTGGCCGAGCCGCCGAGGTACTTGGTGAACGTCGTGACGTCCTCCAGACCGACGCCCGCCTGATTGGGATAGATGTCGACGCCGACCCGGCCCATGGTCAGCACCTCGATCGGCTGGTTCACGCCCGGACCTCGCTGATCCGCACCGGCCGGTTCTCGCGGCGCGAGAGGGTGGCGGCCTCGGCGACGTAGAAGCTCTCCAGCGCGTCGGCGACGGTGCACGGGCTCTCGCGCTCGCCGCGCGCGACGTCGACGAAGGCGGCGATCTCGGCCTCGTAGGCGGGCCGGAACCGGGACCAGAACTCGCGGAACGGCTGGTCGGCCGGGAAGGTCACGCCCGGCTCGGCGGAGGTCAGCGCGGCGTGGTCGTCGAGGCCGACGGCGTACGTGCCGGCCGTGCCCGCGACCTCCATGCGCACGTCGTAGCCGGCGCCGTTGTACCGCGACCCTTGCAGCGTCGCGAGCGTGCCGTCGTCGAGGGTGAGGACGGCCGCGGACTCGTCGACGTCGCCGCTGGTGGCGAAGACCTCGGCGCCGCGGTTCGCACCTGTCGCGTACACCGTCACGACCTCGCGGCCGGTCACCCAGCGCAGCACGTCGAAGTCATGGATATGGCAGTCGCGGAAGATGCCGCCGGAGGTGGGGACGTACGACGGGTGCGGCGGCTCGGCGTCGGCGGTGATCAGGTGAACGCGGCGGACCTCGCCGAGGGTGCCGTCGCGCACCGCCGCGCGGGCGGCGACGTAGCCGGCGTCGAAGCGGCGCTGGAAGCCGATCTGGGTGGGGACGTTCGCGGCCTCGACGGCGGCCAGGACGGCGAGCGTGCCGGCGACGTCGGCCGCGACCGGCTTCTCGCAGAACACCGGCAGCCCCGCCTCGGCGGCGGCGATCATCAGCTCGGCGTGGGCGGACGTCGCGGCGGCGATGACGACGGCGTCGACCCGTTCGAAGGCCTCGCGCACGGTCGCGACGGCCTCGACCCCGAGCTCGTCGGCGACCTTCCGGGCCCGCACCCCGTCGGCGTCGGCCACCCGCACCGTCGTGACGGCCGGATGGTCGCGGACGACCTGCGCGTGTGCCGCTCCGATGCGGCCTACCCCCACGAACCCCACGCGCATGGACGCTCCCTCCGTTTGTCCTGACAAACTAACATGCTGACGAAATCGGCCGAGTCCATGTCCTGCGATCCGGACGGCCTCCGCCGGTCTATCGTGGAAGCGCATTCCTCCACGAGGACAGGAGATCCATGGCCGAGCAACCGCGCGGTTCGGTCACACTGATGGACGTCGCCGCCCGGGCCGGGGTCTCGTTGGCCACGGCGTCGCGCGCCCTGAACGGCAGCACGCGCAAGGTCGGCGACGACCTCCGCGAGCGCGTTCTCGCCGCCGCCCGCAGCCTCAACTACGCCCCCAACGCGCAGGCGCAGGCCATGGCGCGCGGCCGCACCAATGTCGTCGGCCTGGTGGTGCACGACATCGCCGACCCGTACTTCTCCTCCATCGCCGCCGGCGTCATGGAGGCCGCCGAGGGCCACCAGGTGCTGGTCACGCTCGGCAGCACGCTGCGCAGTCCCGGCCGCGAGGTTGACTACCTCGTGGCGCTACGGGGGCAGCGCAGCCGCGCGGTCATCCTCGCCGGCAGCCGCATGGACGACAGCACCGTCGCCGACGCGCTGCGCCGCGAGATCGACATCTTCGAGAACGACGGCGGCATCGTCGTCGCCATCTCGCAGAAGCAGCTCCCCGTCGACACCGTCGTCATCGAGAACCGCCTCGGCGCCCGCGACCTCGCCGCCTCGCTGGTCGACCTGGGGTATCGCCGCTTCGGCGTGCTCGCCGGACCCGACGCCATGCTCACCGCGCGCGACCGCGTCCACGGCTTCCGCGAGGGCCTCGGCCGCGCCGGCATCGACCTCGACCCCGCCTTCGTCGTCCACGGCGCGTTCACCCGCGACGGCGGCCACCAGGCCATGGGCTCGCTCCTCGGCGCCGTCAGCGCCGGCGACCTCGACTGCGTCTTCGCCGTCAACGACGTCATGGCCGTCGGCGCCATGGTCGCCTGCCGCGAGAACGGGCTGACGGTGCCGCAGGACCTCGGCCTGGCCGGGTTCGACGACATCAGCACCCTGCGCGACATCAACCCGGCCCTGACCACGGTGCGGCTGCCGCTCGAGAAGGTCGGCGCCACGGCCTTCGAGCTCGTCGTCAGCGCCGCCGAGCGGACCAAGGCCCGCACCCGGCGCATCAAGGGCGAGGTCGTCCTCCGTCAGAGCACCCGCCCAGCCGTCACGCCGTAGCGCGGGCGCCGAGCCGGGGCGCACTCACTGTTGATCATGGAGAAGGGCGGCTTCCGAGACGCCGTTGAGCCGACTGCCGAGCCACAGTGCGACCCCGGCCAGCGCGGCCCCGAGCACCGCGCCGAGGGTGTTCGAGAGCCAGTCGTTCGTCGAGCAGGACCGGCCGAGGGCCGGGACGAGCGCCTGCACCAGCTCGATCAGCGCCGAGAGGGCGCTCGCGGCGAGCAGCGCCGCGACCGGGCGCCGGGTGAGGACGCCGGCGAGCAGCACCAGGGGCGCGAACAGGACGACGTTGGCCATCAGCTCGACGGCGCCGAGCGTGGGCACGGACCACTCGACCGCGCACCCGGCGTCGAGCTCGCGGCTGGTGGGCACCAGCGTGAGCATCGCGACCGGCACCAGCGACAGCCCGAGCAGTACGCGCGTCACCCGCGGCCGCCGGACCAGCCACGCTCCGGCGAGCGGCCCCAGGACGACCAGCACGACGAGCGCCGTCGTCGTCATCCAGGGATGTTCGACGAGGACGGTACTGATCACGGCCCGCACTCTACGTGGCGGCATCGGCGCCCACGGGCCGAACGCACACACGGGTAAGCGCCTTCCCACCTGCGCCGACCATTTGGCCAGGTGGGACGACTAATTCCGCTCCGGTGGGGCTGTCGCGAGCGGCCCGGAGCGTTCCACACCGCTCCGACCTGGCGTCATTCCCTGCACGAGAGAGGTTGCGCGCCCGCGCCGGGACACCGTACGGTGTGTGGGCAAGCGCTTTCCCGCAGGCGGGCGCCGTCCTCTGGAGGTGGCATGGCAGTCAAGTCGCTCGGTGTCGTGATGAACGGCGTCACCGGCCGGATGGGATACCGGCAGCACCTGGTCCGGTCGATCATCGCGATCAACGAGCAGGGTGGGGTCGAGCTGTCCGACGGCTCCCGCGTCACGCTCGATCCGGTGCTGGTCGGCCGCAACGAGGAGAAGCTGCGCGACATCGCGACGCGGCACGGCCTCGAGCGCTGGACCACCGACCTCGACGCCGCGCTCAGCGACGCCGCCAACGTCGTCTACTTCGACGCCCAGCTCACGTCCGTGCGCGAGGAGGCGATCGTCAAGGCGATCGAGGCCGGCAAGCACATCTACACCGAGAAGCCGGTGTCCGAGACCGTCGACGGCGCGCTCGCCCTGGCCAAGCAGGCCAAGGTCGCCGGTGTGAAGAACGGCGTCGTGCACGACAAGCTGTTCCTGCCCGGCCTGCTCAAGCTGCGCCGGCTGATCGAGAGCGGGTTCTTCGGCCGCATCCTGTCGGTGCGTGGCGAGTTCGGCTACTGGGTGTTCGAGGGCGACTGGCAGGAGGCGCAGCGGCCGAGCTGGAACTACCGCAGCGAGGACGGCGGCGGCATCGTCGTCGACATGTTCTGCCACTGGGACTACGTGCTGACGAACCTCTTCGGCCGGGTCGAGGCGGTCACCGCGCGCGCCGTCACGCACATCCCGGAGCGCTGGGACGAGCGCGGCGAGCGCTACGACGTCACGGCCGACGACGCCGCGTACGCGATCTTCGAGCTGGCCGGCGGCGTGGTCGCGCAGTTCAACTCGTCGTGGGCGGTCCGCGTGCACCGCGACGAGCTGCTCGAGCTGCAGGTCGACGGCACCCTCGGCAGCGCCGTCGCCGGCCTGCACCACTGCGTCATCCAGCCGCGCACCGCCACCCCGCGGCCCACGTGGAACCCCGATCTCGCCGACGAGCAGCGCTACCGCGACCAGTGGCAGGACGTCCCCGACAACTCACCGCCGCAGAACGGGTTCAAGGCACAGTGGGAGCAGTTCGTGCGGCACGTGACGGAGGACGCGCCGCACCCCTACGACTTCCTCGCCGGGGCGCGCGGCGTGCGGCTGGCCCAGGCCGGGCTGCAGTCCTCCGCCGACGGCTGCCGGGTCGAGCTGCCGGAGCTGTCCCTGTGAGCGGCGACGGCGTCAGCGTGCGGTTGCCGGGACGGACCCACGTCATGGCGGAGCCGCGCGCGTGGTCTCGACCCGACGGGCCGCTGACGTCGCGGATGGCGTTCGCCGCCGCCCACGTCGTCGCCGATCCGCTCGGCGAGAACCGGCCGGGAGCTCCCGCCGTCGTCGACTGGGAGCACACGCTGGGGTTCCGGCGGCACCTGTGGTCGTACGGGCTGGGCGTCGCCGAGGCGATGGACACCGCGCAGCGCGGCATGGGCCTCGACTGGGCCGCCACGCAGGAGCTGATCCGGCGCAGCGCGGCCGAGGCGCGCGCCGTCGGCGGCCGGATCGCGGCGGGTGCCGGGACCGACCAGCTGGCCGGCGCCGCCGCGGGGCTCGACGAGGTCGCGGCCGCGTACGAGGAGCAGCTCGCCGTCGTCGAGGACGCGGGCGCGCAGGTCATCCTCATGGCCAGCCGGCAGCTGGCCGCCGTCGCCACCGGCCCGGACGACTATCGGAAGATCTACGACCGGCTGCTCGCGCAGGTGTCGTCGCCGGTGATCCTGCACTGGCTGGGACCGATGTTCGACCCCGCGCTGGCCGGCTACTGGGGCGCTGGGGATGTGGCCGTCGCGGCCGATCACGTGGTGGCGCTGATCTCGGACCACGCGTCGAAGGTCGACGGCATCAAGGTCTCGCTGCTGGACGCCCGGTTCGAGGAGGGCCTGCGGGCGCGACTGCTGCCGCTCGGCGTGCGTCTCTACACCGGCGACGACTTCGACTACCCAACACTGATCCGCGGCGACGCGGCCGGGCACTCGGACGCGCTGCTCGGGATCTTCGCGGCCATCGCGCCGGCGGCGTCGGCGGCGCTGCAGGCACTGGACCGCGGCGACCTGGCCGCCTACGACGCCGCCTTCGCGCCGACGGTGCCGCTGGCCCGGCACGTGTTCGGCGCGCCGACCTATTACTACAAGACCGGCATCGCGTTCCTGTCCTGGCTGTCCGGGCTGCAGCCGGGGTTCGTCATGGTCGGCGGGCTGCAGAGCGCACGGTCGCTCCCCCACCTGGTGACGACGTTCGAGCTGGCGGACGCGGCGGGGTTGTTCCCCGATCCTCCGCTGGCGGCGGCGCGGCTGTCGTCGTTGCTGGCGACGTACGGGGTGGCGTGATGGACCGGCTGTCGCTGAACCAGCGGACCACCGAACGCTGGTCCGTCGCCGAGGCCGTCGACGGCTGCGTGCGGGCCGGGCTGCAGTGGATCGGCCTGTGGCGCGAGCCGGTGCAGGCCTGTGGCGTTGCGCAAGCGGCGCGGCTGGTCGCCGACGCCGGGCTGCGGGTGTCGTCGCTCTGCCGGGGCGGCTTCATCACGGCTTTCCCGGGGTCGTCGCGCGACGCCGCCCTCGACGACAACCGGCGAGCCATCGACGAGGCGGCCGCGCTCGGGGCGGAGTGCCTGGTGCTGGTGGTCGGCGGCCTGCCTGACGGGTCGCGGGACCTGGCGGGGGCGCGGTCGCGGGTGGCGGACGGCGTGGGTGCGCTGGTTCCGTACGCGGAGGCTTCGGGGGTGCGGCTGGCGCTGGAGCCCATGCATCCGCTGTACTGCGCGGATCGTGGCGTGCTGTCGACGCTCGACCAGGCCCTGGACATGGCGGCCCCCTTCGCGCCGTCCTCGGTCGGCGTCGTCGTCGACACCTTCCACGTCTGGTGGGACCCCGTCGTCGAGGCGGCAATCGCCCGCGCGGCGGGCCGGATCGCGAGCTTCCAGGTGTGCGACTGGATCACCCCCTTCCCCGCCGACGCCCTGCTGTCGCGCGGCATGATGGGCGACGGCCACATCGACTTCCGGCACTTCCGCCGACTGGTCGAAGCGGCCGGCTACGACGGCCCCATCGAGGTCGAGATCTTCAACGCCGACCTCTGGGCCGCCGACCCCGACGAGGTGGTCGCCCTCATGCGCAAGCGCTACGAGGAGCACGTGCTCGGCTGAGGTCTCGACGCCCGGAACCGATTGGGATCCAGGGCCCCTCGTTTGGTATGGTTCAGCGCGGCCGGAACGTTCGGTCTGCCGATCCCGCATAGCTCAATTGGCAGAGCATCTGACTGTTAATCAGAGGGTTCCTGGTTCGAGTCCAGGTGCGGGAGCAGAAACAGCCTCTGACCAGCATCGAAGCCGGTGCAAGTTGGAGGCTTTCTTGATCAACACCCACTTATCCCCCGAATTGCAATCGGTGGGCTACAGGTGCTCGGCGTTGCCCTTGGTGTCACCGCGGCGGCCGATGTAGTTCCGCAAGGTCATCGACGGGTCGGCGTGTCCGAGCTGGTCAGCGGCCCGGACGATCGGGACACCAGCATCATGCAGGCGCGTTGCCGCGGTGCGCCGGAACGTGTGACTGGTGACCCACTCGAAGCCCGAGCGATCTAGGACGTCACGGAGCTGGTGCATCACGTTCACGCTGTCGCGCAGCGTGTCCCGCAGGCTGGGGAACACCAGGTCCGACTTGGTCACGCCGCGCTCCTTGCGGCGGGCCCTGAGGGCATCCAGGAGCCAACCCGGCAAGTCCAGCTCTCGGTCGGCGGCCTCAGACTTCGTCCCGCGGATGTGAACCGTGCCTGCGTCGAAGTCGAGGTCGGCCCACTCGACCGCCAGCGCCTCGGAAACCCGCACAGCAGTGCCGAGCATGAACCGCACAACGTCCACCAGGTCTCGCTGTTGGGACGCTTCGTCACCCTCGACCGCGGACAGCAGCGCGTCGCGCTCCGCCGGCGTGAGCGATCGGCGGATCTGGTGCTTCGTCTTCCGCGGCTCCTTGGCCTTCGCGGGCCTCACCTGCCGCGCCGCGTTCACTTCGAGCACGCCGTCCTCGACTGCCATCGTCAGGATCCCGGAGAGCACTGACCGCGCCGTCTTCGCCGCGCCGGTGCCGTGGTTGTCCGCCACGCCCTGGAGGTAGGCGCGGATGATCGGGACGGAGTTCACCTCGGCCAGCGTCAGCTCGGCGATCGAGGACCCCTCGAGGTAGCGACCGAAGTTCCGTCTGTACTGGGTCGCCGTGCTCTTGGCTCGACCAGAATCCGGCCGGTCCACCTGCTCTAGCCAGAGCTCGCCGGCCTTCACAAGTGCCATGTCGAGCCGCATGACGTCACCCTGCTTCGGCGCCACTCGATCACGCAGCGCGGCCTTGAGCACGGCCTCAGCCCTGGTCTTCGTCGGGCCGTACCGCTCGACGTCTCGCAGCTTGCCGTCAAGATCGCGGATCTTCGTTCGGGCCCTGTGCCGCTCAGGCTTCTCGCCGTCACCGACGTTGACCCAGGACTCACCACGCTGGATCTGACCAACGGTGGTGATCTTGCCCCAGGTGCCGAGCTCCGTGCGTGGCCTCGCCACTGACGATTCCTCCCCCACTGCATGCGATCCTGATGGTACCCTGTTTCCGGGGAGTCAATAACTGGTTGCTCGGTGGCAGATCCTCGGCGTATCGTCCGTGCCTGACAAGATCAATCGATCGCTAGGGGGTTGCCATAGACGGGCCGTGGTGGCTGGCGGACGATCACCCGTGGAGGGCGAAGCAGGGACGCGCGGCGGAGCACCTGGCGACGTATGTGCAGGAGCTCGAGGAGCTCATGGCGCGACCCGCGTTCAGCGCCCAACCAGAGCCGAGAAGCCCCGCGGGTGAGACCGTCTACCGACTGCATGTGCATCATGAGGTGCCGGCGCGACTGTCCACCATCGTCGGCGACGTAGTACACAACCTGCGATCGTCTCTCGACTGCATCGCCTTCAAGCTTGCGACGCGCACGTACGGACCGATGGATGAAGACCGCCAGCGAGCCGTTCAGTTTCCGATCGAGGACACGCCCGACGACTTCACAAAGTTCTTCGAGGGAAAGCGCCGACGGGGCCTGTTTTCGGATGTTCAGCGCGAAGCGCTGCGGTCTGTGCAGCCTGGCTGGTTCCACGATCACTGCGTGGCGCAGGGCGACGCACCCGATGCCAGTGCCCGAGACCAGGAGGTGCGCAAGAGCCTGCTGCGAACACTTCACCGGCTGAGCAACATTGACAAGCACCGCAAGCTCCACCTGCTGGTGTGGAGGCCAACTCTCATTTACTGGGGATCCGACAGCACAGGGCGTCAGTACGATTGGCAGCCCGGCGCCCCGCCCTACGACGACGGCGCCGTGATCGGGACCTTGATCAGTCGGCAGCCAGGCCAGGAAGCTCCGAAGGTCTTCACGGAGTTCGAGCTGAGCCTTGCTGATCACGACCCCTACCAGCGGAGTGCCGGAGAATTGCTCACGCAGTTGCATAACCACGTTGCGCACGTCACCAACGAGGTGTTCCGGCGAGCCGAGTCCTAGCCCTCGTTGCGCGCTAACACGCTCCGCGCGCCTCCACCGGTCAACGCTCGACGCGCTCGAGCACCTTCGCGGCCAGCTTCTCGTCGGTGAGCACCTCAACGATCAAGGCCCGGATCGTCGTGGTCATCTTGGTGTCGTTCTGCGCACACCAGAGGCGGAATGCCTTGTGGAGATCCTTCTCCATATCGACTGTCGTGCGCATGCCGTCGCGGCCCGACGACGCTCGCGCGCCGACCCACCGCTCGGCGGTCCCCTCGTCGATCTCGCTCACAGCATCTCCCGAAGTCATGGATGTCAGGCACTACTGTTTCATGGGCAGCCACGACTCCGAGCGCAACCGGTGTCACGCGGCGTCCGCTCGGGTCATTCCCCTCCATCGCCGATGGTGCCTCGCCGTGGGGTTGTCCTGCTGGCCACGGCGATGAGCTGGTCCAGCGTCAGGCCGGCGGTTTCGATCGGGCCGAGACCGAAGTGCTCGATGATGTCAGCCCGTACCTGTCCCGGCGTGTCCGCCTTCACGATCAGCCAGTACGTGTCAGCGCCCTTGCCGACCTTGATGGTGGCCGTGCTCTGCCCGTCTGTCACTGCGCTCATGTGTCGCTCCCTCCACGTGCCGGCCGTTCGCCGGCGAAGGCGGTGAGTGAACCAGTCGCCTCGGACGGAACTGCCCCAGTCAGCGGAGCCGCAGTCGACACCTCCGGCAGTCCGGCTGGACGCCTCTGGGCTCGCGCCGCGCCGTGGCTCGAGCAGGGCCATCGAACACCGGCAGCTCGACGATCCGGACGGTTCGGGAGTCACTGCACACGGCAGGCCCGCGACCGTCGAGAGTCACCGGGCCCGCTCGGAGCGCATGTCGGTCGCCGGTGTCGCCTTCCGCAATCAGCGGTCGGTCGACCGTGCGGAGCAGCACGTCACCCGAGCGGCCTCCAGGGAGGCGAAGTGCGGCGATGCGATCGATGAGTGCCGCGCCGTGGAGGTGGTGGTGTTCGAGGTGATCACAGACCGCACCTGCGATCTCGACCGGACCAAGGTCGTCTCCGATCCGGATGCCCGGGCAGTGGTCCATGGGGCAGCGCGTGACCATGCCGCCAGAATAGAACACATGTTCGACCATGGCAGGCGCTCTCGCCGGTTCTGTCCGACCCCGAGCGCACAATCCGTCCGACACAAAGGGGGAACGACACCATGCGCAAGACCACCATCACATTGATCGCCGCCGCCCTGCTCGCCGTGTCGGCCTGCTCGGACTCAGGTGCCGGCGACAGCGCCACAACGACCGCAGCGCCCGAGGCTGCGCCCAGCGAGGAGCCCGAAGCGCCGCCCGCTGAGACGGCGGAGGCCGCCGTGAAGCCAACTCCGACACCCACGCCGACTCCGGAGAGATCCAACCGGGGGCTCATCATCAAGGAGATCGGCGAAGTCGCTGGGTTCCTTAGCGACGACGGCACAGAGATGGCCACGGAGTTCACCGTCGATGCCATCGAGGTCAGCGCCGAATGCACCGAGGACTACGCCGACGTCCCGCAGAACGGCCACTTCATCGTCATCACCATCACGGCCACGGTGCTCCCAGGATTTGCCGACCCGAGCGCCGGCATCTCGTCCATGCCCTTCGGGCCGGGCGAGTTCGGCCTGGTCGACGCGAACGGCATCACCGTCAACGATCCGGCCCCCATCAACACATACGGTTGCCTGGCCGAGTCCGAACTGATCCCTGACGAGGTCGGCGAAGGAGAGACGGCCACCGGCAAGGTGGTGCTCGACTCACCGACTGAGCACGGCGTGCTGACGTATCAGCCGTGGTTCACAGGGGGTAGCGAGGGTTGGGAGTGGGAGTTCTGACGCCACCGACCTCGTAGCGCCCGCTCCCCAGTGCCTGGACCCACGCCGCTCCGATGGTGTGGGTCCAGCCCGTTCTCGGTGCCACGCTCCACCTGATGGGCGCCAATCTTGACCGAGAAGCGCAGGTCGAGGGAGGATGCAAGTTACGCGCAATCTCGCGCAACCCCACCGGGCGGAAGGGTTGATCATGAAGCTGAGGTTCATCGCGATCGACACCGGCAAGGACGGGTGCCCGACGCTCTACGCGTCAGACCAAGACTCCTACGTCATCCAGGGGTGGCGTCTGGCCGACCCCGCCTCCGTGCCAGAGCTGCCCATCCAGGAGCACGAAACCTGCGTAGAGGTTCCCGCCCGCCTCCTCACAGCACTCGAGCGGCCAGCCGCCGAGGGCGCCGGCGCCACGTCGCATCTGGCCACCGGGCGAGGCACCTACATCATCCGCGGACCGGAGATCACCGACCCCGGGACGCTGGCACAGATGAACGTCCCCAGTCACGAGACTGCGGTCGAGGTACCACGGGCGCACATGGACGACCTGGCGCGGGAGCTCGCGTGGCCTGGCTGACCGACGAGGAACGCGCCGGCCTGTTCGACACGTTCGACCGTGACGCTTTCCACCTCGAGATGAGGGACGTCTACCGGGTAGAGGACGAGGTCGAGCCCCAGCGCAAGTGGCGCGCGGGCGAATGGACCGACGCCCAGGCCGCGGAGTGGTGGGAGCCCTGGCTAGCCAAGATGCGCCGCGTCACGAGTCAGGGCAAGACCGTGCGGCGTCTGCGCATCGTCACCGAGCCCATCACCGACTACACGCGGTTCCTGTGGGAGGGCACCCGGTTCAATACCTCCGCCGGCGAGGACGTGCGCTGGCTCCCGCGTCACCTCGTGCCCGGCGACGTCAAGTTGCCGCCCGAGGATCTCTGGCTGCTCGATGACACCCGCCTCATCCTGAACCACTTCGACGAGGCGAACCTGTCGATGCGCATGGAGCAGGTGGACGACCCTGATCTAGTAGCGCTCACCGTAGAGTCTCGCGATCGACTCTGGCCGCTGGCGATCTCCCACGTCGACTACCAGCCGAGGTGAGACAGGCACACTGTGTCCGGTGAGGTCCAGCAAGCACGGCAGGCCATGGGGGCACGCCTCCGTGAGCTGCGCCGCGACGCAGGCTTCACCGGCCGCGCACTAGCCCAGTCGGCGGGCTGGCACCCGGCCAAAGTCTCGCGCCTGGAGTACGGAAAGCAGGCCCCGTCGGAGACCGACCTGGGCACCTGGTGCCGCCTCTGCGGAGTCACGGAGCAGACCGCAGACCTCGTCGCGACGCTGCGCAACATCGAGGCCGCGTACCTGGAGTGGAAGCAACAGCTCCGCACAGGCCTGCGCCGCAAGCAGAAGGCGTCGTTCCCGCTCTACGAGCAGGCGCAGGTGATCTGCGCCTACGAGCCCGCGCTGATACCCGGCCTGCTCCAGACCGCTGCCTACGCGCACGCGATCATGGGCCCGTACATCGAGCTCCTCCAGATCCCCGACGATCGCGCCGAGGCCGTGCCGGCCCGCATGGAGCGTCAGAGACTTCTCTACGATGGCGGCAGGCGCTTCCGATTCGTGGTCGAGGAGTCGGCTCTACGCACTCTGGTCGGCCACCGCGACGTCATGCTGGGCCAGCTCGACCGAATCCTTGCCGTCATGTCTCTTCACAACATCAGCGTCGGCATCGTGCCGTCGCTGCGCGACCGTGCCATCTGGCCGGCGGAGGGGTTCCTGATCTTCGGCGAGTCAACGGTTCAGGTGGAGACGGTGTCAGCCCAGCTGACCATCACGCAGCCACGCGAGATCACGCTCTACGCCGAAACCTTCCGCCGGCTACAGCAGTCAGCGGTCTTCGGCGTGCCTGCCCGCGAGCTGATCGCGGCGGCGGGCGCAGACCTTCGCGCAATCTGACGCAATCTCCTGGAGCGGTCGCGCCTGGATTACCTAGCGTCACAGCATGTTCACGGCCCGCGTGCATGGTCACGGCTTAGTCGACTGGTCGCCTGAGCGCGTCGATGCGTACGCCGTCGAGCTGCTGGCGACTCATCGGCCGCGCAGCGGTTGGTTGCCGCGCCGTCGCACGTCTTGCCGGAGCTGTGGCCGGCCGTGGCCCTGCGCGTCAGCAACATGGGCGGAGCTCTGGGGACGTGGCCTCGCCAGGGCGCGTGCGCGTCGCAGCGGCCGGTGACCACACAGGAGCAGGAGACCGCAGAGCGACGCTGGGCGCCAGCCTACCGGGCGCACTGCCCACGCTGTAAGAAGTCAGGGCGGTCGTTCTTGAGGTACAGCAACGCAGAGGAAGCCGCCCGCGGCCACGCGGAGAAACATGGGCACGTCACGCATGTGATCGATCAATATGGCCTGCGAGTCACCGGGTCGACGGTTCGGCCGGGCGAATCACCGAAGTAGCCTCGCAGCCTGGGCACCTTCGCGCGATCAGCCTAGAGGGCAACGAGGTTCGCGACGCCGCCGAGCACGGTGCCCACGAGTACTAGCGACCAGCCAACGATCTGCATTCTCAGGCCACCGGTCGCGATCCGTTTCGTTAGACCCTCGACTCGACGGATCTCACGGCCAAGGTCGGCACGCATGTCTGATTCAGCGAGTTCGCGCGCACGAATCTCCTTCCGCAACTCCCCCTCATGGCGATTCGCCTGCGCATTGAGTTCATTCAGGCGCTCCTGCACAGCCGCCGCGAACGCAGTCAGATCGGCCACGTCAGGCAACCGCGGCAGCACCGTGCCGATGGCGGCGGCCCCCAGCGTGACGTTGAGCCTGGCAGTGGCCGGGCGAACCGTGGCATGTTTCGCGGGTCGACGCAGCACTCGGCGCACCCAGGTGACGAGTCTGCGGCGGGCAACGCGGCCCTTCTTCCTCCAGGGATCCCAGAGCTTCCCGACGCCGTGCTCGTTCCACGTCTGGTTGAAACCGATCGCAGCCAGAAGCAGACCCAGCAGATCAAATGCCATCGCGATCGAGTACCACCAGGCCATCTGTCCTCATTCTCGCCGGGGTTGACCGACACCAGCATTCCTGACGGGCCGGACAATTAACCTAGCTGCGCCGGCGTCGATGTCTCGTCGCCCTGTCGGCGATCTCGTCCAGCAAGTCGCCGAGCACCTCGTGGCGGTCGTAGCCGATCGCAGCGGCGTAGGGGCCGCAGTAGATCGCGCCCATCACGCACCGCCGTCCCGGCCCGCGCGAGCGTTCAGCGCGTCTCGCACCTGCCCGGCGTCGTCCACGTGCACCACGGCGATCACGGCGACGTACTCGCCGACGCTCGGGGCGAACATGGTTCGCACCACCGCAGCCGTCTCGGGTCCGTGGATGAGGTCGACCTCGTCTCGCAGCTCGTCGTCAGTCGCCAGCCGGTAGGGCCTCGGGCCCGTGTCGCAGGCGCTGCACATGTCGTCGAAGCGGGACTTGCTGAGGTCGAACTCCTCACCACAGAGGGCGCACCTGCCTGTGCCGACTCGCGTCAGCTCGTGCGGGTTCACGGCGGTACGGTGGCTGTCGCCGTCGAACTGGACGATGGCGTTGCCCGGGACACCGTCAACGACGGTGCCCACTCGACCCCCCGCGTCTCGCACGCGGTCGCGGATGTGGATGGTCATGATGGCGTCTCCCTCGCATCGTGAGGCCGCTGAGGCGCGGCGCAGCTGGGTCCGTTCTGGTGGGCGTCCCGGACTCGAACCGGGCGCTGCGCGCAGCGCAGCGGACCCATCACGCCCCGACGTGCAGTGGTCAGGCGGACTCGGCGAAGACGGCGTCGATCTCGCGCGCCATCTCGGCGTAGGCCACGGGGACCAGCCAGAGGGTCACGGAGCCGTCGTCGCCGTGCTCCATCGGGAGCTCGTTCGGCGAGAGCGGAACCAGGCCGTACCCGCCGGCCAGCGCCAGGCCTTCGTGGAGGTCTCGCAGCGTCGGCGCGTAGGCGAACTCCAAACGGAAGTCCTCGTCGCGGGCGTTGTTGATCAGGGTGATGCTGGTGCCGGGGATCGTCAGCGTGTTCATGGTGATTCCTCTCGTGTGCGGGTGGCTCCGCCGCCGTTCGAGACGGCGACAGGGTGCCCCGCACGCGGGGCGCCGGAATGCTCAGCCGCGTACGCCGCGCTGATCGGCCACCGCTCGCTAATGCGCGTCGTCGCGGTGTCGCCCACATCCCGGGCAGCTTCACAGGTCTGCCACCTGCCAACTCGCCCGTTGGCGAGTGTGGATCGCTTTGGAGTTCTGAAGGTTCGATCGCGCCGAACAGGTCGCCTTTCGGCTCGCCGTAGGGGCGTGCAGTTCGTGTGAGGCACCTGGGCTGCGAGTCCGAGTGGATCGTGCTGCCCTGCTGGCCTGACGAGATGAACGCTAGTCCATGTTCATGGAAACCCGCAACTCCACCTTTCCATGAGTCCTACTCGCAAGGGCGCCCTTCTGCGCCGTGACCAGCACTCATGAGGACTTGAAGATCTTTCCGACCGAGCTGCGCAGGAGCGCGATCTACTCACCCACAGCACTAGGAGCGCCCTCGGCGACGATCCCCAGGGCCGGCCTCATGCCCCCCTGCACGGCCGGCAGCTCACCGGCGGCGCGGGATTCCCCGCAGCTCCCCCGCCCGTGCCCCGCGAGAGGCCCAGCGTGGGTGCGCCCGGCGCCTACCGCATGCAGCCTGGCCTAGTGCCGCCCCCTCATGCGCCGTGGCCTGCGCGCGCTGATGCTTGGCCTGCCCTGCTGTGCTGGCCTGGCCTGGCCCCTTGCTTGGCCTGAGTGCTTGGGCCCGATGCGGCCCCATGGCGTTGCCCCCTTGGCGCGCGCCTCATCCATCGCGTTCACTCAGCGACACATGCCTATGCGCTGCTCCGCATCCCCTTGCGCAGGCCGGCATGCAGGGGGTGGGGGAAACCCCTTCGGGATTGGCTCGCTCACCGCCTGTACTTAGCGGCTCCGGTTGGATACGGGTTCCAGAGTCGACCTGCAAGGCTGGCAGGGGGTGAGCAGAGCATACGTATGCGGACAGCAGGCCATCTCGACCAGCACCGGAACGCCAAAATGCCCCCGCCGCCGACTCCTGAGAGCCAGCGGCGGGGGCCGGGTGTTTGCCAGTCGTCGCAGAGTCACCGGGAGGGCTAAGCGACCGATACGGACAGGCGTCGAGTGCATCGGGCCTGTTCAGGAAGGGTTTCAGTGCGCGGGTGGGACCGCCAGCCGCGACTTGTGTCCGGGTCCAGATCTACGCTGGCTGAACATCTGCGGACGGGGGCAACGTGGGGGTCATCCGAAAGTCGCTGAGCGTCATGACCGTGGGCCTGGTGGACTTCCGCTCCGACAAGGAGCGGGTGGCCAGGAGTGCGAGACTGACCAAGCGAGCGGTGAAGAAGCAGACCCGATTCATCAAGGCCAAGAGCATCGCCGAATGGCAAGAGGCCAAGAAGCAGGCGAAGCTCGACCAGGCGATCCTCGACTACGAGCTGGCCGAGGACGACGAGCCAAAGCTGCCGCCGGCGGGCTGGTTCATCGACCCGCAGAACCCGCAATTCGAGCGCTGGTGGGACGGCCAACAGTGGACCCACCACCTGCGCAAGGCACCATAGGCCCTCGCCGCTGCCGCTTGAGGTCGCTCGGCTCATGCCGAGCTAGGGGAGGCCTCCGACTGGCGCCTGATCTCCGCCATCATCTCCCGTGCGTACTCGTCCAGGTCGCGGACCACCACCACGGGCTCGTCGACCTCGACGGGCGGCAACGTGGCGATGATCGCACCTGCCTCCTCAACACTCCGACGACCTTTGATCTGATTGCATGCCCTGTGGGCCACGCGAATCGCCAGTGGGCTGTGTGCGCCGCCGTCGGACACGGCTTCGGTGTGCTCGAGCTGAGGGTCACCGGGTTCCTGACCGACCAGGTTGCCAGACGTCGGCCGACCGCAGAGGTAACAGATGCCGCGGTCGTCCTGCATGACCTCCATGGCGTCTACGGGCTCAACCCGGCCGCCACGCTGACGCACACGGTATGCGCCGGTGTTGACTCGAGCACGGAGATTCCGCCGGATGCGCCTGCACTCCGGGTTGGGACAGCGGGAGTTCTCGTTCAGTTGCGGGTACGGCTGGCCGCAGTGGAGGCAGACGGGCCACAGCACGCCCTCCAGGCGCTTCTCCCGGCGCCGCTTGGCCTTGTTCGACTTCCACCGCTCCGCCCGGCCGTCCTGCTCGGCTCTGGCGTCGCCGGCACGAGCTTTGTGGCTCGGAGAGCAGTACTTGCCTGCCTTTCCACGAGCTGGCTTGCGGATGGGGTTGTTGCAGCCGCCCAACAGGCAGGTGGCGACTACGTCGCCGGTCAACGGTCGTTGCACCATTTGTCCCCGGTTGTCGATACGGTGCGCCCTCGTGGAGACCTGGACGCTGGTTCTCTCGGCGATAGCCGCTGTTACTGCCACGGGCGTGTTCATGTGGGGTTGGGCCGACCGGCCCAGACTGTCGTGGGCGATCCGCGAGTTTCCGACTGCCCTATACGACGGCTCCTCGCGAACCCAGATTTCCGTTCTGGAGATCTACGCCGAGGGCAGCGGGGTGGCCCACTCTGTGCACCTCAAGGCGATCGGGTGCGAGCTCCACCAGATGGACTACGACCCGCAAGGCCCCGGACAGGACGATCCATTCGCCATGCAAATGACGTCAGCCTCGCCACCGTTGGTGATTCAGGTCTGGCATCCGGACGACGATTCGCCGCGGGCGCTGGAGATCCGGTGGACGAACCTTCGACCACCGCGGGCGCACGGCTTTCGCCTTGATCTCCTCACCCACAGGGCATGGCGGTGGCAGTGGCGTCTCAAGAGCGTGCGGGTTCGCCGCTGGGTGCCAATTCGGACGGACGGGGACTGGGTTCCCTTCTACCCGCGGCTCCGTCACTCCATACCGGCGACTGACCCCGCCGCGCTTGTGGCAGCGCCCGTCCCAACCCTGCGGAAAAGGGCAGGACGGGCGCTGCGAGCTCTACGCGGCCAGTGGGACCGGATCCGTCCGTTCGGCCGCCGGTGACTCCAGGGTTTGGCGTTCAGCGGCATCCCTGGGGCCGTCGTATGGCCGATCGATGCGCCATACACCCCCGACCTCACGGAGGGGGTATCCGTTCACCCGGACTTCGCCCGGCGAAAGGCATCGGCGACGATCCGGGCCCTCGGTCACTCCGTGCTCACCTCGACGGTGAGCATCGCCAGCCGATGTGCCGCTGAACGTTTGGCAGCAAGCCGGGCAATGCTCAGCCCGGAGGCCGCTCCAGGAGCAACCACAGGCCGGATGAGTGATCCTCATGCCGTCTCGACGACCACTCGGGCCTCGATGCCGCCGTGGAACTGATCCAGACGGCCCCGCTTGACCACCTCGACCGTCTTGACGCGACCGACGCCCGCGACCGTTCTGCCGACGACTCCGGAAACCGCCTCGGCCGCCCAGTCAGCCACCTGAGCCGGGGTGAGCTCACCTAAGCAGGTCATCTGGAGCCCGATCACGAAGGCGTCGCCGCTCTCGGCCGCGGCGAGCGTTGCGACGTTGACTCGACCACTCGACAGCGAGTGCAGATGCACCCCCAGGGCGTAGCCGACGCCCTCCGCGGTCGTCCGTGCCACAGAGGGCACCCGGGGCAGCACCCGAGCCACGCCAGTCGAAGCGACGGCCTCGATGGCACCCGGCAGGCTCGCCCGCTGCACTCTGCCATCGACCGCAACGTCGACGAGCTCGCCGTCGGCGAACTGCCCACGGGCACGGCCGAGGCTGCCGGCCGGAAGGGCCTGCGAGCCATCAGCGGCGTACTGGACGACCTGGACGCCCTGAGCCAGGACCCCCGTTCGTGGGTCGAGTTCCACGCCGCCGCGGGCGAAGATCCTGACGCCGGGGACCGCCGGAGCGGTGAACGGGTCTGGCTCGATCTCGACGGGCGCCGAGGTGAGCCCTCGAAGGGCCTCGGCGAGCAGGTCCAGCACGGTGGTATCGGCCTGCGTCTTCGCCGCCACCTCAGACCTCCTCAGCGGCGACGAGCGCGAGGCCGGCGTCTTCGAACGCCGCCGTCAGCACCTCGACGGCCAGCGCCTCGACGTCGAGCTTGGTGAACGCCCGGCCGTTGATCTCGAGCACGTCGACCCGTTGACCGCCGTAGCCGTGCACATGTACCGACTTGGAGTACGTCTCCACGCCCCAAGACGGGTCCACATGCCCACGGACCAGGCCCGCCTCGCGAGCTTCTCGGAGAGCTCGCTCGATCTGGCCCGATGAGCCGTTCACCCGGGCCTTGAAGCTCCGCAGCGCGGAGACGAGGGTCTCCCGGAGTTCCTCCATGGCCGGCGCCGGATCCCCCGGCGGCCGGGTGGCCAGTCGCTCGGCCATCGCGCGAGCCACGGCGACCCGCTCGGCGTTGCGCGCGTCCTCGAGGGACGTCCGAGCTGCCGCGGTGAGCAGCTTGGCTCGCTCGATGGTTGCTGCGGCGTCGGCGAGCTCCGCCGCGCTGATGCTGGCGTCACCCTGGCCAAGCCGGCTCGTGAGATCGCCGTGAGCCGCTTCGGCGGCCCCGAGCTCGTCGGCGAGCTCAGCCAGCCTGGTCTCTGCGGCCTCGCGAACCGCGGTTTCACTGATCTTCGTTCCCACCTGGGGAACACCTCCTGTGTGTGGGCGCGGCTCACGGCTGGACGCGGTGCGCAGCGCTGGATGTGGTGTGGGTGGTTCGGAGCCGCCGGCGGACGCATGGCTGGATGCGATGATCCGACCGGCAGTGGATGGTGGTCATACGTTCGCGCTGGAGATGGCCCTGGCTGCGGCCTTGGCGAGGATCCGAATGAGAGAGATCAAGCCGAACAGGCGGAACAGGATCAACTTGAGTAGTTGAGCCAGAAGCCGGAGCAGCCGGTTCCTGATGCGCTTGTGCTTCCGTCGTGCCCGGGAGGCGCCCCTTCTCCACGCCGCACCCGCTCGACCGCCCTGGCTCATGAGCTTCCGACTCTTCGGGCCGAAGTCGCCGGGGCGGCTCATCCGTGGTCCTGCATCTCGTTCAGGGCGGCGGTCAGGACGCGCCGGATGACCGTTACCGCATCGATGGGGTGGAACTCGATCCCTGAGGATGAAATCGACTCGTCACTGAGGTCGATTCCGGTCCGCTGGTGCTCGTGCGGCAGGTTCCGGATCTCGGCGCGCGCCCCGGCTAGCGCCGAGTTGTGCTCGGTGACCGTGTAGATGAAGTCGTCGAGCAGGTCGCGTAACTCAGACTCGAGCAGCTCCTCAATCGGCTCGTCAGGCACGTCGAAACCGATCTCACGTGCTGTCTCCTCAAGCGCGGCCACTGCCCCGAACAGGCGATTCGTCGGGAGCGAAGGATCGTCCGCCAGGGCTCGCACACCGAGTTGCTCGACACGGTTGAGCGCCGTCGTCAGGTTGCGGATGTCCTGGCCGGTGATCTCGAGCGACTCCGCGGGTTCGGCTGAGGTCAGTTCGTCGGGCTGGGGGGCTGTGATAGCCCCCAGGCCTTCGTGGGTCCGATCTTGCACTTGCGCCCTCCTGGGGCCGAATGTGTAGGCGCCCGGGCAACTGGATGAAGCCCCGACGCTGTCTGTGTTGTCGTACCGGAGCCGCCGGCCAGTTCCGTTGCTGGTGGCCACGTGCTGGCCGGCGGCAGGTCTGGCTAGCCGACCGGGACGCCGCCGAACTGCACCCGCGGGAGGTCGTCCTCGAGCGGGGTCGGCTGTTGGTTGCCGGCGAGCGCCAGCGCTTCGTCCCGCTGAGTGCGCAGCGCCTCGGCCGTCAACTCGAGCTGAATGAGCTGAGTGGTCAGGTCGGCAATCGCCTGAGCCTGACGGCGGATGATGTCCGCGGCGTCGATCTGGACCGTGTTGGTACTCACTGTGGTTCGACCTCCTGGAGGTTCGCTGTGGTTGTGGGAATGCCGCCAGCGTTCGACGGTTCGGGAACTGCTGTGTCGCTCAGGGTTGGGTGCTCCGTGGACAGTTCGGGGCTTTCCGGCGGAAGGTCGAAGCCGGGCACGGGGCCGGGCGCTTCCCAGTAGCCTTCGACCTCGAACTCGGCGTTCCTGCGGCCGGCCTTGACCAGCCACGAGAAGCGCTGGCCCGGTGCGCCCTCAACGGTGAAGGTGTTGCCCTCAACGTCTCCGGCCGCGATGGCCGCGGGAGCTCCCAGGCCGCCCACAAGGACAGCCCGGGTGTCGGGACGGGTCAGGGCGTCGAAATAGTCCGGCAGCTCCACCGTCGCCTGACCGGACCCGTCGAGCTCGCCGGTTCCCCAGTACTCGACGCCGGCGAGCGGCGATTCGGTGGAGACGTGCCGGAGGCCGTAGCCAACCTTCGTCGGGTGCTCGATGTAGAACGCCTTCACGCCGGAGCCAGCCGCGCCGGAGACATTGAAGTCGCCGACCGCCCAGATGGTCCCGTTGGACGTCAGGTTGAGGTCGCCACTCGCTCCGGCGAAGCCATGAATCCGGGCACCGCCGTTGGTTCCGATGCCCCAGTTGCCGTCCACGTCCGAGTACGCGCGGGCCGTGACCTCGTTCGTGAAGCTCGGCCCGATCCACCAGTCGCCGCTGCGTCCGCCGGAGACGGCGGTCGAGGACGCGTTGCGCACATACCCGAGCCACCAGTTGTCGTCGTCCCCATGGGCGGCGGACACCGCCGTGGTCCTCGAGCCGCCGACCAGCCAGGAGCCGGCAGCCGTGCCGCTGACGGCGGTCCCGGTGCCAATGCGTGCGTCACCCATCCACCAGGTTCCCGTCGAGTCCGCAGAGGCCGCCGCAAGGGTGGCCGTTCTGGTAACCGACCCGATGCTCCAATCGCCGTTCGCGGCGATCTGAGCTGACTGCGGCGTGTGCCCGCTGCTCACTAGGCCAGCGTTGAGGCGGATGGCCGGCACCCCCGAACCGACTTCGAAGCCGATCAGGTTCGGCCTGGTGTCGAGGGCGCTTGACCCCACGTAGTGCACGTACAGCCCGGGGTTCTCCAAGGCGCTCTCGTCGATCGCCAGGTACGGCTCGACGAATCCCGTCCGGAATGACCCCGTGATCACGGTCCGTCCCGTGGCGCTGTCGACGTCCACCGTCTTGTTGCCGGAGTTGTCGAAGGCCTCAAGGCCGTTGACGTCGAGGCGGATCCGCTCAGTGGTGCCGGAGTAGACCCGCATGCCGGAGGGATCGATCTGGACTCGGTTGGTGGAGTCCTGGCCGATGGCGTCCTGGATGGTGACGTCGTCGAAGAGGTACCGGCCGCTGTTCCCGGAGTGGTTCCGTACGCCGATGTAGGCGCGGTAGTCGACGGTGTCGGCTGGCAGGGTCACCGTGCGCTCGGCGCGGGTCCAGTCGAACGTGGTGCCCGTGAGGCCGATCTGCTGGGAGGCGAAGAACAGCGTGCCGGCCGCGTCTCGGTACTGGATGAAGATGGCCGCGAAGGAGCTGGCTCCAGTGATTCCGCCGCTGCCCGCAGTCCTGACCCAGCCGGCGATGTAGACCCGGCGAGACGAGGGCGCGGGGACCCAGGGCGTCAGGAACATCGTGCTGGAGCCCGTGAAGGGAAGGCACTCGATCGAGTACTGGCCGCCGTGGAAGGCGTTGGAGTTCTGCTGCCAGGTTCCGCCGACGGCGGCGTCCAGTGCGGTGTCCCCGGCGATGACTGACGTCCAGTAGGCGGTGTCCTCGAAGCCGGGGTCGGCCACGCGGTTGACGCCCACGCCAGCGAGGTGCGTCGGGGCGACGGAGCCGACGCTCAGCTTGTCCGTCGTGATGGCACCGGCGGCGATCTTGTCCGCCGTGATGGCGTTGGCAGCGATGTGGCCGGCCTCGATCGCCAGCGCCTGGATCAGGCCACCGGTGATCGAGTTACCCACGATCTTGTCCGACGCGACGAGCGTCCCGTCGATGATGTTGGCGCCGTCGATGATCTCACCGATGAGGTCGGTGTCGACCAGGGGCGTGACCTCGATGCTGGACTTGTCCGACGGGTCGGAGCGGTTGCCCGCTCGGTCCACGGCGATGAACTGCACCCAGACGTCGTCGTTGTACGGCAGGTCCGACAGGACCATCGTCGACCGGTCACCCACGAAGCCGTCCACCATGGTCGCCGGCGAGGCGGTGAAGTCCTCGTCCAGGCTGGCGTGGACCTCCACGAGGTCCAGGTCGCTGGGCATCTCCTCACCCTCGAAGGTGAGGCCGTCCCAGTCCACCCGGACCACGCCGAGGCGCGCAGACAGCACCGGCGCCGACGGCTGCGGCGGCGGATCGGTGTCGTTCTCGATCGTGACGACGACCTGGTCCGACCACTCGCCGGGGGTCGTGGCGTAGAGGCCGATCGCGCGGACGCGGAAGGCCCACTCCTCGCCGGGGTTGTACGGCGACATGGCGATGAAGGTGGCGGTGGACCCGCCACGCAGCGACCACTCCGCACCGAGGACGTTGAGCCTGCCCCAGACCTCGTAGCGCTGGATGTCCATGGCTGTGCCGTCGGTGGCGGTGCTCACGGGCGCCCAGGTGGCCTCTACGAGGCCTCGCGGGTTGCCATTGGAGTCGATGTACCCGGAGCTCCCCACGACCAGCCCAGCGGGCGCAGAGGGCGTCCGCTTGTCCTGCCCCTCGGGGGCGGGCCGGCCGCCGGAGCCACCACCCACGACCACGCCGCCGGCGAGCGCGCGGGCGCGCTTGGCCGCACGCAGCGACCGCTCGACGAAGCGGTTGTTCAGGGTGAGGTTGCCCGAGATCAGGCCCTCGCTGTTCTTGGCCAGCGTGATCTGGAGGATCCTGACGGCACTCTTGGCGCCGTCCACGCCGGGAGCGTAGACCGTGTCGCCCACCCGGTAGTCGCGGTATGGCACCCAGCGACCCTCGAACAGGAGGTCCCTGGTCATCTCGATCTGCTCGCGCTCACCGGCCTTGAGTGCCTGCTGAGCCAGCAGGGTTGCCATGCCGGCGTCGGTGACGCCCGACTGCTGGAGGGTGACCTCGAAGTCACCCCAGGGGTCCACGGCCGAAGGGTTGGTCACCTCGACGGTGAGGCCGTCGTCGCCGAGCACCAGGGCCCGGTGCAGCAGGTTGCTGGCGTCGCCCTTGTCCGGTGCGGTGATGACGTCGATCCCGCTGCGCAGGTTCACCGGGTTCGGGCCGGTCGTCAGGTCGCGGTTGAGGATCGTGCCGGGGTTGTACATGTGGAGCTCGCGGCCCCAGAAGTTCCAGTCGATGACACCCTGCTCGGCCATCGCGTTCAGCACCTGGTCCAGCGGGGTGCCGACTGCGTAAGCAATCGTCATCTCCGTCTCCCACGGCTCACCGTCGGAGTCGCTGGCGTTGCTGATGTCCATGGCCATGCCGGGCAGCGCGCCGCGGGCCTGCGCCTCGAGGATCAGCGTGCGCATGATCTGGCCGGGCGTGGCCGCGGTGAACTGGCGCTGACCGTCAGCGTTCATCGTGCCGCCGGCGCGGACCGTGGCCTTGCTCAGCAGCCACGAGTAGCCGGGCATGGACGCCTTGAACGCCTTGGAGCGATCGAGGTGGTCGGCGTCCCACGCCAGACGCAGGAATCGGCCGTTGTGGACCTCAGCCCACTCGTCGCCGGCGCTCATCTCCAGGCCGACCTCACAGAAGTCGTCCAGCCACTCCGAGCCCTTCATGCCGCGGATGTAGGTCACGTCCAGGGCCGACACGTCGTTCAGCGGCAGCGCCGCCTTGAGGTCGTACGGGAAGTCGAGGACTCCGAGCCTGGCCCCGTTGGGGGAGTAGGCGACGAGGCGCAGGTCGAAGATCACTGGCCGCCGTCCTGGTCCGAGAGGGCGCCCTGGTTGTTCACCCAGGAGTCGACCTCGGACATCCGGAACCGCCAGCGACCGCCGATCTTCCGGCGCGGAAGGCCCAGCCGCTCGGCATTCCGCTCGATCCACTTCGGCGAGACGTCCAGATGCTCGGCCACGACAGCGACGTCGACCAGCGGCTCGCGATCCGGACTGGGGGTCAGGGTCTTCACGATGTGCCTCCCCGGGCATGCAGAAGGCCCCGCCTGGATGACGGGGCCTTGCGGATGAAGCGGGGAGCTGTGCGTCCCCGCAGCGGGGGACTTTGTGGACCAGCGCGTGCCGTGGTCGTCCTCGAATGTCCCGCTACTACCTGTAGGCGGGCGGAACCGTCCTATTGGACACCCTGACGTCCGTGTCCTTCGTCACACGTCCCTTGAGCTGCTGCGATGCGAGACGGCAACCGAGCGAGGTGAGGTGTCTAGCGTCTACGCCGAAACTGCCCAGGGTCCACGTTGCCGGCGCCATCCAGGTACAGCCCGCGGCCTTCGTCGAACCATTGGTCACCCTCGGACGTGGACACCTCCTGCGACCGTGCCAAGGCCGATCGGCGGCCGATCGACGGCTCATCACTGTCGAGTCTTGCGAGCCGACGGCGACCTTGACCGTCGGTGTCTTCGCGGTCCGGCGACGGCGACAGCGTTGGGTCGGCGACCAGGGTGGGTGGTGCGTCAACACTGTTGCCACACTGCGACTGCTCCCGGCCCGCGGTCGCCTCGGCGAAGCCGGTCGACGACGGCCGGGGCGTCAGCTCAGGCGAACGACCTTCGGCGCTTGGGTCATCGCCGTGGACAGCCACGGCAACCTCCTCCGGCGACAGCGGAGTGAACTCGGCGATCTCAACACCGCCAACCCACACGGATGACCCCTCGGTCGCTGACACTCCCGCCGCAGCACGGTCCCATGCATCCGGCTCGCGATCATCGGTCGTGGACTGATTCAGAGCGGGTTGGTCCAAGGAGGGCTGGTGCAGGGACTGGTTGTCGGAAGCCCAGGCTTCCGAACCGAACGCCCCAGACTTCCGAACCGAACCGCCCCCACTTCCGAACCCAGCGCCATCCACTTCCGAACCGACTTCCGCTTGCTTCGGAAGTCCGGGCTTCCGAACCGAACCGGAGTCGTCGATGCCCTCGAACAGGCCGTCGTCGATACGCACGCCATCCGGAAGCACGAGCTCGTACTCCTTGGTTCGCTTACTCCCGGACCACGAGTGCCACCCAACGTGCCGGATCCAGCCGGCGCCCTCGGCCGCCTTGAGGTCGTCCCGCACCTGTCGGGTGGACTTCCGCACCAGCGCCGCCACCGTCGCCTGAGCCGGTCGAACGTTGGTCCCGTCCGCGTCACCGAAGAACGAGAGCGCCCAGAGCGTACTCACGACCGTCATGGGCAGATCCGACTCCAGCGGGAGCGCCTGTTGCCACGAGAACTTGAAGTCGGCAGGCCGCTCCAGAGCCACCGCGCTCACCGGACACCCCGCTTCCGTCGGCGCATCGCACGCCGTTCGGCTCGGTTCGGACCCGCCAGCGCCATGATCCGAGCCGCCTGGCGGTCGGTGATCTCGCCCCGCTCGTCGACCTCGAGCGCGAGCTCGCCGTTCTCGTCGGCCAACCTGGCAAGCCCTGTTGCGGTCGCGAGCTCGCTCTCCGTCAGCCGAACCCGCGACTGGAGCTGTCCCAGCCATTCGGCCGCAGCGGGCGTCATCAGCCGCCCGGCATGAGGTTGGCGGCTCATATCGGCGCCGTCGCGAGCTCGAGCTCACGCATGAGCCAGGACGGCGGCTGCTCGAGCAGGCGGTCACGCACCGGCCCGCCGCGGATGATGGCCGCGGCCTCACATGCAGTCCATTGGTCGCCAGGTGAAGCCGCGACGACCCGCCGCGCTGCGGCAACAGCGGCCAGTTCGGCCGGCGTTCCGGGCTTGATCACTCGCCGCTCCCGTCGTCCTCGCGCAGGTTCGGCACTGGCTCCATGGCCAGATTCCAGGCCGCACGGGGGCCATACGTGGCCGCGGAGTCCGCGGGCGTCAGGTCGTCGTCGTTCACCGTCACTGCTCCAGCCCCTCTCCGGCACTCACGGCGCCGTGTTCGTCGTCCTGCTGCTCGGGCACACCCAGCCAGGTCATGCGGTCCAGCTCGGCGCCGGCGCCGCGCAAGCCCATGCGGGCCTCCCGCTGCCAGTCGACGCCCGACGCGTCGAGCCGGTCGCCGTCGGCCGTCAGGTACGTCCAGGCCGGTCCGTCGGTCGCCGCGCTCACTCGTCCTCGACCTCCCCGGCGAACGCGGCAGCCAGCAGCGTCTGGGCGCGCTCCTGCTCGACGTCGCCCTCGAGCTCCGAGTCGTCCTGGTCCTCGCCGCCGTCGTCGAGATCCGCTTCCGCCCGCGGCAACACCTTGCCGGCGAGGATGGCGCGTCGCTGGCGGATCTCCTCGAGCACGACGGTCCGGCGCAGCTTCCCGCCTCCCGCGTCGAGCTGCTCCAGCAGGCTGGAGACCTTCCAGTCGCTGCGCTCGTCCTGCGACAGATTCAGGCGGGCGGAGGGTCGGAGCCACACCTTCTTGGCCGGCTGCTCGGTCGCCTCGGTCACAGGCCGCCGCCAGGCGGCCCGGCGACGATGATCCGCTCGGGTCGGGAGCCCTCGACCAGGGTCCCGGCCGCGACGCCCCGCTTGATGCTCGCCCAGAGATGGTGGTCGTCGACGGGGGCCCCGTCCTTGGTCACTGCAGCATCGAGCTCGGCCCGGGTGAGTCGGAGCACAATCTCACCGGACGAGCGCACCTCGCCATATGCGACAGCGGCGAGGACGATCGCGGCCAGGACGTTGAGCCGGCCACGTCGGGCGTGGTGGGCGCTGAGGGCGCGGCGCTGGTCGATCGTCGTCGTCACGCGGCCACCGGCTCGACGACGCTCGCGGCCTCGTGCTCGAGGACGTCCATCAGGCGGTACCGCACGCACGCGCCGAGCTTGATGTATCGAATGCCTTCGCCCCGCGCCCGCAGATTGGCGAGATGGCCGGCGGAGACCCTCCAGCGGCTGGCGAGTTCGCGCGGCGTGAGAACCGCGCCGGTGTTGCTGTCCAAGCTGATCACGCTCCCGTGACCTGGTGAGGGGCCTCTCCCCTCGGCATTTGCTCCTCTCGATGCCGCCTCAGCCGGCCGGGTGAGGTACCGACCTGACCCTGAACACAGAACACCCGCATCCGAAGTCGGACACGGGCTGCGTGGTCACGATATTCGGTTGTGGTGGTGCGCGATCAACGTCTCATGTGGCGACGACTGGCGTCAAGGGATCTCTGATGCGACCTTCGTCACCCCGACTTGTGCCGGATGTCTGCGACCTATCAGGGGTGACGAACAGTGACCGCAAGTCCCCGTTGTAGCGCCAGCCGACGTCAAAGTCGCGACGCGGTCGCACCCCAGAACCCGCGTAGGGCCGGGACGCTAGAGCGTGGAGCACACCGAACTGTCCGACCCGAATGTGAGACTCACCTGAATAGCGCAAGCCGTCTACATTCGGGGGCACGATGGTCGACAAGGCGTTGATTGAAGCAGCACTGGTCGAGATCGAGGAGATGCTCGACCAGGCCGATGGAATGGTGGGGGATGCCCTCCCGTCCGGATTGATGACGGCCCTCCCCGGCTGGGAGTACGAGGTCCGATTCATCATGGGCTGGGGGCGGCACATAGACCATCTCCTGTACGTGGTCCGCGGCCTGTTGCACAGCGACTACACGCACGCCGCCGCGCCACTCGTCCGCCTGATGCTTGAGGACGCGGTCAACGCCGCACTCGTTGCGCGTGACCCTGCCTCTTGGGAGGCGGTACTGGCGAAGGCGCGAAGCTCCGAGAACAGAATCATCAGAGACATGAACCGGGCTGGCGTGACGCCCCCCGAGGAACTCGAAGACTTCGTCAGCTCGCTCCCGCCAAGCGTGCCCGAGGGCTACGGCGACCTCATGAACATGGGTCCGAGGTTCAGGGCACTCGGCGAGGATGGTGACCGCCTCCTGGTCACTTGGGGACTTCTCACCCAGATGAGTCATGGGAACGTCCACACCGCCTCCCTGTTCCTGGACTGGGACGGTGGGCCCGGCGGGATTCCGTCCGTTCGCCTCGATCCGCAGGTGCCGGCCAACCGGTTCATGCTCTACATGGCCAGCCTTGACAGTGTCCTACTCGCAGCCGAGTCCCTCAGTCAGGTGCTGGTCGACGATCCGCTTCGTGGCGCGGTTCTTGATATCCACCAACGGAAGGCGCAAGTCGAGGACCGCCTCTTGAACGCCGACGACTGACGCCCTAAAGGCCGAGTTCCTTCCGAAGGTAGGCGTTCACGAGGCCCTCAAATACCCGCTGGACCGGGCCCGACTTGAGCGCCGAGCCCGCGCGAGCCACGATGCCCTTCCATTCAGCCTTCTCGCCCTTCTCGTCGAGGCCCTCCGCCATCAAGCGCCGGAGGTGGTCGTGAATGACCAAGCGGTCCGCGTCGTCGATCTGCTCCTCGTCGAGAAGGTTCTCCAGCTCCAGGATTCGCTCCTTCCGCGTGGCCCACGGAAAGGCACCGCCGCACCCATCACAGAACGAGGGGCGAGAGTGCGTCTGTCGGCCATAGGGGCTCAGCCCTATCGCCAGGACTCCACGGATGCGCAGACCGCAGGCTTCGCAGGCGATCATCACCCCTGCCCCGCAGCTCGAGCAGTAGGACTCAACATCTCGGTAGGACGACAGCGGACCTAGTGCATGCTCCCTCACATGACCGCGCCGACACACGGCTGCGGCGCGACGGTTCTTCTGACCGCGGGACAGCGCGCGGACGTCTCTGTCGGGGAAGATGGGCTTCACGACCACAGCCCAGGACGGTACTCGGTTCCGCGCGAGGTCAGCCAACCCGAGCGACTCCCCACGAGCAGCGCATCTCTCAGGCCGATCACCGGCCAACCGTGCTGGGCGATCGTCAGTATGCCGGATGCGCGCCGGCGACGTGGGCGTAGGCCATCCCCCGGGTTCCCCACTTATCCCCCATTTTCGCGATTAACGACGATGGCTGGGGATGATGGGTGCGAATAGTCGTCGCAGCTCACAGACACTATTGATGACGACGACTGACCCCCGATTACCCTATCCCAGCAAATCAGAGGGTTCCTGGTTCGAGTCCAGGTGCGGGAGCTCCCCTTCCTTCACGTTGCAGCTCACCCCTCGCGCCACCGGCGCTCCTCGAGTAGCTGTCCGTGTGTCCCGCGATTCATGATCATCAAGGATCGGTGGGGTGATGGCACCACCAATCCTGGACGATCACGGCGGCCGGTCGCGGCGCGCTGATCCGTCAGACACCCCCTAAGCGGGAGGAGGGGGCGGGGGCGGCGGCGTCGGGAACCTGGGCACGGCGCCCACGAGCGGATCGGTCCCATTCCGCTGCACCGCGAACAGCCCGGCCCAGACCAGGCCGAGGACCACGACGCCGACGGCGACCAGCGCGGCCGGCGCCGTCGTGCCCTGGGCCGTCGCCAGGACGGCGATCGCTGCGGCCAGGGCGGCGTCGATGGTCGCCACCACCGTCGGCGTCGTGACGAGGAAGTGGTTCTTCCCGGTCGCGGCCGTCAGCGGGCCGAGCGAGTAGCTGATCTCCAGTCCCAGTCGGTCGTCGTACGGGCTGGCGCTGAAGTAGGGCCGCAGCCCCGGCTCCAGCCGCAGGTAGGCGTGGCGCAGCCGGTTCATCGCGAGGACGGTCAGCTTCTCGTCCCGGTTGATCTGCACCAGCCGCAGGAACGTCGTCACCCCGAGGAACAGCGCGACCGTCAGCACCACGATGGTCAGAGTCGCGGCCCGCGCCGAGAAGCCGGTGGCGTCGGCGAGGAACGCCGACGCCACCATGGCCGCGGACAGCACCGTCAGGAAGACCGACGTCCGCTGTTGTGCCTCGTTCAGCAACGCGCCGCGAGCGCTGAGCAGGCTCCAGTGCTCGGCCGAGACGATCGCCGCCGCCTGCGGCCCCAGCGCGTGCCCGGCTGCGGCGTCCCGAGGAGTATCCGTCGTCATGACGCCCTAGCGTCGCACGGGATAGCGCAGGTGCACCGCCCGGCGCCCCTGGACGACGGCCGGGTCCTCGAGCAGGTGGTGCCCGCCCTTCAACGTCGAGAAGTACGGGATCCCCTCGCCGAACAGCACCGGCACGAGGCTCACGCACACCTCGTCGAGCAGCCCGAGCTCCAGGGCCTGTTGCGTGACGTTCGCGCTGGCGATCGTCACATCCTTGTCGCCGGCGATCTCCTTCGCCTTCGCGACGGCCGCCTCGACGCCGTCGACGAAGGTCGTGGTGGGCCACTTCTCGGCGGCGTCCTCGGGTGGGCGATGGGTGACCACGACGACGGGCGAGCCGCCCGGGTGCTTGTCACCCCAGCCGTCGGCGATGTCGAACAGCCGCCGGCCGGCGATGAGCGCGCCGACGCCCTCGGTCAGGTCGCGCAGCATGCCGGCGCTCGCCTCGTCGACGGCGAACGTCACCGTCTCGTTGGGGTTGTCGACGGCGACGTCGCCGGCCTCGTACCACTCGAACAGCTCGCCGATGCCGTCGTCGGGCTGGGCGATGAAACCGTCGAGCGACATCGTCATATGGCTGAGAACCTTGCCCATCGGGGGCCCTCCTTCGCTCTTTCACTGTCCCTCATACCGACCTGGCACGAGGGCGAAACTCATCGCGGCAACCCGGACCACAGGTCGCAGCGGTGGTCGGCGGCGAACGGCGTCGGCGCGATTCCGCTGGTGGACAGGCCGAGCACGGTGCCGGTCGCGCCGAACTCGGGCCAGGCCGGGCGGCCCGAGCCGTTCGGGTCGCCGGTGCGGGCGAACGCCGTCCAGTAGTCGATCATCGTCGCGGACAGCTGCTCCTGTTCCGCGGTGAGCGGCGGGTACGGGTACAGCGACGGGTCGAGGTCGTCCCACAGGTAGGACAGGTCCACGCCGTGGTAGGCGCCCATCGGAAAGTCGACCGCGACCTGACCGCTGTCCTCGGCGAACTCGTAGGCATAGACCGGCTGGCGGACGGCGGCAGCTTCGGCCGTGCGCAGCACCGGGCAGGCGCCGACGATCCCACCCCAGTCGCCGAACAGGGTCGCGGCCGCGAGCACCGGGGTGTCGTAGTCGTCCAGCGGGTAGGCGGCGAGGACCGTGGCGGCGTCCGCGCCGAAGTTCCCCTCGGCCATCGCCCGGTAGCTCTCGGCCGTCACCGGCCGGCCGGCGAGGAAGGCCCGCAGCTCGTGGCTGGTCGCGCCGATCAGCGACGGCACGCGCGCCGCCGATCCGTCCCGCAGGGCGTCGGCCGGCTGACGAGGCAGTAGCGGCGTGCCGGCGACGGGGTTCCACGGCCGGTCCGCGACACGTCGGTTGATCTGATCGGTGCCGACGCCGCCCAGGACGCCGAGCAACCGCTCCGGAGCGACGGCGTGCAGGCAGGCCGCCACGTCGGCGACGGAGGCGCAACCGACCTGCTCGGTGGCGCGCTCGCCGAACGCCTGTGCCGCGGCGAGGGTCGGCACCGCGTTGTCGCAGGCGCCGCTCTGCATGATCGCGCGGTCGAACAGTCCGCGCGAGCCCGGCGAGGCGAGGTGAGCGCAGACGGCGCGCGCGCCGGCGGACTGGCCGGCCAGCGTGACGTTGCCCGGGTCGCCGCCGAACCGCGCGGCGTTGCGACGGACCCAGCGCAGCGCCTCGGCCTGGTCCATGAGCCCGTAGTTGCCGCCGGCGGAGTCGAGGGCCGGCGCGGACAGGAACCCGAGCGCGCCGAGCCGGTAGTTGACGGTCACGACGACGACGTCGCCGGCGGTCGCGAGCTCGGCGCCGTCGAACTCGCGGGCGCCGCCGGTGGTGAAGCTGCCGCCGTACAGCCACACCAGGACCGGCAGCCGGTCACCCCGCTCCACACCCGCCGGCGCCGTGACGTCGAGGTACAGGCAGTCCTCCTGCCCGACGGCAACCCTGCGGATGAGCTGCGGACAGTACGGGCTCGGCGCGGTGGCGTCGCGGACATCCTGCCAGGGCCGCGGCCGAGCCGGCGGCTCCCAGCGTCGCTCCCCCACGGGCGGCGCGGCGTACGGGATGCCGGTGTAGGAGACGTGGTCGTCCTCGACACTGCCGCGCACCCAGCCGGCGTCGACCCGGACGACACCGGGTTCCGGTGGCGACGAACCCGGTGCGGCGACCGCGGCTCCGGTGGTCGTGAGGACGACGGCGGTGAGGGCGACGGCGGTGGTCAGGGCCTGGGTGAGGGTACGCATCGACATGGCGGCCAGTCTTCGCGGCGGCGCCCGTCGACGCGTCCGTCGAGCGGACCGACCCGTCCTACGTCGACCTGCGTACTCCCCTACGGCGAGCCGCGTACGTCGGCTCCCGGCGCGAAGGCGTCGGCGGCCTCCTGGACGTGGGCGAGGAAGACACGCCACGACTCGGCGTCGCCGATCTCGTCGTGGTCGGGGCCGGCCCGGCCGTCGATGAGCTCGCGGACGATGTCGGCGTGGCCGGCGTGATGGGCGGTCTCGGCGAGCATGCGGATGAGCAGCACGCCGAGCGTGGTGTCGGCGCGCTCGGCCGGCCAGTGCGGCACCCGCGCCGGGGCGTCGAGCTCGAGCTCCTGCAGGGTGCGGTCGCCGTGTTCGCACGCACGCCTGTACAGGCCGAGGATGTACTCGCTGGACTGGTCCGGAGTGGCCCACATGTCCGCGCCCTCCCAGACCGAGCCGTCCTCTTCCCAGGCCAGCGTCTCAGGAGGCGGGCGGCCGACGGAGGTGCCGAGGTAGACGTACTCGCCGCCGGCCAGGTGCTTGGCCAGCCCGAGCAGGTTGGTGCCGGTGGGGGTCAGCGGCCGGCGCAGGTCGTACTCGCTCAACCCGTCGAGCCTCGACAGCAGCTCGGCGCGCTTCTGGCGCAGCTCGAGGTGCAGTTCCGTCTTCACGTCCGCCATGTCCCAGAGCCTTGCACCCGGCACCGACAAGGTCCGCCGGCACGACGGTGTATCCGTGCGCGGGCGCGATCGTCGCCGCGCGCCTTCACCGCCGTATGACCGCCCGCAGCGCCTCGGCGAGCAGCTCCAGCCCGCCCGGCACGTCGGCCGCCTCGACGGCCCCGTAGCCGAGCGCGAACCCGGTCGGCTCCGTCCCGTACTCGGAGAGGGTCCCGACGGCGACACCTGCGGCCCGCGCCCGGTCGGCCGCGGCCTCCGCCACCCGCCGGTCTCCGGAGCGCAGCAGCGCGCACACGTGCAGCCCGGCCGCCGACGGCACCGCCTCGAGGTACGGCGCCAGCGCGCCGCCCAGCCCGTCGAGCAGGGCGGACCGCCGCCGCGCGTACACCTTCGCCGTCCGCCGGATGTGCCGCGCCAGCTGCCCCTCGTCCATGAACCGGGCCAGAGCGGCCTGCGTCGCGACCGGCCCGTGCCCGTCGGCCAGCTGGCGGGCGGCCCGGATGGCGTCGCGCAGGGACGGCGGCACGACGACGTAGCCCAGCCGCAGTCCGGGCAGCAGCGTCTTCGAGAACGTCCCCACGTAGACGACCCGGGCGCCGTCGTCGAGTGCGTGCAGGGGCTCGAGCGGGCGGTCGGCGAACCGGTACTCGCTGTCGTAGTCGTCCTCGAGCACTGCGGCGTCGTGCGCATCGGCCCAGGCCAGCAGCTCCCGACGGCGCGGCAGCGACATCGCGACCCCGAGCGGGAACTGGTGCGACGGCGTCACGTACACCAGCCGGGCGGCACGCGGCAGCCGCGACACCACCAGGCCGTCGCCGTCGACCGGCACGCGCACCACCCGCGCGCCGTGCGCCTCGAACACGTCCCGCGCCGGCGGGTAGCCCGGTTCCTCGACCGCCACGACGTCGCCGGGCGCGACCAGGACCCGCGCGACGAGGTTGAACGCCTGCTGCGCGCCGTTGGTCATGACGACGTCGTCGGCCTCGGCCCGCACCGACCGGGCGTAGCCGACGTACCGCGCGACGGCGGCGCGCAGCCCGGGATGCCCGGCCGGCTCGGCGTACCCGGGGTCACGCCGCGGACGCCACTCCGCCGCGAGCAGCCGCCGCCAGGTGTCGTAGGGGAACAGCCGGATGTCCGGGACGCCGACCCGGAAGTCGTAGCGCGTCGAGGACAACGGCGTCACCGGCTGCGGGGCGTGGTCCCACCCCGGCCGCGGCCGCAGTCCGCGGGAGATCGGCGGCGACGACGCCCGCGTTCCCGTCGCCGCCGAGTCGCTGACGAACGTCCCGGCGCCGACCCGAGCGTCGAGGAAGCCCTCCGCCGTCAGCCGCTCGTACGCCGTCGCCACCGTGCCGCGCGACACCCCGAGGGCCCGGGCCAGCTCGCGGGTGGGCGGCAGCCGGTCGCCGGGACGCAGGCGGCC
This sequence comes from Jiangella mangrovi, assembly GCF_014204975.1. Taxonomy (NCBI): domain Bacteria; kingdom Bacillati; phylum Actinomycetota; class Actinomycetes; order Jiangellales; family Jiangellaceae; genus Jiangella; species Jiangella mangrovi. The sequence continues at coordinate 6,866,601 of NZ_JACHMM010000001.1, forward strand.
CTCGCGGACGCCGTCGCGCAGCGACCGGTAGATGCGCGCCGTCAGGTCGCCGTCGCCGTCGAGGCTGACGTGCAGCTCCATTGGCCCATTCAAACAGCACTGAATCGGCGCTTCAACAAGACCAAAGCGGACCGTAGCGTCGACGACATGACACGCATGGACATCGCCACCCTCGCCCCGGCGGCCTACCGGGCCCTGACCGCACTGGACAGCCGCGCCCACCAGGGGGCACTGCCCGCCGGCCTGCTCGACCTCGTGAAGCTGCGGGTCAGCCAGATCAACGGCTGCGCCTACTGCGTCGACTCCCACAGCCACGACCTCGTCAAGGGCGGCGAGTCGCCCGCCCGCGTCTACGCCGTCGCCGCCTGGGACGAGGGCCCCTACTTCAGCCCGGCCGAGCGCGCCGCGTTCGCACTCGCGGAGTCCATGACGCGGCTCAGCGAAGGTGCACCGCGGGTGCCGGACGAGGTCTGGGAGCAGGCCCGCCGGCACTTCGGCGACGAGGACCTCGCGCAGCTCGTCATGGTGATCACCACGATCAACGCCTGGAACCGGGTCTGCGTCACGGTTCGCATGGTCCCGGAGTCCTTCGCCGGATAAATCAGTCGCCACGTCGCCCGCGCGGACGCGACCATGGCGGCATGGAGGCGACCCAGCGACCCCACGTCGAGTACGGCGATCCCGACGTCGCGCTGCCCAACGAGATCCTGCGCTCGGTGGTCGGCTCGGGCGTGCACGGCATCGCGATCGCCGGCACCGACGACCACGACGAGATGGGCGTCTACATCGAGCCGCCCGACCGGGTCGTCGGCCTGCTCCCCCGCCAGCCCCACTACATCTGGCGCACGCAGCCGGAGGGCGTGCGCTCCGGGCACGGCGACACCGACCTCGTCCTCTACTCCTTGCGCAAGTACCTGCGGCTGGCGCTCAAGGGGAACCCGACGGTGCTGCTGCCGCTCTACGCGCCGGAGTCCGACCTCGTCGTGCGCACCCCGCTCGGCGAGGAGCTGCGGGAGCTGGCCGGCGCGTTCCTGTCGAGGCAGGCGGTCGAGCGGTTCCTCGGCTACATGCACGCCCAGCACGAGCGCATGCTCGGCGGCGGTAGGCGCAACCGGGTGCCGAACCGGCCCGAGCTGGTCGAGCGGTACGGCTGGGACGTCAAGTACGGCAGCCACGCGCTGCGGCTGGCCTACCAGGGGCGCGAGATCGCCCTGGACGGACGGCTCAGCCTGCCCCTGCGCCCGGCCGAGCGCGAGCGGGTGCTGGCGGTGAAGCGCGGCGAGGTCGGCCGGGACGAGGTGTCGGCCGAGATCACCGACGTCGAGGCCGAGGTGCGGGCGGCGCTCGACAGTGCCCGCTCGCCGGTGCCGCACGAGGCCGACCGCGAGCGCATCTCGGCCTGGGCCGTCGACGCCCAGCGGCGCCACTGGGGCTGGATCGGCTGACGACGGCGACCGCGTCCGGCGGCGGTACCGTCGCTCGGTTGCGATGGCGGGTGGTTTGGTGGGCCCAGGGCGCCACCGAACCACCCGCCATCGATGTGGGCCGGCTACGAGGAGGCGCTGACGCGCTACGGGCTCGACATGTGCGACGCGTGGCGCTCGCTCGGCCACGGCGACACGGTGGCGGACTCACTGGCGGGCGACGAGCTCCCCACCCTGGCTCGGCGATATCGGGTTCCACCGCAGCCATCGGTCGGCGCTGGTGCGTAAGGACCCCGACCACTGCGGCCGGTTGTTCCCCGGCGACCCGCCGGACCTCCCCTACGTCTGGCCGGCGTCGGACCGTCCCCGGCCCGTCCCGGTCTCTTGGCGTCGACAGTGTGGCGCTGCTGCCGGACGTGGGTCGCGCCAGGACTGTGAGATCACTGCGGGAACGATGCGGCCTCGCTGTCGCCGAGGCCACAGCGGGCTCACACCGTCGATGCAGTGAACTCACACCGTTCGCTGCGTGACGACGGCGTCCGGCGGCGGTACCGCGGGCCAGGTGCGGGACCGCAGGCGGACGCCGTCGAGCACCCCGCTCGGCGACGCCCGGTAACCGGGCTGGTCACCGCCCGACGTCGGGTATTGACGGTGCGTTTGCTCGTGAGTCATCCTGAGGGCGATAGCCACAATTCGTGCGAACGGCCCCCGATCCCGGCCTCCTTTCCCGGACGCCGGAACCGCCGGCCGGTGGGTGGCCGGCATTCACGTCCCGGCACCGCATAGAAGTTCCGGTCTGGTCGAGATTCGCCCGGTGTCAGCTCGGCGTCCCGTGCCGAGACGGCGCCGGCCGTGGACTGGAGGGGTGCCGTGACTCGCGTCTTCGCCGGATTCCGTCCCCTGGCCCGGCTCCGCCGGTGGCTGCTCGGCCCGGAGCAGCCGAGCATGAGCCTGCGGCTGTCCGTGGGCCTCGTCGCCGTGCTCGCCCTGCTCGCGATGACGACCGCTCGCTAGAGCTCACCCGCTCCGCCGGCCGACTGCGGTACGGCCGGCGACGCGGCCCGGCGAACAGGCCGACGAACCGGCCCGGCGCCGTGAGCGCGACCGTCGCCTACCCGGCTGTCACGACCGCGACCAGCGACGATACAGACGGCGCGGGCGCGGCCGGACCCGGCGGCGGGCGGGTGGCCGGCGCCGCTGCGGCGCCGCCGGCGATGAACGTGTGCTGGTGCATGGGACACCTCGAACCCGGGCGAACGGCTGCTTCCGGCGGGCCGGGGTGGACCGCCGGGTGCGCTCGCCCGCGGTGTCGCTGGTCGCGGCTCTCGGCCCTGCTCCGCGACGTCTCACACCACTGACGAGTGGACGGTACCGAGCCGGTCCCGCCTCACACAACTGTTACGTCCCGGTAACTTGCGAAAGTCCCCCGTCGATCGGACGAAGTCACGCCGCGGACGGCGGCCCACTCGCGCGCGGGCGCGAAACCTGGTGTCGCGGCCCCCGTCACAGGCGACACCAGGGCCTTTTCGGTCGTTCAGGATCTCGAACGCGGATGGTGCGAGACATATTCGGACCGGGCATTTGTCGACGAACGTGAAACTTTCCGTTGACGTGCATGCAAAAGCCCCTTTACTGTGCGGTCCCATGTACGGGTCGGTGTCGTTCAGCGGCCGTCGGGGGTTCGTGCTGCCCGGCGGTCTCTCACCGATCCCCGGTCTCCGGTGCAGGCGCCCCGGGACTCACGGAATGGAGACCTCATGGCTGACACCCCCGTTCGCCGCGGCCTGCTGGGCCACCTGACCCGTCGGTCGGTGCTGGCCGGCGCGGTCGCCGGCGCTGCGGCACTTCCCGCCGTCGCCGCCGGCTCCGGCGCGGCCCTCGCGGTACCGAACGCGGCACCGAGAGCGGCCGCCGTACCCGGGCTGCGCACCGCCCAGGCCACGGGCCAGACCAAGCGCGTCACGATCTACGCCGAGGCACTCCCGGGCGGCCAGTTCGGCTACGGCCTGGCACCGGGCGAGGCGACCATCCCGGGCCCGCTGCTCGAGATCGTCGAGGGCGACACGCTGGAGATCGAGCTGGTCAACACCACGAGCCAGCGGCTCTCGATCCACCCGCACGGTGTCGACTACGACGTCTTCTCCGACGGCGCCCCGTTCAACGACTCCTTCAACGAGCCCGGCGAGACCCGCACGTACGTGTGGCGCTCGCGCGAGCGCCGGTCGGGCGGCGGTCGCGGCTGGCTGCCGGGCACCGCGGGCTACTGGCACTACCACGACCACGCGCTGGGCGGCGACCACGGCACCCAAGGCCTGCAGAAGGGCCTCTACGGGGGCCTGATCGTGCGGCGCAAGGGCGACCTGCTGCCGGACAAGACGTTCGTCGTGGTCTTCAACGACATGACGATCAACAACCTGGTGGCGCCGATGACGCCGATGTTCGACGCCGTCCTGGGCGAGCGGGTCGAGTGGCTGTGCATCGGCCACGGGAGCATGGAGCACACCTTCCACCTGCACGCCCACCGCTGGGCCGACAACCGGACGGGGTACCTCGACGGGCCGAACGACCTGACCCAGGCCATCGACAACAGGGACCTCAACCCCGGCAGCTCGTTCGGCTTCCAGGTGATCGCCGGCGACGGCGTCGGCCCCGGCGCCTGGATGTACCACTGCCACGTGCAGTTCCACTCCGACGGCGGCATGTCCGGCGTCTTCCTGGTCCGCAACGAGGACGGCAGCATCCCCGACCACGCACAGGAGGCCATCGACCGCTACCACGGAGGACACGGAGGACACGGGGGCCACTCAGGCCACTGACGCCACGCGGGATAGGTCGCGCTACGCCCGCTCCACCACTGACACCCATCAGGGCCGAGAACGCACAGGCACGAGCGCACATCGATCGAAGGAGCAACGATGAGACGCAGCAGCCTCGTCCGTCCGGAGGGAGGGCCACCGGCGCGATCCGCACGGTGGCGCCGGACGTTCGTCCTGGCGAGTACAGCGGTTCTGGCGCTGAGTGTGACCGCGCTGCCCGCCCAGGGCCAGCCGGAGCCCGAACCGTCGCCGAGCGCCTCCAGCGCCCCGGCCGCGAAGTCCTCCGACACCGCCGACTCCGCCAGCCCGGCCGCGCGGCAGGCGCTGGCCGCCGCGAAGGCCGCCACCAGCGCCGACGGTGACAAGGTGCTGGTCTTCCACGGCCCGGCCGACGAGCAGGACGACCCGGTCGCCGCCGCCGTCGCCGGTCTCGAGGAGCTGGGCGCCGAGAACGGCATCGGCGTCGACGTGACGACCGACCCGGCCAGCTTCTCCGCACAGACGCTGGCCGGCTACCGCGGCGTCGTCTTCCTGTCCGCGATGGGCACCGAGCTGTCGTCGTCGCAGGAGGACGCGCTCGAGGCCTTCATCGAGGACGGCGGCGGCTTCCTCGGCATCGGCGACGCGTCCCGGGCGCAGGAGCGCTCGGAGTGGTTCACCGGCCTGATCGGCACCCGGCCGGTCGGCGCCCTCCCGGACTCGCTCGACGTCGCCGCCGTCAGCGCCACCGCGAACAACCCGCCCAACGAGGACGCGCCGAAGCTCGTCGACGGCAACGTCAACACCAAATGGCTGGGCTTCGTGCGCACGGCGCAGATCACGGTCCGGCTGAGCGAGCCGGCCGCGGTGAACCAGTACGCGCTGGCGTCGGCCAACGACTCCGCCGGCCGCGACCCGCAGGACTGGACCATCCAGGGCTCGAACGACGGCACCACCTGGGTCGACCTGGACCGGCGCACCAATGAGGACTTCCCGGACCGGTTCCAGGTCAAGGCCTACGAGTTCGCCAACACCACCGAGTACCTGCACTACCGCCTCGACATCACCCGCAACTCCGGCGACTCCATCACCCAGCTGGCCGAGTGGCAGCTGTTCGCCGGTGAGGTCATCGAGCCGGAGCCGGTGCAGCCGCAGGAGGCGACGGTCAGCATCGTCGACCGGCAGCACCCGGCCAACGACGGCCTGCCGCTGACGCTGACCCGCACCGACCGGTGGACCAACTGGGCCCCGAACCCCGTCGGCACCGTGCACACCGTCGCGCAGGTGCAGGAGCGCACCTACGAGCCCGGCGAGGGCGCCAACGGCGCGTTCCACCCGATCTCGTGGTGTCGTGACTACGACGGCGGCCGCTCGTTCTTCACCGGCATGGGCGGCACGGCCGAGAGCTGGGACGAGGCGGAGTTCCGCAGCCACCTCACTGGCGCTCTGCAGTGGACCACGGGCCTCGTCCGCGGCGACTGCCAGGCCACCATCGGCGCGAACTACGACGTCGAGCGGCTGTCCGCGGTGAACCAGCCAGGCCAGCTGGACCAGAACGGCGAGCCGCACGGCCTCGACGTCGCCTCCGACGGCACCGTCTTCTACATCGGCAAGGCGGCCTGCGCCACCGGCCCCGTCGTCCCCTGGGAGAACGCGAACGTCGGCCGCGGCTGCGGCACGATCCACCAGTGGGACCCGGAGACGGGTGACGTCAAGCTGCTGACCTCGCTCGACGTGTTCGGCAACCGCGGCAGTGGCGGCGAGCTCGTCAAGACCGAGGAGGGCCTGGTCGGCATCGCGCTCGACCCGTCCTTCGCCGAGAACGGCTGGATGTACGTCTACTGGATGCCGTACGAGTCGATCGACAAGGTCCGCCGCGTCGGCGACCGGACGATCTCGCGGTTCACCTACGACCACGAGACCGCCGAGATCGACCTCGACAGCCGCGAGGACCTGCTGTCCTGGGAGACGCAGATCCACAGCTGCTGCCACGCGGGCGGCGGCATGGACTTCGACTCCGAGGGCAACCTGTACATCGGCGTCGGCGACAGCAACTCGTCGGGCGGCTCGAGCGGCTACTCCGGCAACAACTGGACCCAGGAGTTCGCCGGCATCTCGTTCCAGGACGCCCGCCGCACGTCGGGTAACACGAACGACCTGAACGGCAAGATCCTGCGGATCCACCCGGAGCCCGACGGCAGCTACACCATCCCGGACGGGAACCTGTTCACCGGCCAGGAGGAGGGCGGCGGGAAGACCCGCGCCGAGATCTACGTCATGGGCGTGCGCAACATCTCGACCCTGTACGTGGACCCGGAGACGGACTACCTGCACGCCGCCTGGGTCGGCCCCGACGCCGGCGGCCCGAACGCGGACCTCGGCCCGGCCAAGTACGAGACGGCGACGATCATCACATCGGCGGGCAACCAGGGCTGGCCGTACTGCATGGGCAACCGGCAGCCGTACCGCGACCGCAGCAACACCGACGCGTCGGTGCTGACCGGCTGGTACGACTGCAAGGGCAACCTGCTGAACACCTCGCCGCGCAACACCGGCCTGGTCGACATCCCGGACGCCCGCAACAACATGATCTGGTACTCCCCGCAGGGCGGCGGCCCGACCTTCCCGGACCGCGCCGACGGCAGTGGCATCCCGACGTACGACAACGACGACGCCAGCTACGTGTTCCCGTACATGCGCAGCGGCGGCTGCCAGGCGATCATGACCGGCCCGACGTTCCGCGAGTCGCAGGTCGACACCAGCAGTGGCGTCTCGTGGCCGACGTACTGGGAGGGCAAGTGGATCATCGGTGACAACTGCGGCTCGAGCAGCAGGGTCGCCGTCACCGTCGATCCGGAGGGCATCGAGGACCAGCTCCCGCCGCTGTTCGCGGAGAACCTGGCCTCGATCATCCCGCACGGCGGCGCCACCGACCAGCTGCAGAGCTGGATGATGACGTCGCGGTTCGGCCCGGACGGCGCGCTCTACATGTCCGACTACAGCGGCGGCTTCTTCAGCCTCACGCCCAACCAGAAGCTGATCCGCGTCGTCTACAACGGCGGGCCGGCCACCCCGGCGGCCACGGCGACGGCGACCGCGGTCCAGAACAAGCCGCTCACCATCGCCTTCACCGGTGACCGCTCCGGCGGCGTGTCCCACGCGTGGGACTTCGGCGACGGCGCGACCTCGGACGAGGCCAACCCGCGGCACACCTACGACGCGGTGGGCACCTACACCGCGACGCTCACCGTCACGTACGCCGACGGCGAGACGATGACCACCGAGCTCGAGGTCGTCGTCGGGTGTGCGGTGCCGGACGACCGCGGCACCGTGTTCCTGCGCGACACCGACACCGGCGTCACCAACGACGTCGTCGGCGAGGGCTGCACCATCAACGACCTCATCGACGACGAGAGCAGCTGGCCGAACCACGGCGACTTCGTCCGGCACGTCACGGACACCGCCAACGGGCTGGCTGCCGACGGTCTCATCACGGCTCGCGAGAAGGCCACGCTGACGCGGCTCGCCGCGGCGTCGCCGATCGGCAAGCCCGGCGACAGCGGCTGGGACGCCATCTTCGACGGCACCGCGCAGTCTCTCGAGGGTTGGGAGCAGGCACCGGGCGGCTTCTTCGAGCTGCAGGACGACGGCACGATCATCAGCCGCGGCGGGCTGGGCATGCTCTGGTACGCCGAGCAGGAGTTCGCCGACTACTCGGTGCGGCTGCAGTTCCGTGACGTCTCCCCCGGCACCACCCGTGCCAACAGCGGTCTGTTCGTCCGGTTCCCGAACCCGAACCAGCCGCTGGCGGAACGGCCGGAGTGCGGCCGGGTCGGGTCCGCGGCGAACTCGCCGGCCTGGGTCGCGATCTACTGCGGCCACGAGATCCAGATCTACGACGGCAGCACCGGGGAGCCGCAGAAGACCGGGTCGGTCTACAACTTCGACCCGATCGCGCTGCCCGGTTCCGGCGCCACTCCGAAGGGCGAGTGGAACGACTACGAGATCGTGGTCGAGGGCCAGCACTACACGATGATCCGCAACGGCGTGGTGATCAACGAGTTCGACAACGTGCCTGGCATCCAGTCGTCGCGCGCGGGTGACCCGCCGACCGACCTGCGCCAGTTCCTCAGCGGATACATCGGGTTGCAGAACCACGGCAACAACGACCTGATCGAGTTCCGCAACATTCGAGTCCGGGAGCTCTAGGTCCCCGGCGGCCGGTCGGCGCGGGCGCGACCCCAGTGGTCGCGCCCGCTCCGGCGGGCCTCGGCCGCCGGGACGCTCGGCGTCTCGGATTCACGAAAGAGGTGCGGCACTTCATGCCCCAACGACTCCATCCCGCGGAGGGCCGGTCCGGCCGCCGACGAGTGACCCCCCAGGGCGTCGTCGTCGCGGTCCTGACCCTCGCCCTCATGGCGGTCGGCCTGGTGCCGGCGGCGGCGGCCTTCCGTTCAGCTCCGTCTCCGGCCGCGTCACCGTCATCGGCGACGGCGGAGGCCGCAGCCGAGCAGACCCTGACCTGGACCGGCAACAACAGCGTGACGGCGTACGCGTCGGCCCCGACGACGGCGGTGGCCGGGGCGACGACGATCGTCTTCGAGAACAGCGTGGCCACCGGCAACACCAGCGGCATGCCGCACACGCTGACGTTCGAGACCAGTGACCCGCAGTACAACTCCGACGTCGACGTCAACATCACGGCGAACCCGTTCGACCCGAACGGCGGCCGCTACGAGGTCGACGTCGTCCTCACGCCCGGCGTCTACCGCTACTACTGCGCGTTCCCCGGGCACGGATCGATGACCGGCCTGCTGGTCGTCACCGGCGGCACCGAGGACACCACCCCGCCGGAGGTGTCCGCGCAGGTCACCGGCGACCAGAACGAGGACGGCGACTACATCGGGTCGGCCACCGTGGCCGTCACCGCGACGGACGCCGGCTCGGGCGTCGACACCATCGAGTACGAGATCGACGACCTCGGCTTCCAGCCCTACACCGCTCCCGTGGTGGTCGACGAAATCGGCGACCACTCGGTGCAGTACCGGGCGACCGACAATGCCGGCAACACGTCCGAGGTCGGGTCGGTGCAGTTCACCGTCGCCGAACCGGACCCCGTCGACACGACGCCACCGGACATCTCGGCCGCGGTGGCCGGCGAGCAGGACGACGAGGGCAACTACGTCGGGTCGGCCACGGTCACCGTCACGGCGACCGACGCGGAGTCCGGGGTCGCCTCCGTCGAGTACGCCCTGGACAGCGGCGCGTTCCAGCCGTACACGGCCCCGGTGGTCGTGACCGCGCTGGGGGCGCACACGGTGCGATACCGGGCTACCGACAACCAGGGGAACGTCGCCCCGGTCGAGTCCGTGGCCTTCACCGTCGTCGAGCCGGAACCGGACGACACCACCCCGCCGGAGGTCTCCGCGGCCGTCGCGGGCGACCAGAACGAGGACGGCGAGTACGTCGGGTCGGCCACGGTGACCATCACCGCGTCGGACCCCGGCTCGGGCGTCCAGTCGATCGAGTACAGCCTCGACGGCGCCGCTTTCACCGCCTACACCGCACCCGTGGTCGTCACCGCAGCGGCCGATCACACGGTGCAGTACCGGGCGACCGACAACGAGGGCAACGTCTCACCCGTCGAGGCCGTGCAGTTCACCGTCGTCGAGCCGGAGCCCGAGGACACCACACCGCCGGAGGTCTCCGCGGCCGTCGCGGGTGAGCAGGACGACGAGGGCAACTACATCGCCTCCGCCACCGTGACCATCACAGCGACCGACGCGGAGTCCGGCGTCGCCTCGATCACCTACGCCCTCGACGGCGGCGCCTTCCAGCCGTACACGGCCCCGGTGGTCGTGACCGCGCTGGGCGACCACACCGTGCAGTACCGGGCGACCGACAACGCCGGCAACCAGGCGCCGATCGAGTCGGTCAGCTTCACCGTCGTCGAGCCGGAGCCGGACGACACCACCCCGCCGGACATCTCGGCGGCCGTGACCGGTGACCAGAACGAGGACGGCGAGTACGTCGGCTCCGCGACGGTCACGGTGACGGCGACCGACGCCGGCTCCGGTGTGGCGTCGGTGGAGTACAACCTGAACGGCGCGGGCTTCACCGCCTACACCGCGCCGCTCGTCGTGACGACGTTCGGCGAGCACACCGTGCAGTACCGGGCGACCGACAACGAGGGCAACGTCGCACCGGTCGAGGCCGTGCAGTTCACCGTCGTCGAGCCGGAACCCGACGACACGACGGCGCCGGACGTCTCGGCCGCCGTCACGGGCGACCAGAACGAGGACGGCGACTACGTCGGTTCGGCCACGGTGACGGTCACCGCGACCGACGCCGAGTCGGGCGTCGCGTCCGTCGCCTATGCGCTGGACGGCGGCTCGTTCCAGCCGTACACCGCTCCCGTGGTGGTGACGGCGCTCGGCGACCACACCGTGCAGTACCGGGCGACCGACAACGCCGGCAACACCTCGCCGGTCGAGTCCGTCACCTTCACCGTCGTCGAACCGGAGCCGGACGACACCACCCCGCCGGACATCTCCGGCGCGGTCACCGGTGACCAGAACGAGGACGGCGAGTACGTCGGGTCGGCCACGGTCACCATCACCGCGACCGACGCCGGGTCCGGGGTCGCGTCGGTGGAGTACAACCTCGACGGCGCCGGGTTCGTGGCCTACACGGCACCCGTCGTGGTGTCGGCGACCGGCGCGCACACGGTGCAGTTCCGGGCGACCGACAACGCCGGCAACGTGGCGCCGGTCGAGTCCGTCGCCTTCACCGTCGTCGAGCCGGAGCCGGACGACACCACGCCGCCGGACGTCTCGGCGGCCGTGGCCGGTGACCAGAACGAGGACGGCGAGTACGTCTCGTCGGCGACGGTCACGGTAACGGCGTCGGACGCGGAGTCCGGCGTCGCCTCGATCGCCTACGCGCTCGACGGTGGCTCGTTCCAGCCCTACACGGCCCCCGTGGTCGTGACGGCGCTCGGCGACCACGTCGTCCAGTACCGGGCGACCGACAACGCCGGCAACACGTCGCCGGTCGAGTCGGTGGCCTTCACCGTCGTCGAGCCGGAGCCCGACGACACGACCCCGCCGGACGTCTCGGCCGCGGTCACCGGTTCGCAGAACCCTGAGGGCGACTACGTCGGATCCGCGACGGTGACGGTGACGGCGTCCGACACCGGCTCCGGCGTGGCGTCGGTGGAGTACAACCTGGACGGCGCCGGGTTCGTGACCTACACCGCGCCCGTCGTGGTGTCGGCCGTCGGCGACCACGTCGTCCAGTACCGGGCGACCGACAACGCCGGCAACGTCGCGCCGGTCGAGTCGGTGTCGTTCACCGTGGTCGCGGTCGAGCCGGACGACACGACGCCGCCCGTGGTGTCCGGCGTGGTGTCCGGCGAGCAGAACGGCGCCGGCGACTACATCGACTCGGCGACCGTGACGGTCACGGCCACCGATGCCGAGTCCGGCGTCGCCTCCGTAGTCTACTCCCTCGACGACGGGGCGTTCGTGCCCTACACGGCGCCGGTCGTGGTGGGTGCGGTGGGCGAGCACACCGTGCGGTTCCGGGCGACGGACAACGCCGGGAACGCGTCGGACGTGGGCTCGGTGACGTTCACCGTCGTCGAGCGCGACGGCGACGCCTGCCCCGACTCCGACACCCGCCCGACGGTGGTCATCGGCGGCCTCGACTCGCTCGTGGCCAACGTCGACACCGGTGACGGCTGCACCATCAACGACCTCATCGACGACGAGGGCGACTGGGCCTCGCACGGCGCGTTCGTGCGGCACGTGACGGCGGTGGCGACCGCGCTGGTCGCCGACGGCGTCATCACCAGCCGGGAGCGGGGCATGCTCACCCGCACCGCGGCGCAGTCGGACGTCGGCACGACGCCGCCGGCCGCTCCTGCCGCCGCTCCCGCCGCCGCTTCCGAGATGTCGATCGAGGAGGCGCTGGCGTACCACGCGAACCACCACTAGTTCGACGTGCTCGACGGATGCCCGGGGATCGCGCGGTCTCCGGGCATCCGCCCTGTTCGGATCCATCGGCCCAGGGCGCCCTCGTCGGTCGCGATGACCCGGCCGATCACCGCCGTCGCCAGGAAGCAGAACGAGACCACGTACAACCAGGCCAGATACGTGAAAGCGACGCCGATCGACCCGAACCGGTCCGCGCTGGTGTCCAGCGCTCGCGGCAGCCACGCCGCCGAGACCGGGCGGACCGCGATCATTGCGATCCCGAAGCAGACGGCTCCGGGTAGCAGCCGCCGCGGCCGGACGGCGCCCGCCAGCAGCACCCACGGCAGGAACACGGCCACGGCGACGTCCGCGGCGAACGCCGTCACCGACTGCCAGGCTCGTGGCGGCTCCAACTCGCCCGCCACCGTGATCAGCCCGCGGACCAGGATGACCGACAGCGCCAGCACGACGACGGCGGCCAGCCACCGCCACGCCGACGCCAGCCGGTTCCTGGGGCGCGGCAGCGACCAGACCGCGGTGAACGCGCGATTCAGCGCCCGCGACAGACTGGTCGCGGACACCAGCACGATCAGCGCCCCGACGACCCCGAACGCGGCGTTCCCCGCCCCCTTCACCGCCTCGTCGAGCAGCGACGCCGACTCCTCCGGCAGATCCAAGGCGTCCGTGGTGTCGTCCGATGCTCCCGCGCCCACCCACGTGGCGATCAGGATGAGAATGGGCAGGACCGAGCTGAACGTCTGGGCCGCGATCGTCATCGCCCGGTCGAAGATGTCGACACGCAGGCAGCCGGCCACACTGCGGGTCAGGATCCGGCCCGGCCACCGCCTCATCACCCACCCGGCCACGCGCCTCAGCCACGGCGGGACGTGTTCGACGGCGGCATCGGTGCCGTTCGCGTCATCCGGCACGCGGCCCATCCCACCGTGCCGGACGGAGTGGGTGGCCCACCCGCCGCGGGTGATGTCCGGAAAGATGGGGCCATGGCGTTGAGGACCGAGTTCACGGACCTGTTCGGGCTGCGGCACCCCATCGCGCTGGCGCCGATGGGCGGCTCATCCGGCGGCGCGCTGGCCTCGGCGGTGTCTCGTGCCGGCGGCCTCGGCATCCTCGGCGCCGCCACCGGCGACCGCCGGTGGCTGGACCGCGAGGCGCCGATCCTCGCCGCGTCGGCACCGGGCCTGCCGTGGGGCGTCGGGTTCCTGACCTGGGGCATCGACGCGAGCGCGGTGGACCACGCGCTGTCGTACGGCCCGTCGGCGATCATGCTCTCCTTCGGCGACCCCACGCCGTACGCCGCGCGGATCCGTCAGGCGGGGGCGCTGCTGATCCTGCAGGTCACCGACCTCGAGGAGGCCCGTCAGGCCCTCGACCTGGGCACCGACGTGATCGTCGCCCAGGGCACCGAGGCCGGCGGCCACGGCGCCCGCCGCGGCCGGTCGACCCTGCCGTTCGTGCCCGTGGTGGTGGACCTCGCCGGCGCCGCCGGTCCGCCGGTGCTGGCCGCCGGCGGCATCGCGGACGGCCGCGGGGTGGCGGCCGCCCTCGCCCTGGGCGCGGCCGGCGCGCTGATCGGCACCCGCTTCCAGGCCACGACCGAGGCCCTCGTCGACCCCGCGATCACCCGGGCGATCCTCGACGGTTCGGCGGAGGCAACCGAGCGCAGCGCCGTCCTCGACATCGCCCGCGGCTCCGACTGGCCGTCGAAGTACCTGGCCCGCACCCTGGCCCACCCCTACCTCGAGCGCTGGCGCGGCCGCGAGACCGACCTCGCCGTGGATGGGCAGGCCCGGCAGGATTATCAGGACGATGTGGCGCGCGGCGCGATCCCGCCGCTGCCCGTCTGGGCCGGCGAGGGGGTCGACCTCATCACCGACCTCCCCTCGGCCGGCGACCTCGTCGGCGTGCTCGCCATCCAGGCCGAGGACGCCCTCGCCCGAGCCGCTCGGCGGTCGTCGCCGCCGGGGTAAGGTTCTCGGGCGCGCAGGTCCGGGTCGCGCGCTTCCGGGGCGGTAGCTCAGCCGGTTAGAGCAGGGGACTCATAATCCCTGGGTCGTGGGTTCGAGTCCCACCCGCCCTACACAGATCTCGCCAGCTAGCTACAACGCTTGTCCCCGAAATTGGGTACAATCGTTGTCGTGGCGGATGCAACGCTGGCGCGGCTCGGCTCCATCGCGGAACGACGGTGGGGGCTGTTCACCACCGCCCAAGCAGCCGCGGCCGGGGTTGCTCGCAAGCAGCTGTCACGGATGGCAACCGCCGGAGCAATCGAGCGCGTCGCACACGGGGTGTACCGCGCAGGCGGCGCTCCTGCGCAAGAGCACGAGGCGATCTACGCGACCTGGCTGGCGCTCGGTGGCGCAACGACCCCACGCACGGAGGCCGGGGTCTCCTCGCTTGTGGCCGCCGGGACGACAGCGGCCGTCGTCCACGAGATTGCGGACTTTCTGCTCGACGGCTTCGACTTCATCGTCCCCGCACGCAAGGGAACCCGCCTGCCTGGCGTGCATCTTCGCATCCGGCCACTCAGCCCTGATGAGGTCATGCCGGTCAACGGCCTGCCGACACTCACCGTCGAGCGGACGATCGCCGATCTGGTCGACATCGACACGGACATGTCCCTGGTAGCCGACGCTGTGCGCAATGCCGTGCGGGCCGACAAGCTGGTCTCCCCCGAACGCCTCGTTGCGCACCTCGACGCGATCAGCCGACGCGACGGGCGCGAGACAGCGAGCGATCTCTTCGAACTCGCGGGCATCGATCCGGAAGGATCGGGGCGTGGCTGACCACTCCGGCTACGCGGACTGGCGATCTCTTGAACGCGCGATCAAGGAGGCAGCCAAGAAGGCCGCGCTCTCGTGGCCGCCGACCTCGGCGACCACCTCACCTTCAGACTGATCCGATCCGAGCCCATCGGGCTTGGCGACAACCAGCCCGGCGTCACCACCCGACGCCTCGTCTACGCCTGCCTCGACACCGATTCCGACCGGCAGATCGACACGATGACCGTCGACGTCGTGGTCGGCCCTGCCCCGGTCGGACTGCCCGAGGTAGTCGAGCCAGCCAACAGGCTGCACCTGCGCCGCGAACTCGTCACCCACCCGTACCAGCTGTATCCGGTGACCGACCAGATCGCCGACAAGGTCTTCGCCACGATGGATACCACCTACCCGGGCGGAAAGCGCAGTAGCCGCGTCAAGGACCTCGTCGACCTCGTTGTGCTCGCCCACACACAAAGAATCGACCTCGGCGAACTGCGCCGCGCGATCGACGCCAAGCAGACGCTCAGCGGCATCGAGCCGTTCGGGCACTTCGAGATCCCTACCGACTGGACCCGCACCTACCCGGCGACCGCGAAAGGCGTTCCAATCGCTGAAACATTCAGCGCCGCTACGGCAGCCCACGTTGTGGCGACGCTCATCGACCCAGCTCTCAACAGGTGCCCGAACACAGCAACCTGGGACCCGGGGGAACTCACCTGGAGCACGGCCGCTCACGGCCCGGACGCGGCACCGGGCTGAGCCCACAACACCGGCCTTGGACGGGAACTCGAGTTCATCACACGAATGGCGTCTCGGAAGCTCCCGAGCACAGCGTGGGTGCCGTTAGTGGTGCGAAATGAGGTTGGGCAACGCTGTCAGATGTCCTGGAGATGCCGGCGACCTGAGCGCTGGCGCCTGAAGTTGCTGCCGTGAGGGTTGCCGTGGCTCTCATAATCCCTCGTCGTGGGTTCGAGTCCCACCCGCCCTACCAGCATGAACGTCCTTCAGGACCACCGACCCTCCGTAGCCGCCGGAGGGGAGGCATCGAGCCTCTGGCCAGCGCTCGCACCAGGAACAGTCCGGTCAGGCGCGGCTTCACCGATCAGGAATCCTCCGCCATGTCGTCAGTTCTGTTGGCCCTCTCACCGATGGAAGGATGGATGACATGACCGACGCCAGGCCGCTGGGCGCCGACGAGGCGACGTTCATCGCGGCGGTCCGTTCGGACGACGCGACGCGGTTCGCACTCGTCACCGAACGCCACCGGCGTGAGCTGCAGGTGCACTGCTACCGGATGCTCGCGAACTACGAGGACGCCCAGGACCTGACGCAGGAGACGTTCCTGCGAGCGTGGAACAAGCGGGAGTCGTTCAAGGGCAACGCGGCCTTGCGGACCTGGCTGTACCGGATCGCGACGAACGCCTGCCTCGACTTCCTGAGGAAGCGCAACGACCGCGTACCCGTACTGTCCGAACTGCCGGACCCCGGCTCCGAGCTGCCGTACCTGCAGCCGTACCCCGACCGGATGCTCCCCGAGGACCCGCAGGAATCGGTGGTCGCGCGGGAGACGATCGAGCTGGCGTTCATCGTCGCCGTCCAGCACCTGCCGC
Organism: Jiangella mangrovi; assembly: GCF_014204975.1. Lineage (NCBI taxonomy): Bacteria > Bacillati > Actinomycetota > Actinomycetes > Jiangellales > Jiangellaceae > Jiangella > Jiangella mangrovi. Next base: position 6,883,186 of record NZ_JACHMM010000001.1, read on the forward strand.
CGCGGCAGCGGGCGGTGTTCGTCCTGCGCGACGTCCTCGGCTGGCCGGCGTCGAAGGCGGCCGACGCCCTCGAGTCGACCGTCGCATCGGTGACCAGCGCGCTGCAGCGGGCCCGTGTCACAATGCGCGAGCAGCTGCCCGGCCGCCGCCTCGACTGGCGCAGCCCCGCCACCCACGAGCTGTCGAGCAGCGAGCGCGGCGCGGTGAAGTCGTACATCGACGCCCACGAGCGCAACGACCTCGACGCCCTGATGTCGCTGCTGCGCGACGACCTGCGCTTCGCGATGCTGCCCGACCCGGGCACCGTGACCACGACGGCCGAGGACGCGGTCGACGGCTGGGTCTCCGGCGGGCTCTTCCAGCCCGGCCACGACGACTGGCGCGGCATCCCCACGACGGTCAATCGCATGCCCGCCGCCGCGCTGTACGTCCGCACCCCCGACGACTCGGAGTACCGGCTGTTCGCCGTCGCGGCCCTGCACATCGTCGACGGGAAGATCGCCGAGCTCACCGGGTTCGACGCCACCGACAAGCCATGGCTTGACCTGCCCCCGGCACTGTGATCGGGGGCAGGTCTCCGCCTGCGCTCACCGCCTCGTCTCGTAGCGGGTCAGCACCACACCGCCCGGAAACGTCCGCGTCTCCACCAGCGCCAGGTTCACCCAGGTGTCCAGCGCGGCGAAGAACGGCGTGCCGCCACCGACCAGGACCGGATAGGTGACCAGCAGGTACTCGTCGATCAGTCCGGCCCGCATGGCCGCACCGGCGAGCGTGGCGCCGGCGATGTCCATCGGGCCACCGTCCTCGGCCTTGAGCCGGGTGATCTCGGTGACCGCGTCGCCGGTGACCAGGCGGGCATTCCAGTCGACCGTGCTGATCGTCGAGGAGAACACCACCTTCGGAAGGTCCCGCCAGCGCCCGGCGAACTCGATCTCCGCCCCGCTGGCGCCGGGCCGCTGGTCGGCGGTCGGCCAGGCGGAGCTCATCACCTCCCACAGCTTGCGCCCGTACAGCGACAGGCCCGTCGCCGCCACCCGGTCGGACCACCACTGGAACAGCTCGTCGCTCGACGACGAGTCCGGTCCCTCACCGCTACTCCAGCCGAGGTCGTCGCCGGGCGCGGCGATGTAGCCGTCCAGGCTCACGTTCATCGCAAAGGTCAGTTTCCGCATCGAGCCAGCCTCCTGTGTGTGGATCTCACACGTACAGACGAGCGCGGCGCGACAACCTGATCGGTGCGCGGTCTCCCCGGCGCGCCGAGGTCAGCCGAGGACCTGGGCGACGAAGGTGTCGAGGTTGCCGCGCATGCGGCCGACCTTCTCCTCCACCGTCAGGGTCTCCTCGATCTCGGCGCCGACGATGGACTGCTTGCGGCCCCGCACGTAGAGCGAGCACAGCAGGTCACCGCACAGGTACTGGCCGACGGTGTTGCCCTGGCGGCCGGGCTCGCCGGCGCGGCGGGCCGTCATCAGCGAGACGCCGCCGCTGGTGTGGGTCGTCAGGCAGAGCGAGCACATGCTGCGCGTGGTGAAGGCGCGCGAGCTCTTCGGGTTCGTCCGCAGCGTCACTCCGACGAGCCGATCGCCCGCCACAGCGACCAGATAGCCGCGGTCGAGGGTGCTGTGGTCTCGCCAGCCGAGGAAGTCGAGGTCGTCCCAGGGCTGCTCCTCGAGGTCGCGCGGCACGTTCAGCCGCATGGCCTCACCCTTGGAGCAGTTGACGAACGAGCGGCGGATGTCGCTCTCGGTGATCGGGCGCATGAGTCACGACGGTAACTCCGCCCCCGGCCGTGACGCGACGGATTATTGGCGGTTCCCCGCCACCTGCCCGCCGTCCGGGATCGCCTGGGCGGCGGCATCTCACGGCGACGGGAACGAGCCGTCCCCGAACAGGATCCTCGCGGCCGCCGCACGGCCCACCCGGGTCCGCAGGACCCCGAACGCCGCGGTCGCCATGGCCGGCGTGCGGACCTGCGCGAGCCCGCGGCGCAGCAGCAGCCGTCCCCGGAACCGGGCCCGCAGCGCCGCGCCGTCGTAGTGCTCGAGCGGGTCCGGCCGGCCCGCACGCAGGGCGTCGTCGAGGACGTCGGCGGCGTGCTCGGACAGTCGCAGGCACGGGTCGAGCCCACCGGCGGTCAACGGCGACACCGCACCCGCCGCGTCACCCACCAGCAGGCCGTCGACGCAGCTGATGCGCCGGAGGACCCCTCCGACGGGGATCGGCCCGCCCCGCCGCTCGACCTCGGATCCGGGGGCGACGGCGTCAGCCGCGGCCCCGCGCGGCCCCAGTCCGGGCGCCGTCGCCGCGAACCGCGTCAGCGCTCGGCGCATGCCGTCCGGGAAGCGCTTCGCGTACCCGGCCACACCGACGTGGGCGTGCCGGCCGTCGTTGACGACCCAGGCGAGGTACCCGGGCGCGAGCGACGGGTCGAGCACGCAATGGAACGTCGGCGGCTCGCCGTCGCCGCCCGCGCCGCCGCCGGCCGGAAGCGGGAAGACCTCCTCGGCGCCGATGAGCAGGTGCCGGTTGCGGTCGAGGGCGAGGTCGCGCGCGACGGTGGAGCGGGCCCCGTCGGCGCCGACGACGAACCGCGCCTGGACCCGGATCGCGCCGTCGCGGCCGGCCAGCAGGAAGGTGCCGGGCTCGCGGCGGGCGACGTAGTGCGTGCCCAGCAGGAGGCTGACGCCGTCGTCGACCGCCGTCCTCGCCGCGGACAGGTAGAGCGGCCCCATGTCGCCGACCCGGTACTCGTCGCGCTCGCTGACCAGCGCGACCGGGCGGCGGAGGTTCGGCGGGTAGAGGACGACGCGGCGGATGGGCGGGCCGAGGTGCTCCGGCGGCAGGTCGAAGTCGTCGAGGGTGCGGCGGACGAAGATCCCGGTGGTGCGGATCGTGCCGTCGAGCCGGGGCCGCCGCTCGGTCAGCAGCACCGAGTGGCCGCGGCGGGCGAGCAGCGTCGCGGTGTGCAGTCCGGCCAGCCCGGCCCCGACGACGAGCACGTCGGTCCGCATCCGGAGGCTCACTGGTCGGCCTCCGCGCCGTCGGGGACCCATTCGAGCAGGTCACCGGGCTGGCACTCGAGCACCCGGCACATCGCCTCGAGGGTGCTGAAGCGGACCGCCTTGGCCCGCCCGTTCTTCAGCACGGCGACGTTGGCCGGGGTGAGCCCGACCCGTTCCGCGAACTCGCCGACGCTCAGCTTGCGCTTGGCCAGTTCCACGTCGATGCGCACGACGATGGGCATCAGATCACCGCGTCCATGTCGCTGCGCAGGATCGTGGCCTGGCGCAGCAGCGCACGCATGACGACCATCAGCAGCACCAGCACTCCCCCGGCCAGCACCATGCCGAACAGCAGCACCGGGAGTCCCGGGCCGGAGACGACGGCGGTGACGTAGCCGAACGCGCCGAGGAGCAGCACCCACGCGGCGGCCATGGTCCACACGATCGTGTTCACCCAGGCGAACGCGGCCTCGCTGAAGATGCGGTCGTCCCTGACCATGCCGAGCAGCTTCCAGGTGCAGACGATGACGACCTGGACGCAGAGCAGCTCGACGATCGAGAAGGCCAGCGCCGGCCAGCGCAGGTAGGCGAGGTCGGGCTCGTCCTCGGCGAGGGACGCGAGCGTTCCGGGCAGGATCGCGACCTGCGCCACCACGAGTCCGGCGAACAGCAGCACGAGCAGGATCCGGAGCAGGCCGACTGCCCGATGCTTGGATGGCATGGCATCGACTGTCGCTGTCTATCGATCGATTGTCAATAGATTTCAGTCGATATCCGCGCGCGTTTCGCCGCCTGTCACCGCAGCCTTGCCGGGTTGGCGGGTCGGGATGCTCCGCGCGGCGAACAGCGCCAGCAGCGCGACCACGGCGAGCAGCGCCAGCGCCGAGCGCAAGCCGTCGATCCGGGCCGCCGCGTTGTCCGCGACGACGGCGTCCGCGGTGTCCTCGGCGACCCCCGCGTCGGCCAGCGCTTCGGACAGCTGGTCGTCGGACACGAACGGCACGCCCGCGGACAGCTGGGCCTCCGCCCGAGTCGTGAGGTCCGCGGGCACCGCCGGATCGTCCTGGATCCCGGCGAAGAACGACGTGGTGAGCGCCGAGATCAGCACGGCGCCGGCCAGCGCGGTCCCGATGGACGAGCCCAGGAACATGACGCTGTTCTGGACGCCGCCCACCTCGTCGGCGCGCTCGTCCGGGACCGACGACACCGTCACGCTGCCCAGCTGGGACGCCAGGGCGCCGATGCCCAGCCCGGCCAGGATCATCGGCCAGGTGATGACCTCGGGCCCGACGCCGACCTCGAGCGCCGCGGCCAGCCAGACGATGCCCGCGCCCATCGACAGGAAGCCCGCGCGCACCACGAGCCGCGGCGACACGTCCGGCAGCAGCTTCGGGATGCCCGTGGCCGCCGCGAGCAGCGCCAGCGAGAGCGGCAGGATGCGGATCCCGGTGTCGATCGCCGACAGCCCCAGGGCGACCGAGAGGAACAGCGGCACCGTGAAGAACACCCCGGCCAGCACCACGTACTGGAAGAGGAACGAGACCAGCCCGCCGCGCAGGACCGCGTTGCGCAGCAGGGCCGGGTCGAACAGGATCGGCCGGCCGGCGTCACGCTGCCGCCGCTCCCACGCGGCGAACCCGAGCAGCACCAGGCCGCCGCCGAGGATCAGCCAGATCACCGGCGAGAGGCCGAGCCACACCGGCGCGTCCGGCTTCGCGTTGACGAACCCCCAGGTCCCCGACCGGATGACGCCGAACACGATGAGGGCGAGCCCCAGCGCCGACAGCGCCGTGCCGACGAGGTCCAGCCGCGCGGAGCGGTCCCCCGGCACGTCCGCCAGCCGCCGCGCCAGCACCAGGATCGCGAGCACGATCAGCACCTCGCCCGCGAACACCCACCGCCACGAGGCGTACGTCGTCAGGAACCCGCCGATGAGCGGCCCCAGCGCGACGGCGATCGCCCCGGCCGCCGCGACCAGGCCGTAGGCGCGCGGCCGGGCGCCGCGGTCGAAGTTCGACGCGATCAGCGCGACGATGGCCGGCATGATCAGCGCCGCGCCGACGCCCTCGAGCACCGACCAGCCGATCAGCAGAACCGTCAGGTTCGGCGACAACGACGTCGTCAGCGACCCCGTCCCGTAGATGACGCAGCCGATGGCGAACGCCCGCTTGCGGCCCAGGATCTCGCCGATCTTCCCGCCCGTGATCATCAGCGACGACATCACCAGCGTGTAGAACGTGATGGCCGACTGGATCCCCGTCACCGTCGTGTCCAGGTCGTCCGCGACGGTCGCGATGGACACGTTCATCACCGAGCTGTCCAGGGCCATGAGGAACTGCCCCGACGCCAGGGTGAGCAGGATCAGCCCCGACGCGGCGGGTGCCGCCGTCGTCGTCCCACTGGTCTCCACGCCGACAGCGTGGCGGGCTCCGGCGCGTCCCGCATCACCCGCCGGGTGTTAGGCCGGACGGTTTGTCGTCAGCTGGCGGGACCCGTCCCCACGTTGAGGATGTTGCCGTCGGGATCCTTGAACCAGGCGCCGCGGAACGGTCCGAGCTCGGCGATCCCGCGGGCGTCGGTCTTGAGCCCGGGCAGGTCGTACTGCTCGAACGTCACGCCCTTCGCGGTGAGCTCGTCGACCGTCGCGTCGGCGTCGTCGACGACCCAGGTCGCCACCGTCTGCGCCGGGCCGCCCGCGAAGTCGCTCTGGTACAGCAGGAAGCGGGCTCCACCGGAGCGGTAGAAGACCCCTGCGGCCTCGTCCTCCATCTCGGGACTGAACCCGAGTGTCCCCTCGTAGAAGGCCCGTGCCCGGGCCAGGTCCCCCGTTGCGATCGTGGCGTAGACCGGAAAATCGGTGAGCATGCCAACCACCCCCGACATCGAACGTACGCCCCTCGCGCGACGATGGACAGGGGTTCACGCCCCCGGCGTCAGGGGCGGAACTCGACCTCGTCGACGAAGAAGGTCTGGCTGTTCACCGCCGGTGTGGTGTCGGTGGCCAGGGTGTGCGACGTCAGCGCGGTGACCTTGCCGTCGGGGACGGTCGTCGCGACGACGGTGCCGTTGACGCTCACCGTCGCGGACCGCAGGGTCGCGTCGACCCGGATGGAGCTCCAGCGTTCGTACATGCCCGCCACACCGGGGACGGTGCCGGACGGCGCGATCTCCTGCCACCGTCGCGACTTCGCCACCCACCGGCCGATCGACCCGTCGTCGAAGACGGCGAGACGGTAGGGCTCGACGTCCTTGCGGCCGTTGCGGCCGGAGAGGGTGAACACGAACGCGTCGTGCTCGACGCCCTCGTCGAATCCCATCTGGTCGGGCCGGAACCGGAAGGCGAGCGTCTTGGTGTCCGTCGGGTCGCCGGGCTTGGTCACCCACACGGCGCGGTCGTCGGCGACGGCGTCGGAGATGCGCAGCACGCGCCCGGCACCGGCGGTGTTGATGTCGGTGGTGAAGACGCCGATCGCCGAGCGCTCGTAGTCGCGCGGCGACGTGTAGAGCGGGTCGTTCTCGAAGGTCTGCGTGTCGGCGGCGTACAGCTCGATCTCGTTCAGCATGCTGCACGGCGCCGGCATGCCCTCGGGGCAGTCGTCCGAGCCCGGCGTCGTCACGCGCACGTACCGGGCGTCGACGACGGGCAGCTCCGACGAGTAGGTGAGCGCGAAGCTGCGCTGAGAGCCCGTCTCCCACCAGGTCGTCCACGGGCCGTCGGGCGAGGTGGCGACCTCGACGGTGGCGACCTGTTCGCGGCCGATCCACTGGCTCAGGCCGATCTTCTCCAGGCGGTACTCCCGGTCCAGTGCGATCGTGTAGACGCCGGGACCGCCGGCCGCGGCGGCGCTGGACCACGTCTCGGTGCTGCCGTCGACGGCGCCCTGGGCGCCCAGCCGCGGCCGCGCCGCCGTCCGGTACTCGTGGCCGACGGTGACCGACGCGGTTCGTGCGCGCACCTTGCCGGCGAGGTCGAGCTTGCCGGCGCCGGGCGTCAGGATGTCGACCGGACGGCGCACGATCGCCTGGTGGTCGATGTCGGTCATCGTGTAGACGTGCGACCGCCAGTTGCACTTGTCCGTGTCGGCGTTGAAGGCCCAGACGGCGTGACAGGTGTCCGCCGCGGCGACGACCCGGTTCGACGCCACCCAGTCCATGCCGCTGTTGCCGCTGGAGCCCTCGTTGATGGTCCCCGGGAACGGCAGCGGATTGCCGTCCTGGTCGAGTGCGGCATTGCGGTAGACGAGCGTCGGCTGCTCCCAAGACGCGCCGGTACCGTCGGGCGAGATCGCGACCCACGTGTCCTGCCGGCCCGCCAGCAGCGCCATGACGCCGTTGGGCAGCAGGTGCAGGCGCGGCTGGATCATGCTCGGGAACCCGGGCGCGTCGACCGGCTCGGGCGTGGTCCAGGTCGCGTCGGGGTCGTCGAGGTCGAGGCGCGCCGTCTGCAGCGGGACGTACGTGCACGGCGGGGCGGAGCCCGGCTCCGGCTCGATGGTCAGGCAGTTGCGCATGACCGCCACGAGGTCGCCGTCGGTACCGATCTCGAGAGCGGTCTCGGTGAACTGGTGGTCGCCGATCCCGCGGGCGCCACGGGCGATCACCGAGTGCAGCTGCCAGCTCGCGCCGTCGTCGGTGCTCTGGATGAGCAGCGCCGACGTCGACGGGCCGGTGCTGTGCGGGAACACGGCGTACGCACCGAGGTAGAGCGTGCCGTCGGGCGCGGCGACCAGGTTGTTCGGGTACAGGTTCGCACCGGGGCCGAACACCTCGGGCGCGATGTCGACCATGGTCTCGGCCGGCGCCCCGAAGGTCACACCGCCGTCGGTCGAGACGCGGGTGTAGGCCCGCCGCGTGTCGGCGTCGACGATGTTCGACGCTCCCCCGGCGACGGTCATCGAGAAGTCGAGCACAGTGCCGTCCGCGCGGCGGACCGCGGTGAAGATGCCGGGCACCTGCGGGACGGGGGTGAAGTTCAGCCCACCGTCGAGCGACGTCTTGCTCCCGGGCTCCACCCACGGCCGGAAGTCGCGGTGGCGGCCGAACGTCACGTGCACCGGCCGGGTCGGCGCGGCCGCCGTCCCGGCGTCGAACGCGTGCACGTCCGGCGCCCAGGCAACCTCACCGGCGTCGACGTTCGGTGTGTGGATGACCTCCCGCGGCGAGCCCAGGTGCACGCTGGCGCCGTCGGAGGAGACGGGTTCGGCTGCGGCGGGGGCGTCCGCTGCGGGCGCGGCGGGGGTGTCCGCAGCGGCTGCGGGCGCGGCGGCTGCGGGCGCGGCCGTGCCGGGACTGGCGGACAGCCCCAGCGCCGCGACGGTGAGCAGGGTCCCGGACAGGACGACGGCGCGCCGGCTCGCGGCGGTCAGGGTGGCAGCCATGCGCCGATGAAAGACAGCATGGCGTTCCATGTCAATGTCTCCTGACTGGATACGACTTGTCACTTTCGGGGCATTGACATGGAACGTGTCACCATGCGTGCTGCCGAGTGATCGGGGAGGTTGTCGGTGGCGGGTGTGAGGATGACGGGGTGAACGGCGACTTCGACTTCCTCTTCGGCCGGTGGGACGTGCACAACCGCTGGCGCCCCGACCTCGACGACGACGGGTCGTGGGTCGAGTTCGCGACGGCGTGCGAGGCGCGGCCGATCCTCGGCGGGCTGGGCAACATCGACAGCTTCAGCTTCGCCGGCCTGCCGGGCCGCAACCCGTGGGAGGCCGGCACTGTCCGGCTGTACGACCCGTCCGAGGACGTGTGGCGCATCTACTGGATGTCGTCGAGCCGGCCGGGCCGGTTCGACGAGCCCATGGAGGGCCGCTTCGCCGACGGCGTGGGCACCTTCTACGGGCCCGAGGAGTGGGAGGGCAGGCGGGTGCGGGCCCGGTTCCGCTGGACCCACGGGCCGGGCACGGCACAGTGGGAGCAGTCCCTCCAACTCGTCGACGACGGCCCGTGGAAGGCGAACTGGACCATGGACTTCCGCCCCGCCGGCTGATATCTCCTGAGGTGCTGCAGGATCGGCGCCGGACCAGGGAGCACGATGACCACACCGACACCGCCGGCGTCGCCGTCGGACGAGCCGGAGAGCCTGCTGCCGGACGAGCCGGAGGGCGAGCCGAGCCGGGTGCGCGGACGGGTCATCGCCGGGGTCGTCGCGGCGGTCACGTTCGTCGCCGGCATCGCGATCGGCGCGCTCGTCTGGTCAGGCGACGGCGATGAGCCGGAGCAGCCGGTCGCGGCGAGCAGCGACACCGCCGCGCTCGAGGAGCAGGTCACCACGCTGCAGGGACAGGTCGACGAGCTCACGAGCGAGCGCGACGGGCTGCGGGAGTCCGTGACGCAGCTCGAGGCGGCAGCGGAGGCGGCCGCCGCGGCGACGGCGACCCCGGCGGCGCAGGAGACCCCCGCGGCGCCGCCGGCGAGCCAACCACCGACGACGCAGCCACCCGCCCCACCCGCCACCCCGGCCGAGGAGGACGAGACCCCGCCCGCCGCCGGCACCTACACCGCCGGGCAGTTCGAGTTCGCCGACGTGCAGGTGTCCGACGACGGCATCGGCGGCTTCGCGCTGCGGGCCAGGGTCACCAACACCGGCGAGGCCGTCGCGGGCGCCCTCTGGACGGCGACTCTGTTCCTCGACGGCGTCGTCGTCGCGACGCTGAACGGCTCGGCGCAGAGCTTCGCCGCCGGCGCGACGCTGACAGCGGAGTTCTGGTCGGCCGACCCGTTCGGCGAGTACGACGCCGTCGAGTTCCAGGTCGACGGCCAGTTCTGAGCGCCGCCGACAACACCCCCGCGCCCTCGTTGATCATGGAGAAGGGCAGGTTCCCAGCGACGCGGAAGACCACCTACTCCATGATCAACAGCTGAGCGGCCGCGAGGGCAGATCCCTGCGTGATCCGTGTGGCGCTGCTGTCGCTGTGACAACAGTTTCTCCACCCACTCAGCGCAGTGATCTCACACCGTTGTGATGCCGCCAGACACTCACCAGCCCGAGCCGAACGGCGGCTGACCGGCCAGCAGGCCGCCGTCGACCACCAGGGTCGTGCCGGTCACGAACGCCGCCTGGTCGCCGCAGAGCCAGAGCGCCGCCGCAGCCACCTCGTCCGGGGTGCCGAGGCGGTGGACCGGGAGCGAGGCTGCCACGCGCGACCGCGCCGCCTCCCCCGCCCGCTCCAGCGACTCGGTGTGGGTCGGGCCGGGCGCCAGCGCGTTGACCCGCACGCCGTCGGCGGCGTGGTCCAGTGCGGCCGTCTTGGTCAGCCCGATCAGCGCGTGCTTGGCGGCGACGTACGGCGCCAGGCCGGCCACCGCCTCGAACCCCGTCGTCGACGCCACGTTGACGATCGCGCCGCCGCCACCGGCGACCATCGCCGCGATCTCGGCCCGCAGGGACAGGAACACCCCGCGCAGGCTGACCGCGATGGTCCGGTCCCACTCGTCGACGTCGATCGACGCCAGCGGGGTGGGTCGGCTGCCGTGCGCCGCGGCCGAGTTGACGGCCACGTCCAGCCGCCCGAACCGATCGAGCGCGGCCGCCACCATCCCCTCCGCCGCCTCGGCGCTCGCCAGGTCGGCCGGCACCGTCAGAGCCGCACCGCCCGCCCGCTCGATGTCGGCGGCCACGGCGGCCAGCGCGTCGGCCGACCGGGAGACCAGCACCACCGACGCCCCGGCGGCTCCGAACGCGCGCGCCGTCGCCGCCCCGATGCCGCGGCTCGCCCCCGTGACGAGCGCGACCTTCCCTGTGAAGCTTTTCATTACAGTCACTGTAGTGGAGTCGATTGCGGCATTCGCGTGGGGTACGTACTCACCTCATGATCACTTCAGTGTCCCCCGGGGATGGCGTCTCGCGATCCTCCACAGCGCCTTGACACTGCAACACCGTGCGAGCTAGTTTCGCGCCATCGTGAATACGTAACCACGCACAGCGGCCGAGGTCGGCTCCCTGCCGGCGTGGTGGTTGCCGTGGTTCTTCGGCTCGGCGCCCATCCCGTGACCACAGCGGTTCTCGACTCCGATAGAGAGGGTATCTGCGTGAAGCGATCGCTCTTCCCCGCGAAACTCGCCGTCGCCACGGCTGGTGCCGTGATGCTCGCGGGATGCTTCGGCGGCTCATCCGGCTCCGACGCCGATTCGGCGGGCGGGAGCGCTGCCGCGCCCACCGTCCTCAACGTGACCCTCAGCGCCGAGTCCGACGACTTCAACCCGTTCCTGCCCAGCCAGATCGGCAAGGGACAGATGTTCGACGCCACCCAGACGCCACTGGTCGGCACCGACGACCAGGGCCAGGTCATCGGGCGGCTCGCGGACAGCTGGGAGATCGCCCCTGACGGCCTGACCGTCACCGTCGTCGTGAAGCCCGATCTGACCTGGAGCGACGGCGAGCCGCTGACGTCCGCGGACGTCGCGTTCTCGTTCACGCGATACCTCGACGGGCGGATCAGCCCGGTGGCGTCGCGCCTCGGCGCGGTCCAGGGCCAGGCGGAGTACGTCGACGGTGCCGCGGACACCATCGCCGGCATCGCGACGCCGGACGAGTCGACCATCGTGTTCACGCTGGCCGCGCCAAACGGTGCCTGGGTCAACCAGGTGGCCAGCCTGGACAAGTTCATGCCGATCCTCCCCGAGCACGTGCTGGGGGACGTCGACCCCGCGGCGCTGCCCGACGACGACTTCTTCGCCACCCTGCCGGTCGGATCGGGCCCGTTCGTGCTCGAGGAGTGGCAGCCCGGGCAGTACGCCCACCTGGTCGCCAACGAGAACTGGCGCGGCGAGGGGCCCGGGTTCGAGGAGCTGTTCATGCGGGTCCTCGACTCCGACGCCGCGATGGCCCAGCTGCGCACCGGTGAGACGCAGTTCGTCTCGCCGCTGACCGCACCGGACAAGGGCGCCGTCGAGGACCTCGGCGACGGCTACGCCGTGGCGTCCGTGCCCGGGGTCGCGCCGCAGGTCATGCAGTTCAACCTCGCCGACCCGGCCCTGGCCGACGCGCGGGTCCGCCAGGCCATCGCCTACGCCGTCGACCGCGAGGGCATCTGCACGACGGTGCTGGCGGGCGAGTGCTCCGTCGCGAAGGACAACATCCGCCAGCTCGGCCCGGAGTGGGCGCTGTCGCAGAACGGCGACCTCATCCAGTACGACTTCGACCCGGACAAGGCGCGCGAGCTGCTGGCCGAGGCCGGCTGGGACCCGTCGACGACGCTGGTCCTGCTGCACCGGCCCGGTCAGCGCGACTTCGACAGCGCGGTCAACATCATCCAGGCCAATCTGGCCGACGTGGGCATCACCGTCGAGATCCAGAACACGGACACGGCGAACCTGCTGACCATGGCCGAGACCGCCACGGGCTACCAGATGTTCACGATCGGCGGCGGCATCTTCACCACCGACCCGAACGACCTCGCCACCTACAACAGGTGCTCGGCGGCCTACCCAGCCGGCGGGAACATCGCCCGCTACTGCGTCGACGGCCTGGACGCGCTGTGGGACCAGGGCCTGGCCCAGACCGACGAGGCCGAGCGCACGGCCACCTACCACCAGATCTACCAGACGCTCAACGCCGACCCCGACGGCCTGATGCTGTACACGCCCAACCAGCTCGCGGGCCACGACAGCCACCTGACGGGCGTGCGCATCCACGGCAACCCGTCCAGCGTCTACTGGAACATCGGGGAATGGACGTGGACGTCATGACGCCGGTCGCCGGGCCCGTATCGGCATGCTGACGTACGCCGTTCGCCGTATCGCGATCGCGGTACCGGTCTTCCTGGGGATCACCGTGGTGGCCTTCGCCTTCGTGCGGATGCTGCCCGGTGATCCCGTGAAGATGCAGCTGGACCCGACTCAGCTGCAGGGGCCGTCGGCCAGCGACTACATCGAGCGGCAGCGCGCCGCCTTCGGGCTCGACCAGCCGGTGCCGGTGCAGTACGTGCGCTGGCTCGGGCAGGTGTTCCAGGGCGACCTCGGGTACTCCTACCAGCTGAAGGTGCCGGTCACGCAGTTGTTCGGCGAGCGGGTCGGGCCGTCCCTGACCCTCATCGTGACCGGCGTCCTGGTGGCGCTGCTGGCCGGTCTGGTGCTCGGGGTCGTCGCCGCGCTGCGGCAGAACAGCTGGGCCGACTACACGATCGGGACCGGCGGCATGCTGGCGATCTCGATCCCCGGATTCTTCCTCGGCCTCATGACCATCTACGTCTTCGCGCTCAAGTTGGGCGTGCTGCCGAGCTCGGGGCTGCGGACGCTGGACGAGGAGCCGTCGTTCGCCGACGGCATGCGGCACCTGATCCTGCCGGCCGGCGTCCTCGCGGCCACGCTCGTCGGCCCGTACATGCGCTACGTCCGGCAGGGCATGCTCGAGGTGCTGGACCAGAAGTTCGTCACGACCGCCGTCGCCAAGGGCGTGCCGTGGGCGGCGGTGGTGACGAGACACGCGCTGCGCAACGCGCTGATCCCGCTGACGACCGCCATCGCCGTGCAGCTGCCCGCGCTGCTGGCGGGAACCGTGCTGATCGAGAAGGTCTTCGCCTGGCCGGGCATGGGCACACTCATCCTGGACGCCGTCAACGGCCGCGACTACCCCGTCCTGCTCGGGGCCGTGCTGCTGACCGCCGTCGCCGTCATGGTCTGCAACCTGCTCGCCGACCTCGCCGCGGCGGTGCTCGACCCGAGGATCAGGCTGACATGAGCGATCTGCGACTCGACGGACTCACCGACCAGCCGCCGGCGGTCACGGCCTCCGCCGCGGACGCCGTCACCGGGGCGGCCTCCATCTCGCCGCGGCGGGCCGCCGTCCGCCGGTTCCTGCGCAACCGCCTCGCCGCCGCCGGGCTGGTGTTCCTGGTCTTGGCGACGCTGGCCGCGATCTTCGCGCCGCTGCTGGCGCCGCACGACCCCAACGCGGTGGATCTGCAGGCCTATCAGCAGCCGCCGGGCGGGGACCATCTGCTGGGCACGGACTCGTCCGGCCGCGACATCCTCAGCCGCGTCCTCTACGGCGCGCGAGTGTCGCTGACCATCGGCATCGTGGCCGCGTTGTCCGCAGCGGCGCTGGGCCTCGCGCTCGGCCTGCTGGCCGGATACCTGGGCCGCTGGGTCGACGGCGTCGTCATGCGGCTGGTCGAGATCGTGCTGTCGTTCCCCGCGCTCATCCCGATCATCCTGGTGATCACCATCGTCGGCCCGAGCATGACGACGATCGTCGTGGTCATCGCGGTGTTCGAGTGGGGCACTGCATGCAGGGTGACGCGCGCGCTGACGATGTCGCTGAAGGAACAGGACCTCGCGCTGGGCACGCGTGCGCTGGGAGCGGGATCGTTCTGGCTGGTGCGCAAGCACATCCTGCGCCCGGTGCTCTCGCCGCTCACCGTCGTGGTCACGCTGCTCAGCGCCGGCGCGATCCAGCTGGAGGCGGCGCTGTCCTTCCTGGGCCTGGGCGTCCGGCCGCCGCAGGCCAGCTGGGGCGGCATGCTCAACGAGGCGCAGTCGCTGACCATCCTCGAGGGAGCGCCATGGATGTGGGTCTTCCCCGGCCTGGCGATCATCCTGACGGTGCTCTCGCTCAACTTCGTCGGCGACGGACTGCGCGACGCCCTCGACCCGCGCCAGAAGAGGTGAGCCCGGCATGACCACGGCGTCCGCCACTCCCCTGCTGAGCGTCCGGGACCTCTCGACGCGGTTCGGCTCCGGCCCCTCGGCGATCCAGGCCGTCCACGAGGTGAGCTTCGACGTGGGGCGCGGCGAGGTGGTCGCCGTCGTCGGCGAGTCCGGCTCCGGCAAGAGCGTCACCATGGCGAGCATCCTCGGGCTCCTGGCCCGTACCGGCGGCCGGGTCACCGGCGGCAGCGCGGCCTTCGACGGCCGCGACCTGCTGACGATGCCCGAGCGGGAGCTGCGCCGCGTGCGCGGCCGCGACATCGGCGTGATCTTCCAGGACCCCACCGCGTCGTTCAACCCGGTGCAGACGATCGGCCGGCAGATCGCCGAGGCCATCAAGGTGCACGACCGGTCGGCCGGCCGCGCCGCGCTCCGCGCCCGGGTGCTGGAGCTGCTGCGGATGGTCAACATCACCGACCCCGAGTCGCGCATCGACCAGTACCCGCACGAGTTCTCCGGCGGCATGCGGCAGCGCGCGATGATCGCGGTCGCCATGGCGAACCGGCCCGCGCTGGTCATCGCCGACGAGCCGACGACGGCGCTGGACGTCACCATCCAGGCGCAGATCCTGGAGCTCCTCGACGGCCTGCGGCACGAGACCGGGTCGTCGGTGCTGCTGGTGACTCACGATCTCGGTGTGGTCGCCGAGCTGGCCGATCGCGTCGTCGTCATGTACGCCGGCCGCGTCGTCGAGACCGCGGCCGTGGACCGGATCTTCGCCGAGCCACGGCACCCGTACACCGTCGGCCTGCTGGCCAGCCGCCCGCAGACCAAGGTGCCGGCGCGGCGGCTGCCGGCCATCGGTGGCCAGCCACCGACCATGCTCGCCGACGCCGTCGGCTGTGCCTTCCGCCCGCGCTGCGATGTGGGCCGCGACCAGGCGATCTGCGCCGAGCGCACGCCGCCGCTGCTGCCCCAGCCCGTTCCCGGCCAGCTCTCGGCCTGCCACTTCGCCGACCGGCTGGCCCAGCCGCCGACCCCGCCGCTGAGCTCGTCCGCGACCGGACCAGGAGAGGCCCGATGACCCAGCCGGCCGACACCCCGCTGCTCGAGGTCGAGAACCTCCGCGTCGACTTCCCGATCAGGACGAAGCTGCTGCGCCGGGCGGTCGGCGCGGTCAGCGCGGTGCACGACGTCAGCTTCACGCTGCGGGCCGGCGAGACGCTCGGGCTCGTCGGCGAGTCGGGGTCCGGCAAGTCGACGACGGCGCTGGCGGTCCTCGGGCTGGTACCGGCGACGGCGGGCCGGGTGCGGTTCGGCGGCGTCGACCTCACCGGACTGTCCGAGCGCGAGCTGCGCGGGCACCGCCGCCGCCTCCAGGTGGTCCTGCAGAACCCGGCCTCGGTGCTCGACGCCCGGATGACCGTCGGCGACATCGTCGAGGAGCCGCTGCGCATCCACCGCGTCGGCGACGCACGGTCACGGCGGCGGCGCGTCGGCGATCTGCTCGGCATGGTCGGCCTGCGCTCCGGCGACGTCGAGCGCTACCCGCACGAGTTCTCCGGGGGCCAGCAGCAGCGCATCGGCATCGCCCGCGCGCTGGCACTCGAGCCGAGCCTGCTGGTGCTGGACGAGCCGGTGTCGGCACTCGACGTCTCCGTCCAGGCGCAGATCATCAACCTGCTGAGTGACCTGCAGGAGCAGCTCGGACTGGCGTACCTGTTCATCGCGCACGACCTCGCCGTGGTCCGGCACCTCTGCCACCAGGTGGCGGTCATGTACTGGGGCTCGCTCGTCGAGTACGGCGACTGCGCGGACGTGTACGCGGCGCCGTCGCACCCGTACACCCAGGCCCTGCTGTCGGCGGTGCCGATCGACGACCCGTCGGAGCGCGGCCGCGGCCGGCGGGTCCTGACCGGCGACGTGCCGTCGTCGACCACCCCGCCCAGCGGCTGCCGGTTCCGCACCCGGTGCTGGCTGGCCCAGGACGTGTGCGCGCACGAGGAGCCACTCCTCGAGGCGGTGTCCGGCGCAGCCACCACCCACGAGGCGGCCTGCCACTTCGCCGGTGCTCCGGAGCGCGTGGGCTAGGGAGTGTCGTCGGGCCGGCCTCCGCAGGTGCGGCGCACGATGAGCTTGGGCCGCAGCAGCACGTCGACGGGCTCGCGGTCGCGGTCGCCGCGGATGCGCTCGAGCAGCAGCGTCACCGCGCGACGGCCCATCTCCGTGGCCGGCTGCCGGACGGTCGTCAGGCCGATGGGCCGCAGGGAGGCGACCGGGACGTCGTCGAATCCGACGATGGCGACGTCCTCGGGGATGCGCAGGCCCTGGTCCATTACGGCGTCCATGACGCCCATGGCCACCTCGTCGTCGCCGCACACGAGCGCCGTGGGCCGCGACGGCCGGGCGACGATCTCGGTGGCCAACTGGTAGCCGCTCTCGTGGGTGAACTGGCCGTGCCGGACGTCGTCGTCGCCGGGCTCGATGCCACGCGCGGTCAGGGCCTTGCGGTAGCCCTCGAAGCGGTTGACGTTCGTCGACGCCTGCGGGTTGCCGCCGATGTAGCCGATGCGGGTATGGCCCAGCGACAGCAGGTGCTCGGTCGCCAGCGTGCCGGCCCGGACGTTGTCGAGCTGGACGGTGTCGGTGAGCAGACCCTCGACGGTGCGGTTGACCTGCACGAGCGGGGCGCGCTTGAGCATGCGCTGCATGACGTCCTCGTCGCCGCCGAGCATCATCGAGGTGAGGATGGCGCCGTCGACCTGGTGCGCCACCAGCAGTTCGAGGTAGGAGAGCTGCAGCTCGGGGCTCTCCTGGGTGTTGCAGAGGATGACGTTGTAGCCGTGCTCCGCCGCCGTGGCCACGACGGCCTCGATGACCTCGGGATAGAACGGGTTGGCGATGTTCGACACGACCAGCCCGATGAGCTGGCTGTGCCCGGTGATGAGCGTGCGGGCCGCGGCGTTGCGGGTGTAGCCCAGCTTCGTCATGGCCGCCTCGATGTTGCGGCGTGCCTGCTTGCTGACCCGCGGATCGTTGTTCAGATAGCGCGAGACCGTCGACTGCGAGACGCCCGCCTCGCGCGCGAGATCGCGACTGCTGGGAGACCCGCTGGGGCGTCGCATCGAGGCGGCTGACCTGCTATCCGGTGGCTGGGGACGACCGATGCTAGCACGCCGGATACGCCCCGATCCGGCGCCGTTGCCGCCCTCCGCCGGCATCGGACTCAGCCCGTCCGCGCCGGCCGCGACACCAGCGCGCCAGACAGGATCTTGACGTGCATGACGAACTCGAGAGTGACCTCGAGGACGTCGCCGACGCAGTTCTCGACCACCGGGTGCCAGTACCCGCCGTCGTCCTGCGTGTCGAGATACCAGTCGGCCATCCGGGCCAGCCAGTCGCGGTACTGGTCCTCGCCGGTGATCTGGTACAGCAGCGCGGCACCCCAGCTGGTCTTGCAGACCGCCGGGTACTTGAACTGGGCATCGGTGGCGCTCATCGAGAACGCCTGGTATCTGCGCGCCAACTCGAGCAGCGCCGGGTCGCGGTCGACGAGGTACAGCCGGCCCAGGAACCCCGCCGCGATGCCGCCGGCGGTCCACCGCTGGTTGCGGTCGACGGCGTTCTCGACGACGAACCGCTGCTCGAACTGCGGATCCGACGGCAGGATCGGCCGCTGGTCGCGCCGCGAGAAGAACAGGTGCAGCCGGTCGGGAAGCTCCTGCTGGGCGTCGTAGACGGTGGCCAGGAACGCCGCCACCCTGCGGGCGACGTCGAGGCGGCCCGTGACGAGTGCGGCGAACCCCGGCCCGCAGGCATAGGGGATGTCCATCTCGTCGCTGCCGGACCCGTCGGGCAGCCGGTCGTTGGCGAAACCGCCCGAGGCGGGGTCCTGCCAGCTGCACAAGTGATCGATCACGCCATAGGAGAGGTCGTACTGCTCCAGCATGTGCGCGCCGATGACCAGCGTGGAGTCGCGGTAGGCCCAGCCGTCGTCGAGCAGCCGTGCCGGTCCGTCGAGGCGGCCGTCGCGCAGCAGTTCGCGGCGCACCCAGCCGCAGTAGGCCTGGGCCAGGTCGGTCTCGCCGGCCAGCGTCAGTGCCCACGGCGCGCGGTGCGTCTTGAAACCGTCGGCGGGATCGCCGAGCGCGCCGTCGGGTCGAGCGTGGCCGCGGACCCACTCGACCGCCCGGCGACAGGCCTGGTCCAGCTCGGTCAGCGACGGGCCGGTCCAGCCCGGGGGCGGTGCGGGATTCACCTGCGTGGTCATGCGGACACCTCCGTGCCGGTGGCGGCGGCCGCCAGCGCCTCGTCGACCATGGAGAACACGTCGTGACGCGGCCGGTATCCGAGCAGCGAGCGCGCCTTGAGGCTGCTGACGTACCAACTCGGCCGTTTGCCCGGGTGGACGATCTGGTGCACCCGCCGGCCGAGCCGCTCGCCGAGATAGCGGACGAGCTCGGCGTCGGAGTGCTCGGTCGAGCCCAGGTTGAACGCCTCGCCGACGGCCTCCGGCACCTCGAGCATGAGGCAGATACCTGCGGCGACGTCGCGGGCGTCGTTGGTCATCGACACGCTCGAGCGACCCTCGGCGTCGATCGCGACGAACAGGTCGTCCGGGGCGGCGCCGGAGTCGCGCAGCAGCCGCCGCAGCTCCTCGTCGGCGGGCGCGAGGGACGGCCGCGACGCCCACCAGTCCAGCGCGCCGCCGGTGAACCACCGGCGCCCGAAGACACTGCCCGGCGTGATCAGCTCGGCGGGCGCGGCGGTCGCCGTCGGCCGGGCGATGACGATCGGCACGCCGTAGGTGTGCAGGAACGACCAGCACAGCTGCTCCGCCGCGACCTTGGTGGCGCCGTAGACCGACCCGGCGGTGCGCGGGAAGTGCTCGTCCACCGGCAGCGCGGCGGGCGCGACGTCGCCGCCGGTCCAGTACACGGCGTCGCTGCTGAGGTTCACGAACCGGCGCAGTGCCGGCGCGTGGTCTCGGACCGCGGTCAGCAGGGTGTAGGTGCCGACGATGTTCGCGTCGATGAGCAGGTCGTCGGGCCGCCCGTGCGAGCTCAGGACAGCGCCGGTGTGCACGACGGCGTCGACCTCCGCACATGCCTCCGCGAGCAGCTGACGATCGTTCAGCCCGCCCACGAACACCCGGGCGCCGAGCGTCTCCAGCTCGTCGACGACGGGGCCGCGCGCGACGTCGAGGCCGCGGACCCGGTGGCCGCCGGCCAGCAGCAGCCGGGCCGCCTGCGAGCCGATGCGGCCGCCGGCGCCGGTGATCAGGACGTCCATGGTCGCGTCCGCCCCCGTTCTCACACGAACCGCGGGGCGGCCGCGCTGCTGCCCACCCACACCGACTTCGGACGGGTGAACTCCAGCGCCTGCTCGGTGCCGCCCTCGACGCCCAGCCCGCTCTGCTTCCAGCCGGTGTAGGGGACGGCCGGCGAGAGCTGGTGCATGGTGTTGACCCAGACGATGCCGGCCTCGACGGCGCTCGACACCCGGTGCACCCGGTCGAGATCACGGGTCCAGACGCCCGCGGCCAGCCCGTAGTCGACGGCGTTGGCCAGCCTCACGGCCTCCTCCTCGTCGTCGAACGGAAGCACCGCCAGCACCGGCCCGAAGATCTCCTCGTTCGCGATGCGAGCGGCGGGATCGACGTCGGTGAAGATGGTCGGGGTGTAGAAGTAGCCGCCGGGGAGCCCCGGCACCTCGGCCCGGCGCCCGCCGGTCACCACCGTCGCGCCGGACTGGCGGCCGGACTCCACGTAGCCCTCGACCCGGCTCAGCTGCCGGTCGCTGACGATGGCGCCCAGGTGCGACGCCTCGTCCCTCGGGTCACCGACCCGCAGCGCCTCCGCCTTCGCCGTCAGCAGGGCGAGCAGCTCGTCGTGCACCGGCCGCTCGACCAGCAGCCGGGTGCCCGCGCTGCAGAGCTGGCCCTGGTTGACGGTGAAGCTGAACAGACCCGTCGCCGCGGCGCTCTCGAGGTCGGCGTCGGCGAAGACGATGTTCGGCGACTTGCCGCCCAGCTCGAGCGTGACCTTGGTGAGCCGCTCCCCCGCCGCCGCGGCGATCTCGCGGCCGACCTCGGTGCTGCCGGTGAACGTGATCATGTCGACGCCCGGGTGCCGGACCAGGAGCCGGCCGGTCTCGGCACCGGGACCCGTGAGTACGTTGAGCACGCCCGGAGGGAGACCCGCCTCGGCGCAGAGGGTGGCCAGCAGCAGGGCGCTCAACGGCGTCTGCTCGGCCGGCTTGAGCACGACGGCGTTGCCGGTGCCCAGGGCCGCGGCGATCTTGATGCCGTAGAGCGGCAGCGGGAAGTTCCAGGCCGGGATCACCGCGACCACACCGCGCGGCCGGCGTAGGACGTAGGCCAGCTGGGCGTCCGCGTGCGGAATCGTCGAACTGCGCAGATGCGGCGTGACGTCGGCGAAGTACTCGAACCACGCCGCCGAGTCACGCACGCCGGCCCGGCAGTCGGTGATCGGCTTGCCGAGGTCGAGGCACTCCACCTGCGCCAGCAGCTCGAGGTTGTCGATCATCGTCTCGGCGATGCGGCGCAGGAGGCGGCCGCGCTCGCGCGGGTCGAGGCCCGCCCAGCGATCGAACGCGCCGCGAGCGGCGGCCACCGCGCGGTCGACGTCCTCCGGCCCGGCCAGGGCGATGTCGGCGATCGGCTCGCCGGTGGCCGGGTTGACCGTGGGGAAGGTGCGCCCGTCAGCGGCGGGCTCGAACCCACCTGCGACGTAGAGCTGCTGGTGGACGGCCTGGGCGGGGAGTTCGGAGATGTCGAGCACGATGCTCCCGGAGGTCTCGCGGGTCGGTGCGGTCGGACGGGATGCTTGCTTCGCCACCGCCTGATGCGCTTAGTATGCATACGTACCCACAGGACCCGCAAGAGTCTCGAGGAGCCCATGGCAGCCACGGATCTCTCCGGCCGCACCGCGCTCGTGACCGGAGCCGGCGGCGGCATCGGCGCGGCGATCGCGCACGAGCTCGCAGGCCGGCGCGCCCGAGTCGTCCTGGCCGACCTGCCCGGCTCGGCGGGTCTCGCCGCGGTCCGGTCGGACATCGAGGCAGCAGGCGGCGAGGCGGACACCGAAGAGCTGGACGTCACCGACGCCGACGCGGTCACGGCGCTGTTCGGCGGTGGCTCGGGCCCGCTGGCGGCCACGGACATCCTGGTCAACGCTGCCGGCGTCCTGTTCGGGACGCCGGTCCGCGAGATCAGCGAGGACGAGTGGGACCTCGTGCTCGACGTGAATCTCAAGTCCAGCTTCCTGTTGTCGCAGGCGGCGCTGGAGCCGATGCAGGCCCGTGGCTGGGGCCGCGTGGTCAACCTGTCGTCCACCGCGGGCAAGAACGTCAGCACCATCGGCGGCGCCCACTACACCGCCGCCAAGGCCGGCGTGCTGGGGCTGACCCGGCATCTCGCCGCGGAGTACGCCGCGTCGGGGGTGACGGTGAACGCCGTCTGCCCCGGCCTCATCGACACCCCCATGGTGCACCGGACCATCGACGCGGAGCAGGTGCGCCGGTACGCGGAGGGCTTCCCGATCCCCAGGCTCGGGCGGCCCGAGGAGGTGGCCGCGCTGGTCGGCTTCCTCGCCTCGGACGAAGCGGCCTACATCACCGGCGCGAGCGTGGACGTCAACGGCGGGGACCTGATGATATGAGCGACCACCAATCCGGGGGTCCCGGCGGCCGGGTCGCCCTCGTCACGGGCGCGTCCCGCGGCATCGGCCGCGCTCTGGCCACCGGTCTGGCGCGGGCGGGCTGGGATCTCGCGCTGCTCGGCCGCGACCGGGTCGCTCTCGACGCCACCGCCGAACAGTGCGGAGACGTCCGTGTGCTCACGCTCGAGGGCGATGTGCGCCTGGCGGCCGATGTCACCGCCGCCGTCGAGGCTGCGGAGACGGCACTGGGCCCGCTCTCGGCGCTGGTCAACAATGCCGGCGCGCAGCACGTCGGCCCGGCGCTGGAGCTCTCCCCGGAGCACCTCGACGACATCGTCGACACCAACCTCAAGGGCGCCTTCCTGTGCTCCCAGGCCGCCGGCCGGTCGATGCTCCGCCGCGGGGGCGGCGGCGCGATCGTCAACATTGCCTCGGCGGCGGCGCTGGTGGGCACCACTGGACGGGCCGCCTACGCCGCGAGCAAGGCGGGGCTGGTCATGCTGACTCGGACGCTCGCGCGCGAGTGGGCTCCGCACCGCATCAGGGTGAACGCCGTCGCGCCGACGTTCGTCGACACCGATCTGGGCCGCCAGACGCTCGCCGACCCGGCGTCCCGCGCGGCGGTCGTCGCCGCGATCCCTCTCGGCCGGGTGGCCGGCTACGACGAC
This sequence comes from Jiangella mangrovi, assembly GCF_014204975.1. Lineage (NCBI taxonomy): Bacteria > Bacillati > Actinomycetota > Actinomycetes > Jiangellales > Jiangellaceae > Jiangella > Jiangella mangrovi. Next base: position 6,906,130 of record NZ_JACHMM010000001.1, read on the forward strand.
ATCGTCCCCGCCGTCGAGTACCTGCTCGACGACGGCCGGGCCGGGTTCGTCACCGGCCAGGTGCTCGCCGTCGACGGCGGACTGTCGGCGTAGCCGACGCGCGAAAGGAGACCACTTCATGACGCCAGAGCGCCTGGCAGCCGCCGACGCCGCGCTGCTCGACGCCCGGATCGACGAGCTGTGGGCCGGCTACGTCGATGTCCTCTCCGACCTCGTTCGCATCCCCAGCACCGCCCCGCACGAGCGCGCGGCTCAGGAGCTCCTGGCCGCGCGGGCGCGTGCCGCGGGGATGGACGCCGAGCTGTGGGACACCGACCCGCAGGGCCTGGCCGCGCACCCCGGCTTCGCCACCGCCGACCACAGCCGGCAGGTCCGCCCCAACCTGACGGCGGTGCTGCCGGGAACGGGCGGAGGCCGGTCCGTCGCGGTGAGCGGGCACGTCGACGTCGTCCCCGTCGAGCCGCTCGCGCACTGGACCCGCAACCCGTGGGGCGGGACCGTCGACGGCGACCGGCTCTACGGCCGCGGCGCGCTGGACATGAAGGGTGGCCTGGTAGCCGGGCTCCTGGCGATCCACGCCGTCGCGTCGAGCGGACTGCCACGCCGGGGTGACCTCGTCTTCGAGTCCGTCATCGAGGAGGAGAGCACCGGCAACGGCACCCTGGCCGCCCGTGAGCGCGGCCCGCACGTCGACGCCGCGGTGATCCCCGAGATCACAGGCGAGCACGTCCAGATCGCCAACCCCGGCGTTCTCTGGTTCGAGGTCACCGTCACCGGGACACCCGCATACGTCGGCCAGGCCGGTGCGTCCGTCAACGCCATCGACGTCGCGGCCGAGCTGATCGCCCATCTGAGGTCGCTGCCGGCCCGGTTCAACGCCGCGTTCCGGCACCCGGCCTATGACGGCATCGACGAGCCGCTGACGCTCAACACCGGCACGATCCGCGGCGGCGACTGGCCCTCGAACGTGCCGCTGGAGTGCGTCGTCGGGTTCCGGCTCGCCTTCCCGCTCGACTGGCCCGTCCAGCGGGCCAGGGACGAGGTGCTGACCTGCGTCGACGAGTTCGCCGCGGCCCAGCGCCGGCCCGGCGCCCATCCGCCCCGGGTGCGCTGGCACGGCTTCCAGGCCCCCGGATTCGCGATCGACCCCGGCGAGCCGATCGTGGCGCTGCTGCGCGCCGAGGCCGAGGGGGTATCCGGCGCTCCGGCTCCGGTGTCGCCGATGCTCGGCACGGCCGACGCGCGGTACTTCGCCGCCCGCGGCATCCCCGCCGTCTACTACGGGCCGGGCGGCGGCGGGATGCACGCCCCGGACGAGTGGGTGGACCTCGCGAGCGTCCGGCGGGTCGCCCGGACCCTGGCCCGCACGGTGGCGGCGTGGGTCGGGCGCGCGTGAGCGACGACGGCGCCCGAGCGGCGGCCGTGCACCTGCAGCCGCCGGTACCCGCCCCGTTCGGGCCGCTGCTCGAGGACCACGCGCCCGGCACCACGGTCGAGGAGGCGCGGTCGCTCGCACGCACGCACTTCGGCCTCGACGGGACGGTGGAGCCACTCAGCGGCGAGCGGGACCGCAACTTCCGCGTGCTGGAGCCCGGTGGCGATGCGTGGGTGCTCAAGGTGGTGCATCCGGCCGAACCGCCGGTGCTGAGTGACCTGCAGACCCAGGCGCTGCGGCACGTCGCCGCCGTCGACCCCGCGCTCCCCGTGCCGCGCATCCGCCCGGCGTCGGAGCCCGTACGGGGCGAGGTGTTCTGGCCGCCGTCAGCGCCGGACGGAGCGCCGCGCTCGCGTGTGCGGGTGTACTCGTACCTCCCCGGGACACCGCTGCACGCCGTCCCGCCGTCGCCGTCGCTGCGGACCGACCTGGGCCGGCAGCTGGGCCGGTTGGACCGCGCCCTGGCGGCGTTCCGCCATCCGGGCGCGCAGCACGACCTCCTCTGGGACGCCAGCAAGGCGACGCGGGTGCGGGACGTGCTCGATCCCGCGGACACCGTGGCCCACGGCCTGCTGGCGCATTTCGCCGAGCATGCGGTGCCGGCGCTGCCGCTGCTGCGCCACCAGGTGATCCACAACGACGCGAACCCGCAGAACGTCATGGCCGACGCGGCCGGCGAGCGTGTCGCCGGCATCATCGACTTCGGCGACATCATCCGAGCGCCGCTGGTCCAGGAGGCGGCGACGGCGAGCGCCTATCAACTCGTCGACGGCGACACCGCGCTGGACGCCTGCCTCGACGTCGTCCGCGGCTACCACGAGGTCAACCCGCTGACCGCTGCCGAGATCGAGGTGCTCTTCGACCTGGTGGTCGCGCGGCTCGTCCTGATCGTCGCCATCACCGGCTGGCGGGCCGCCCAGCACCCCAAGAACCGCCGGTACATCCTGCGCAACCACCGGCGCGCCCGGCTGGGGCTGGAGCGCGCCGCCGAGGTGGGCTGCGCCGCAGCCACCGCCGAGTTCCAGCGTCTCCTGGAGGGACCATGACCGACGCGTTGGACGTCCGCCGCCGCCGGGTGCTCGGCGAGAGCTACCGCCTGTTCTACCGCGACCCCGTCCACCTGGTCCGGGGCGAGGGCGTGTGGCTGTACGACGCGAGCGGGCGGCGCTACCTCGACGCCTACAACAACGTGCCGTCCGTCGGGCACGGGAACCCGCGGGTGGCGGCCGCGATGGCGGAGCAGGCGCGCCGCCTCAACGCGCACACCCGGTACCTGTCCGACGAGATCGTCGACTACGGCGAGCGGCTGCTCGGGCTGTTCGACGACTCCCTCGATCGGGCCGTCTTCGCCTGCACCGGCAGCGAGGCGAACGACCTCGCCTACCGCATGGCCCGCGAGTTCACCGGAGCCGCCGGCGCGATCGTCACGGCGAACGCGTACCACGGCGTGACCGGCGAGATCGCCGCGCTGTCGCCGTCGCTCACCTCCGAGCTCGCGCCCACAGCGCGCGCCGTTCCGGCGCCCGACCCGCGGCTCGGCGCCCAGGCCGGCCCGCGGTTCGCCGCCGGTGTGCGGGCCGCCGTCGACGACCTCGCCCGGCACGGTCTGCGCCCGGCCATGCTCATCGTCGACACCGTGATGTCCAGCGACGGCATCATCCCCGACCCGGTGGGGATGCTGGCCGACGCGGTGCGCGTGGTCAGGGACGCGGGCGGCCTGTACGTGGCCGACGAGGTCCAGGCCGGGTTCGGACGGTTGGGCGACGGCCTGTGGGGCTTCGACCGGCACGGCCTGGTCCCCGACGTCGTCACGCTCGGCAAACCCATGGGCAACGGGTACCCGCTGGCCGGCGTGGTGACCCGGTCCGAGATCACCTCGGCGTTCGGCGGGCGGTACCGCTACTTCAACACGTTCGGCGGGAGCAGCGTGGCCGCCGCCGTCGGCTCGGCGGTGCTGAGCGAGATCGCCGACCGCGACCTGGTCGCGTCCTGCCGCGAGGTCGGCGCGCGGCTGCGGGACGGCCTGGAGGAACTGGCGGCGAGGCACGACCTCATCGGTGACGTACGCGGCGCCGGGCTGTTCGTGGGCGTGGACGTGGAGGCCGGCGGCGGACCGTCCGGCGCGGCCGCGCAGGCCGTGGTCGACGGGCTGCGCGATGCCGGGGTGCTGGTCAGCGCGACCGGGCCGGCAAGCGCGACCCTGAAGATACGGCCGCCGCTGGTGTTCGGCACCGAGCACGCGGACCTGCTCGTCGAGACGTTGGACACCGTGCTCGCCGGGATGACGGAGCGCACCGCGGACTGAGGTGCGGCGCTGGCCCAACCCACCGCCCGCGGCCTGGCTCTGTCATCGCGGGCCCGAAACGGCGCACCATGCACCCCATGCGGTTCCGCCACGCGCCCGGCATCCGGGCCGACCATCCCACGCTTGCGGCCGGGGTCATCGCCGTCGACGGCATCGACGACGGCGCGAACGTCGACGACGCGGTCGCGGCCCACGTCGCCCGCGCCACCAGCATGCTCGCCACCACCGCGATCAGCGAGCTCCCGCAGATCCAGGCCTGGCGCCGGACGTTCGCCGCGATGGGCCTGAAGCCGACCCAGTACCGGTGCGCCGCGGAGTCGCTGCTGCGCCGGCTGGCCAAGGTGGGCACGCTGCCGCGGATCCACCCGCTCGTCGATCTGTGCAACGCGGTCTCGGTGGCCGCCGCCATCCCCGTCGCCGTCCTCGACCGCGACCGGATCAAGGGCGACCTCGAGGTCCGGAGGGCGCACGGGGACGAGACGTACGCGACGTTCGCGGGCGACGTCGAGCATCCGGTCCCCGGCGAGGTGATCTTCGCCGACGAGGCCGGGCAGGCGCACGCGCGGCGCTGGACGTACAAGCAGAGCAGCACGTCCACCGTCCGGCCCGAGACCCGCGACGTGCTGATCGTGAGCGAGGCGCTGCACCCCGGCGCCGCCGCCGACGTCGAGGCGCTGCTCACGACCCTCGGCACGGAGATCGCCCGCGCCTGGCCCCGCCCGACACCGACGCCGACCCTCCTCACAGCAGAGCGGCCGGAGACGCGGGTGTGATGGACTGGCGCGGTGGACGCCGCCGCCATCGCCGACCGGTTCGCCCTCGGCACCCGCGCGGCGCTCTCCGACGGCCCGGCCGCCCGCGGCAAGCAGGGCGCCGTCTGGCGGCTCACCACCACTGACGGACGGTGGGCGGTGAAGGTCCCGTTCCGCCCGGACGACGAGCAGGCGCTGCGCCCGGCCGCCGTGTTCCAGGAGGCGGCCGCCGCGGCCGGGGTCCCGGCGCCACGCATCCGGCGCACCCCCGAGGGTGACCTCTTCGCCGTCGTCGACGGCGTCCAGCTACGGGTCCACGAGTGGGTCGACCACGCCGACCCCGACCCGCTCCTTGATCCCGAGCTGGTCGGCGCCGCCGTCGCCGCGACCCACCGGGTGCCCGGCGCCGAGCCGGCAGCGCCGTTCACCGACGTCGACCGCTGGTACCTCGACCCCGTCGGGGCGCCGCGGTGGGACCGGCTGATCGACGAGCTCGACGCCGAGGGCGCGCCGTTCGCGCCGAAGCTGGCCGCGCTGCGCGACGAGCTGGTCGGGCTGGAGTCGTGGCTGACACCCCCGGCGGCGCCGCGGACCTGCCACCGCGACCTCGTCGCCGCCAACCTGGTCCCGACGGCGTCGGGCGGTGTGTGCATCATCGACTGGGAGAACAGTGGCCCGGCCGACGCCTCCCAGGAGCTCGGTTTCGTGCTGTTCGAGTTCGGCCGCACCGATCCCGGCCGTGCCCGGGCGCTGGCTGCCGCCTACGCCGACGCCGGCGGGCCGGGCCGCGTGACCGGGCCGGGCGACTTCTCCATGCTGATCGCGGTGCTCGGGCACATCACCGAGCTCGCGGCCGGCGACTGGCTGCGGCCGAACGACCGCTCCCCCAGCCGGGCGCACGCCGAGGAGTGGATCGACGAGGCGCTCGACGACCCGCACACCCGCGACCGGCTCGGCGGCCTGCTGGCGGGAATCACTCAGCGCGGGTGAGGCCGTGCGGCGGCGTCCGTCGCATGCTCGCCAGACCCGGACGAGAGGACGTGGTCGGCATGCTGGGGCGACGACGCGAACGGCGCGAGGAGCGGCGCTTGGGCGAGCCCGTCCACTACAAGATGCGGCAGCGGCTGGTGTCGATCGGCGACGACTTCTGGATCGAGACCGACGACGGGCAGCGCGCCTACAAGGTCGACGGCAAGGCGCTGCGGCTGCGGAAGACGCTGATCCTCGAGGACGCCGGCGGGCACGAGGTGGCGAAGATCCAGGAGCGGCTCCTGCACGTCAAGGACGCGATGGAGGTCGAGGACCCCGACGGCAACCGCATCGCGATGATCAAGAAAGCGCTGGTCAGCCCGCTCCGCGATCGCTGGAGCGTCCAGATCGCCGGCGGCGCCGACCTCGAGGTCAAGGGGAACATCGTCGAGCACGAGTACACCTTCACCGACGGCCGCACGCCCGTCGCGACCGTCTCGAAGAAGTGGTTCCGGATCGCCGACACCTACGGCGTCGAGATCGCGCCCGGCCAGGACCCGGTGCCCGTCCTGGCGGCCACCGTCGCGCTCGACCTCATGACTCACGACCACTGACCCGGTTCGAACGCGGCCACCAGGACGCCGACGTCGTGACGGTGTGAGCCGGCCGGCCACACGGCCCAGGTGCGGCGGACGAGCGGATGACCGGCCAGCGGACGCCACGTGACGGCGCCCGCGAGCGGCGCGGACCAGTCCGGCGGCGCCAGGGCGAACGCACCTCCGGCGCTCACGGCGGCGAGCTTCACGTCCGGGATCAGCTCCTGACCCTCGGGCGCCTCCGGCCCGGGCTCGAGACCGTGGGTGCGCAGGATGGCGACGATCTCGTCGTACCAGGCCGGGCTGCCCGAGCGCGGGAAGCCGATCCAGTCCAGCCCGGCCAGCGCGTCGAGCCGGACGCCGTCGGGACCGGTGAGCTCCGCGGCCACGTCGGCGCCCAGCAGGACGCCGAGACGCTCCTCGGCGACGAGCATCGCGTCGAGCGCGTCGCCGATCGGATGCTCGCGGACCAGGCCGAGGTCGAGCTCGCCATCGCCCAACGCGGCGACCTGTGCGGACGTCGACATGTGCAGGGCCTGCACGCGGGTCGACGGCGACTGCTCGGCCAGCGTCGCCAGCGGCTTGGCCAACAGTCCCGCGGGCAGCTCGAGCGGGATGCCGACGCGCAGCACGCCGCCGCCGGGTGCGCCGTGCCGCGCCAGCGCCGCCACCGCCTGGTCGTGCCGGGCGAGCACGGCGCGCGCCTCGGTCACGAGCGTCCGGCCCGCGTCGGTCGGCCGCGCGCCGGTGCTGGCGCGGACCAGCAACTGCAGCCCCAGCTGCCGCTCCAGCCCGTTGACCGTCTGCGACAGCGCGGGCTGGCTCACATGCAGCCGGCGGGCGGCCGCGGAGAGGCTGCCCTCCTCGACGACGGCGACGAACGCGCGCAGCTCCCGTAGCTCCACGCCCACATCTCACCACGCACCGGCCAGAACTCCGGCCTATGCCCGCTGCAGGCACAACCGGCAGCCGGTCCGCAATGCGGCGGCGAGCGGCGCGGTTGGGACCCAGCGGATCGCGTCACCGTCGATCCGATGGATCCCATGAGAGGACACCCGAACCATGACCGATCTCACCGGCCGCACGGCCCTCGTCACCGGCGGCAACAGCGGCATCGGGCGGGCCGTCGCCACCGACCTGGCCGCCCATGGCGCGCACGTCGTCCTGTCCGGCCGCGACCAGCGGCGCGGCGAGGAGGTGGCGGCGGCGCTGCGGGCGGACGGCGCCAAGGCCGACTTCGTCGCGACCGACCTGACCGGCGAGCGGTCCGCCCGCGACCTGGCCCGCCGCGCCGTCGAGCTCGGCGGCGGGCACGTCGACATCCTGGTCAACAACGCCGGCGTCTTCCCGTTCGGCCCGACGCACGAGACCACCGAGGCCGACTTCGACGCCGTCTACGCGATCAACGTCAAGGTGCCGTTCTTCCTGGTCGCGGAGCTGGCGCCGGCCATGGCCGCGCGAGGCAGGGGGGCCGTCGTCAACGTCACCACCATGGTCGCGCAGTTCGGTCAGGCGAGCATGGCCCTGTACGGGTCGAGCAAGGCGGCGCTCGTGCTGCTGACGAAGTCGTGGGCGGCGGAGTACGGCCCGGCCGGCGTGCGGGTCAACGCCGTCAGCCCCGGCCCCACCCGCACCGAGGGCACCGCCGTCATGGGCGACGCGCTGGACCAGCTGGCCGCCGCCATCCCGCACGGCCGGCCGGGACGTCCCGAGGACATCGCACCGGCCGTCACCTACCTCGTGGGCGACGACGCCGGCTTCGTGCACGGCGCGGTGCTCCCCGTCGACGGGGGCCGGATCGCGGTCTGACCCGCCGGGCGGAGAGAATCGCCGGATGCGACTCACCGTGCTCGGCGGCTGCGGCGCCTGGCCGGCCGCCGGCCAGGCGTGCAGCGGCTACCTGCTCGAGCGGGACGGCTTCCGGCTGCTCATCGACCCCGGCTACGCGGTCCTGCCGCGGCTGCTGGCGACGGTCGACGCGGCCGCCGTCGACGCCGTCGTCGTCTCGCACGGGCATCCGGACCACTGCGCCGACCTCAGCCCGCTACTCCGCGCCCGCGCGTTGAGCGCCGAGCCGCCGCCCCCGCTGCCGGTCTACGCGCCGGCGGGCGCGGTCGACGCCGTCCTGGCGCTGGACTCGATCCGGTCCGTCGCCGGCGCGGCAGAGACGATCGTGTTGACCGACGGCGACGGCGTCCGCGTCGGGCCGTTCGACGTCCTGCCGGCGCTGCTGCCGCACTTCGTGCCGAACCTGGGCGTGCGGATCAGCGACGCGACGTCGACGCTCGCCTACAGCGGCGACGCCGGCCCGGACCCGGCGCTGGTCGAGCTCGCCCGCGACGCCGACCTGCTGCTCATCGAGGCCACCTACCCCGACGCCGTGCCCGATGGGAACGCCGGGCAGCTCTGCAGCGCCGTCGAGGCGGCGGAGCAGGGGCTGGCCGCCGGGGCCGGGCGGACCATGCTCACGCACCTGTGGCCGGGGATCGACCCGGCCCGCTACCTCGCCGCGGCGGCGACGGTGACCGGCGCGGGCGGCGCCGAACTGGCCACGCCCGGGCCGGCTCAGCCGATCGGCGTGTAGTCGATCTCGAGGAAGTCGTCGACCTCGGCGGCCCACCGGTCGGCGACGAAGGCGACGTGCACGGGGTGCTGGTTGTAGCCGTCGTAGGCCGCCTGGTCGGCGAACTCCATGGAGAAACCGAAGGTGAAGTCGTTCTTCGGGCTGGTCTGCCGCAGCTGCTCGAACCGCTCGACGCCGGGGATGTCCGCGAGCGCGAGGGCCGCGGCGAGGAAGTCGCGCTCGTCGTCCGAGCCGGCGGCGTGACGGAGGCGGAAGGCGACGGTGTGGCGGATCATGGTCGGAGCGTAACGGAGCGCCGATCCTGGTAGAACGTCCGGATGCGTCCCGACGTCACCGCGTGGGAACGTGCTGGTCGACGGCGACCGGGTCAAGCTGATCGACTGGGACGAGTCGCGGGCGCGAACCGGCACGGTCCCGTGATCATCAATGATCCAACCACCGTGGAGTGGTTGGATCATTGATGATCATGGGACGGGGAGGCGCTCAAGGAGCCGGGCCGCGTTCGCCGTCGTCACGGCTCGCCAGTCGGCGGCGGCCGCGTCCAGCCGCGTCAGCTGACGCGCGACCGCGTCGACCGGGGTGAAGCAGGAGCCGCTCCCGTACACGACCCGCTCCGCCGCGGACGCGGGCCAGACGCCCGAGGTGCCGAGGTCGACCCAGAGCGACCCCAGCTGCGACGCGAGCCGGACGCCGTCGTCGGCCAGGAGCTCCAGCCGTGACGCCAGCAGCGGCAGCACCGCGCCCGCGTCGCCGACGACGAACCGGATCCGTGGATACCGCGCCAGCACGCCGGACAGCACCAGGTCGCCGACCGCGCGGACACCGTCGAAGACGAACTCCATGAGCGGGCGGGGCCGGTCCAGCGCGACGTCGCGCCAGTTCGGCGGCGAGGTCGGGTGCAGCAGGACCACGGCCTCGCGCGAGTCCAGCTCACGCCACAGCGGCTCCAGCCGCGGGTCGCCGGGGTACCGGCCGGCGGCGTTCGTCAGCACCACGACCCCGGACGCCCCCAGCTGGTCCAGCGCGTGCCCGGCCTCGGCCAGCGCGCCGTCGAGGTCCGGCAGCGGCAGCGCGGCGAGGAAGCCGAACCGGTCCGGCCGGTCCGCCACCAACGCCGCGGCCGCCGCGTTCACCTGCCGCGCCAGCACCCGGGCCCGGACGTCGTCGCCGAAGTGCACCCCCGGCGACGACACCGACAGCACCGCCCGCTCGATCCCGTGCCGGTCCATCAGCTCCAGCTGCGCACCGACGGACCACGACGGCCAGCCGGGCATCCCGTCGGGGGCGCGATGCCCGGCCCGGACCGCGGCGGCCACGTACTCCTCGGTCAGGAAGTGGGCGTGCAGGTCGACCAGGCCCGGCGTCGTCATGCGACGCGAGGGTGCAGCAGGTCGGCCAGGCCGATGCGCAGCAGGAAGTCGGCGCGGATCCGGTCGGCGACGGCGTTGACGGCCACCGAGCCGTCGTCGGACGGGTCGATGTGCACGCGGAACGGACGGCGGCCCTTCTCGGTGCCGACGACGTCGACGATGGCCCGGGCGACCTCGGCGACGTCGGCCCACGCGGGCTCGAGCTCGGCGAGCTTCTGCCCCACCTGCTCCATCAGCCCGGCGTAGTGCTGCTCGTACTGGGCGACGACGGCGGTGTCGGCGGGCGAGCCGCTGTGCGCGAAGTGGTTGGTGCCATGGGTGAACGCGCCCGGCACCACGATGGTGGTCTCGATGCCGAACCGCGACAGCTCCAGCGCGTAGCTCTGCGCCAGCGCGTCCATGCCGGCCTTCGCCGCGAAGTACGGCGCCAGGTACGGCGGGGTGCCGCCGCGGGTGCTGGAGCTGCCGACCCAGACGACCAGCCCGTCGCCCTGCTCGCGGAGCACGGGCAGCGCGGCGCGGTTGAGCCGCTGGGTGCCGACCACGTTGACGTCGTACAGCGCGGCCAGTTGCTCGGGCGTGAACGCCTCGGCCGGCCCGGTGACCATGTGGCCGGCGTTGTGGATCAGGACGTCGAGGCGGCCCTGCTCGGCGACGACGGTCGCGACGGCCCGCTGCGTGGACGCGTCGGTCGCGACGTCGAGCTCGACGGGGTGCAGGCGGCCGCTGGGGTGCGCCTTCGCCTCGGCGGCGGCCGGGGCGTTGCGGCCGGCGAGGTCGCGCATGCCGGCGTAGACGGTGTGGCCGGCGTCGGCCAGCGCGCGAGCGGTGAGTGCGCCGAAGCCGCTGGAGGCGCCGCTGATCAGGATCGTGCTCATCAGATCGCACCGCCGTTCGCGTACAGCGTCTGGCCGTTGATCCAGCGGGCCGGGCCGGCGAGGAAGGCGATAACGTCGGCGATGTCCGACGGCTCGGCGATCCGCTCCAGCGGCACCTCGGCGGCCATCCGGTCGATCAGCTCCTGCGGCTTGCCGTCGAGGAACAGCGCGGTGGCGGTCGGGCCGGGGGCGACGGCGTTGACGGTGATGTCGCGGCCGCGCAGCTCGCGGGCGAGGATCAGCGTGATCGCCTCGACGGCGCCCTTGCTGGCCGCGTACGCCGAGTAGCCCGGCCGCGCGAACCGCGTCAGCGAACTGGTGACGTTGATGATCGCGCCGCCGGAGCGCACCCGCCGGACGGCCTGCTGGTCGACGACGAACGCGCCGCGGACGTTGGTGCGCAGGTGCGCGTCGAGCTCGGCGAGGTCCAGCTCGGCCAGCGGCGCTAGCCGCATGATGCCGGCGGAGTTCACGACGACGTCGACGCCGCCGAACGCCCGCTCGGCCTCGTCGAAGAGGGCTGCGACGGAGGCCTCGTCCGCGACGTCGGCCTGGACGGCGATGGCCTGCCCGCCGGCGGCGACCACCTCGGCGGCGGCCTGCTCGCCCTCGTCCTTGGCGCCGCCGTAGGTGACGGCGACGGCGTAGCCCTCGCGGCCGAGGCGGGCGGCGGTCTGGCGGCCGATGCCGCGCGAGCCGCCGGTGACGATCGCGACACGAGGAGTGTTGTGGTCGGTGGTCATGGCCGGGTCCTTCCGGATCTGAGCTGTCCTGCTGACACCTCGATCCTCGGACCCGTAGAGCATCAAGACAAACGAATCTTCTCGATGCCAGAATCAGTTGCGTTGATGTAGATCCGCGCCCGCGACCGTCCCGTCGAGCAGCCGCACGTGCTGCATGACCAGGCCGAGCAGCGCCTGCACCGCGGCCGACGGGCGGCGCTTGCGCAGCATCGCCAGGTGCACCGACCACTCGAACGTCTGACCCTCGACCCGCAGCATCCGGACGCCGTCGCCCGCGAGCTGGACCGCGTACTCGGGCAGCAGCGCGACGCCGACCTCGTTGCGGACGAACGCCGCGGCGTCGTCGACCCCGGCGACCTCGACGGCGATGTGGCGCGCGATACCCGCGGCCTCGAACACCTGGTCGGCGACGGCGCGATTGGTGAAGCCGGGCGGGAAGTCGACGAAGCTCTCGTCGGCGAGGTCCGCCAGGGTGACCTGACGCCGCCGGGCCAGCCGATGCCCCACCGGCACCGCGAGCACGTTCGGCACCCGGACCAGCTCCCAGCCGGTGACGTCGCGGTGCGGCGGCCCGGCCAGCGCCAGGAACGCGACGTCGCAGTCGCCGGCCAGCAGCGCCGCCAGGTTGCCCGCCGACCCCGTCGACTCGACCCGCAGCTGCAGCTCGACCCCCGGGTGCCGGGCGCGGAACACCCCGGCGACGGCCGGCAGGTCGACCAGCGCCAGCCCGCCGAGCATCGCCACCCGGACCCGGCCGCGCAGCCCGCTGCCGAGCTCGTCGACGACGTCGCGCGCCCCTTGGACGGCGTCCTGCACCGCCAGCGCCTCGGGCAGCAGCGCCGCGCCGGCCTCCGTCAGCACCACCCGCTGCGCGTTGCGCTCGAAGAGGGTGACCTTCAGGTCCTTCTCGAGCGCCGCGATGGCCGCCGAGACGGCACTCTGGACCACGTGCAGCCGCTTCGCGGCCAGCGTGAAGCTCTTCTCGTGCGCGACGGCGACGAAGTACTCCAGCTGCCTCAGCTCCACGACGCCAGTCTGGCGTACGTCAGCCGCAGTGGATGCGCGTGCGCGAGGCCTGCGTCCAGTCGATGGCGCCCTTGATGTCGATGCACTTGTTCGACATGTCCACGCCGGCCGGCGTGTAGACCGGACCCGCGTAGTAGCTGTACCTGCCGTCGTCGCAGCCGACGCTGGGGCAGGGCGGCCACGCGTAGGCGGACCCGTGCGGCTTGATGGTCGCCTGCGTGTAGAGCCGCACCCCGTAGGTGGGACCGGCGTGGTTGGTGACCATGCAGTTCCGCTTCGCGGTGCTGGACCAGTAGACGTCCATGTAGCCGATCACGGGCGACGTGCCGACGGCGTAGTGGCCGATGTGCCGGTACGACGAGCCGCAGGGGCCGGCCGCGAGGGCCATTCGATCGTCGCCGGCGACGGTGGAATCCGAGTCTCCGGCTGCTGTCGCGGGCGTGGCGAAACCGAGCAGAACGAGCATGACTATGGCGAAAGCAGAAAGGGCGCGCTTCATCCGGTGGATCCTCCTTGCCCCGAGACAACCGGATTGTCACGCATGACCTTGTCCGACGAACCCACCTCAGCGCAAGATCATCAGGGCATCGATCTCACAATGGCGCTGAATCGGCGTCGGGCTGCTTCGCACCGGGCTGCTTTGCGCCGCGCTGCTTCGGCAGCGGCCGGTCGAGCGGGCCGACGGTGACCTGCAGGCCGAGGTGCTCGGCGAGCAGGTGCGTGAGCTGGCCGCCCTCGATCAGCTGGATCCGTCCGTGCCGGGCGGCGAACTCGTGCGTCGCCCGGCCGAACCAGGACGTCGTGACGAGGACGCCGCGGCCGGCCCGCTTGTCGTCCATGACGCCGGCCAGCGCGCGGACGGCGTCGGGCGGGACGACCTTGCGGTAGCGCTTCGCCTGGACGACGCAGACGCCGCCCATGATCGGGTCGGCGTTGACGGCGACGCCGTCGACACCGTCGTCGCCCGAGGCCTGCGTGACCCACGAGCGCATGCCCATGGCCTCGAACAGCTGCCGCAGCAGGTGCTCGAACTCGGCCGGCCGCAGCTGCAGCAGCACCGGCCGGCCGTCGAGGACGGCGGCGGCGTCGATCGGGTCGACGACGCGGTACCTCGACAGATCGGGGTCGAAGATCGGGCGGACGGCCTCGAGGTCCCACGGGTGCGGTGACACGACGGCGTCGAGGTGGCGTAGGCACTCGCGCGGGTCGAGGCGGGTCAGGACGAGGCCGGCGAACTGTTCGCGGCTGGCGGTGACGCTGACCAGGCACGGGTGCTCGGCTCGGCCGGTGGCGCGGTTGCGGGTCGTGACATGCGCGTTGACGGCGACCTCGTCGACCAGGCCGGGCGGCTGCACCTCGAGCGCGGCATGCAGAGTCCGCAGCACGAGCTGGGCGACCAGGCCGGAGTAGAGCCGGCGGATCTCCTTCGCCGTGCGCAGCCGCGGCGCGACCTTGTCCAGCGCGCGGACGTACTGGTACTCGCGCACGACGGGGATGATCTCGGTCGTCGGCAGCTCGCGGACGACCAGCAGCCGGCGGCCGTCGGGCCGGTACGCGACGTCGACCTCGGGCGAGACCCCGTCGGGCAGCCGGGCCGCCTGGATCAGCAGCTCGTAGTAGTCGGCGATGCCGCGCGGGTCGCCGGTGTCGAGGCCGAGCTCGACCTGGTCGACGAGCGCGTTGTGCCGGTCGATCTGCTCGCGGCGGGTCGCCTCGGCGACGGCGTGCCGGCGCTCGGCCTCCGCCAGCGCGGCCTGGCGCAGCGCCTCGTGGTCGCGGTAGGACCGCAGCGCGCGGTCGAACCGGGCGCGGGCCTGCGTGGCCGCGCGACGCCGGCCGCCGACCAGCAGCCGCGCCGCCCAGCTGAGGTCCGGCGGCGCGTAGTCGTCCCAGGCCGGCGCCTCGGCCGGGGTCACCAGCGCGCGGTCGGGCACGAACGACCACGGCCGGTAGCTGTGGCGCAGCTGGTCGACGTGGACGGGGTTGCCCGCGAGTCCGTCGACGAGGACGGACTCGAGCTCGGCGACGCGCGCCTCGAGCGCGCTCGTCATGTCGGCGGCATCGGCGTGCTGCTGCCGGACGTGCTCGCTCTCGTCGTCTCGGGGCCGTGCGAGTGGCCGCTCGGCCGGGTGCCCGACGGCGGAACCGGGGAGCCGCCGGGGGTCTCGGGGATGGGGGTCTTCGAAGGGTTCACTGCTCCGTCGCGTCATGATCCGCCCCAGACTCGACGCGGCAACGGTAAGGACCATTATATGGTCGGAAAAGGCCGAAATTGATCGAGAAAGCCCCTTCACGGCTTTTATCGATGAAAACTCGGTGAACTCCCGGCGTCAGGACGAAAGCCAGTGAACGACGCTCGGACCTGCGACGACGTGTCGGCTTGACGTCTGACTTCCACCGCGACCCAGCTCATCGGCGCGTGAGGATCTTGACATGGCACGGTATTCCATCTTCGATGTCGGTTCGAGGAGGCCCGCCTGTGCGCGTCACCGACGTCCGGCCCGTCCTGCTGACGGGGCCGTCGAGCAACGACCCGTGGATCACCGTCGCCAAGGCGACCCGCACGGCCGGGTTCGTCGAGATCCACACCGACGCCGGGCTGACCGGCGTCGGCGAGACCTACGCCGGCTACTTCGCGCCCGAGCTCATCGCGCCCATCGTCGAGTACGTGCGGCCGATCCTGCAGCACGGGGACACCACCGACCCCGTCGTGCTGACGGAGCGGATGCGACGCAGCCTGGTCTACTGGGCGCGGGTCGGGGTCGGCGCGGCCGTCATCAGCGCCGTCGAGGCCGCCCTGTGGGACCTCGCCGGGAAGGCCGCGGGCGTGCCGGTGCACCAGCTGCTCGGCGGCTCGCTGTATCCGCGGCTGCCCGCGTACGCGACCGGCGGGCCGGCGAACTGGCCCGCGGACGAGCTGAAGCGGAAGCTCGACCACTACCTGTCGCTGGGGTTCACCGCGGTCAAGGTCGGGTCCGGCTGGTTCGACGGAACCACCCGCCGGCCGCAGCTGCCGCCGTCGTCGATCACGGAGACCGCCGACCTCGAGGTGCAGAAGCTGGCGCTGATGCGCGCCCACGCCGGGCCGGACGTGGCGTTCATGCTGGACGGGCACATGGGACACAAGACGGGCTCGGACCGCTGGTCGCTCGACGCCGCGAGAGCCGTGCTGGACGCCGTCGGGCCCGGAGGCCTGGAGTTCTTCGAGGAGCCGCTCCCCTACGACGACCCCGACGAGTACGCGGCGCTGACCAGCGGCGCGCCGGTGCGGGTGGCCGGCGGCGAGCAGCTCACCAGCGTCGAGGAGTTCCGGCTCTGGCTGTCGCGAGGGGCGTTCGCGGTGGCGCAGCCGGACGCGGCCTGGCTGGGCGTGTCCGGTTTCGTCGAGGTGGCCCGGCTGGCCGCGGCCCGGGGCGGGTTCGTCGCGTCGCACGCGTGGAGCGGCGGTGGCGGCGTGCTGCAGAACGTGCACGCCGCCTTCGCGTCGCCGTCGTCGCTCATCGTCGAGATCCCGCCCGACGGCGGCGAGCTGCACACGCTGCTGTGGGGCGAGAACCTCGTCATCGAGGACGGCTGGGTGCTGCCGCCCCAGGCGCCCGGGCTGGGGGTCACGCTCACCGACGAGATCAAGGAGCGGTTCCCGTTCCGGCCCGGGCACGAGGAGTTCGTCAGCGTGCCGGGGAAGGTGCTGTCGACCTAGACGGTGGGATCGACACCATCCGGGAGGACGGCGATGCAGTCGATCTCGACCTGGATGAACGAGAAGTGGTTGCCGACGGTGGTGCGCGCCGGGTACGGCGGCTGGAACGCCTGGGCGTACAGCTCGTTGTAGCGCTCGCGGGATGCCTCGTCGCGCAGGAATGCGCGCACCTGCACCACGTCGCGCAGCGTGGCGCCGGCCGCGGCCAGGATCTCCTCGAGGTTGCGGATCGTGCGGTGGAACTCGCCGTCGAACGTGTCGGCCACGATCCCCTTGTCCGGCTCCGTCGACGCCTGACCCGACACGAACAACAGCCGCCCGACCCGGACGGCGGACGACAACGGCACCGGCGGCGGGTTGGCGGGGTCCGGCTCGATGTACTCGATCACTGCGCTGCTCCTCGGAAGCGGGGTCGGGCCTCGCTCACCTTCCGGTCGGCGCTGTTCCATGTCAAACTCGCGATCAAGGCATGGGGGCATGGCATGGGGGCATGGCATGGGACTCGACGCGAACTTCCCGGTCGTCACGATGAACGACCTCTCCGGGACGGTTCCCATCTACAACGACGACCACCTGGTGGTCGGCATCCTCAGCGGGGACCGGTTCCGGACCAACGTCACCTGCCTCGCCCAGAAGTGGGAGGGCGAGTGGTTCTACAAGCAGATGACCACCGAGGGCAACAGCTTCCCGTCGCGCAACGGCTGGATCCCGGCCGACCGTGTGCACGTCACCCACAACCCGCATGAGCCCGACCCGGTCCCGACCTGCAAGAACCTGTCGGGTTGTTTCAAGAAGGCAGCCACCGGCGCCGCCGTCACGACGGCGGTCGGCGTGGGGATCCGGCAATGGAGACGACGCCGCGGCGAGGCGTGATGGCGGGGATCTGCGATGTCGGCGTGTAGACGGTGACGCCAACAGTTGGCATCAGCGTCTACACGCCCGCAAAGCATTCGTCACCGCCATCTCGGTGCCGACGCGATAGCGGATAGACTTCCGCCATGGAGGACGACGCCTTGGCGGCAGCCCTGCGCGCCCAGCTCAAGGGCGAGCGGCAACGGCGGGGACTGAGCCTCGAGGCGCTCGCCGCCGCCAGCGGCGTGAGCCGCAGCATGATCTCCGACATCGAGCGCGGCGCGAAGATGCCCACCGTCCTGGTGCTCGCCCGATTGGCGACGGCGCTCGGCGTGACGGTCGCGCGGCTGCTCGGCGAGGACCGGCCCGAGCGGGTGATCGTGCGCCGGGCCGCGGACCAGCCGGCCATCACCGACGCCGGCGGCTGGCAGCGGCGGATCCTCTCCCCCACGCTGCCGGGCGTCGAGTTCGAGTTCATCCGCACCACCATCCCGGCCGGCGTCGTGCTCGGCTCGTTCGCGGCGCACGCCGCGGGGTCGCGCGAGTACGTCGCCGTCGAGACCGGGGAGCTCGCCGTCACCGTCGACGGGGCCGAGCACCGTCTCGCCGCCGGCGACGCCCTCTACTACGCGGGCGACGCCGTGCACGCGTTCGCCAATCCCGGCGCCACCGAGTGCGTCTACTACACCGCCATGCACGTCGCGAAGGAGCCCGCATGACGATCCAACGGCTCGACCCCGCCGTCCTGCCCGAAGCCACCGGCAACTACACCCACGGCACACTCGTCACCGGAGCCGGCCGGACGGTGTTCGTCAGCGGCCAGGTCCCCTGGGCCGACGACGACGGCCGAGTGCCGCCGGAGTTCGACGACCAGTGCCGGCTGACGTGGCGCAACGTGCTCGCCGTCCTGGCGGAGGCCGGCATGGGCGTCGAGAACCTCGCCAAGGTCACCATCTACCTGTCCGACCGTGCCTACCGCGAGGCCAACGGCCGCATCCGGCACGAGGTCCTCGGCGTCCACACACCGGCGCTGACGATCATCATCTGCGACATCTACTCCGAGGAATGGCTCCTCGAGATCGAGGCCGTCGCCGTCGACTGACGTGAGAAAGTGTCGACACTAGGACCCTTGATGTCTGCACCTCCTCCCGCCGTGGATAAGAGTGTCGCACGAACGGGCCTTTCGTGCGACACTCTTATCCATGGCTCCGACGGCGGACGACCTGCCGGACACGTTCACGACACGTACCGCGCTCGAGCGGGGCGCTCATCCTCGCGACCTCTATCGCTGGCGCGACGAGGGCCGAGTCATCGAGCTCTCCCGCGGCGTCTTCCGCCGAGCCGACGCTCCGCTGGCCACTCATCCGGACCTGCTCGCCGTCGCCTACCGCGCACCGAGAGCCGTCATCTGCTGTGTCTCGGCCGCGGCGGTTCACGATCTGACGGACGAGATGCCCGGCCTCGTACAAATGGCGGTGCCACGCGGCAACCGGCCGCCTCGAATCTCCTATCCGCCCACGGAGGTGTTCCGGTTCGACACCTTCACGTTCGCCCTCGGCCTGTCGGATGTGGAGGCCGCGCCCGGGGAACGGGTCCGCATCTATGACCCCACGCGCACCGTCGTCGACCTCATGCGCCTGCGCCACCGTCTCGGCGAGCCGGTGGCGCACGCCGCGCTGCATCGGTACCTGCGGCGGCCGGACGCGAAGCCACGTGAACTGCTGCGTACGGCGGCGAGGCTCGATGTTCTCGGCCCCATGCGCGCGGCCCTCGACGTGGCGAGCGCGCAATGACCGGGCCCACCAGGGAGACGGCTGCCGGACGGGCCTACCTGGACCTGCAGAACCGAGCCCGACGAGAGGGCCGCGGTACGCAAGAGTTGCTGACGCTCTACGTGGTCGAACGTTGGCTGGCCCGGCTGAGCGAGTCACCACACGCCGATCGCTTCGTGCTCAAGGGCGGGATGCTGCTCGCCGCCTTCGGCGCGCGTCGGCCGACCGTCGACGCCGACGCGCTCGTGCGTCATCTCGCCAACGACGTCGACACTGTCACCCGCGTCGTGGTCGAGATCGCCACGATGCGAAGTGACGACGGTGTGGAGTTCCTGCCGGAGACGGCACAGGCACGCGTGATCCGAGATGACGCGCTGTACTCCGGGGTGCGCATCAGCATGGAGTCCCGGCTCGCGAGGGCGGTGGTCAAGTTCCGCCTCGACGTGAACTTCGGCGACCCGATCACGCCTGCACCGCGCACAGTCTCACTCCCGCCCCTGCGCCCTGACGCGACGCCGGTGCGCGTTCTCGGCTATCCCATCGAGACAGTGCTCGCCGAGAAGATCGCCACCGCCGTCCTGCTCGGCGCCACCAACACCCGGGTCCGCGACTACGCCGACGTCTACACACTGGCTGGCCGGCATGATCTCGGCCACGCCGCTGTGCGCAAGGCGTTCCTCGCGACGACCGCCTTCCGCGGAACTCCGGCCGAACCGCTCTCCGGGGCGATCGACGACCTCGTCGACCTGCGCCGAACCACCTACGCCACGTTTCGCACGTCGCTGCGCGGCGACGGAGCGCACCTGCCGCACGACTTCGCCGACGTGGTCGCCGCTGTCGTGACCTTCGCCGACCCGCTCGCGCAGGAAGGCGGGCAGCTCAGCTGGTCCGCGAGCGACCGCCGCTGGAGCGACGAGCCCGCGGCGTGAGCCGTGGCGTTCATGGACGTTTCATTCGGCCGCCGAGGCGCGTTCCCACGGTGGATCCGGGCGTGTTCGAGGCTTCTGTGCCACCACCCCCCCGAGACACCGGAGGACCCATGATCCGCCGCAGGAAGATCGCGGCCAAGGCCGCCGCCGTCGCGATGACCGCAGCCGCGCTGGGGACATTGCTGGTCGCGCAGGCCGTGCCGCAGGCTGTCGCCGTCGTCGCCAAGACCGCCGCGTCCGGCGCCGACCAAGTGCTCCCCGGCACCGAGATCGCCCGCTACGACGCCTTCGACGCGAACCAGGGCGTCGCCGTCGACAAGCGGTACTTCTACGCCGTCGACAACAGCACCATCACCAAGCACGATCGCATCACCGGTGAGCCGCTGCTGCAGTTCGCCGGCGACGAAGACGGCCCGATCGAGCACCTGGACAGCGGCGTCGTCGTGAACGGGCGGCTGTACGCGTCGCACTCGAACTACTCGGAGTATCCGATGGAGAGCTCCATCGAGATCTTCGACACCCGCACGATGCGCCACATCGGCACACACAGCTTCGGTATCTACCGCGGCTCGCTGACCTGGCTGGACCGGCACGACGGCGCCTGGTGGGCCACGTTCGCCAACTACGACCGGCCGCGCAACGGCACCGAGATCCCGTACGGCGAGACCTACAACACGCAGGTCGTGAAGATGGACGACGACTTCCAGGTGGTCGAGTCGTGGACCATCCCGAAGGAGATCCTCGACCGCTTCGACGAGATGAGCAACAGCGGCGGCTCGTGGGGTCCCGACGGCCGGCTGTGGCTGACCGGCCACGACCTGCCCGAGGCGTACGTCATGCGGCTGCCGGAGGCCGGCGCCGAGCTCGAGTGGGTCGCGACCATCAGCCTGCCGGGCATCCAGGGCCAGGGCATCGCCTGGGACGACGCGCGGCAGAACTCCACGCTGTGGGGCATCAGCCGCAACAGCTCCGAGGTGCTGAGCTACCGGATCCCGGTCAACGACATCGAGGAGTCCGACGACGACCCGTGGCAGGTCAACGGGCCGGGCGAGTTCGAGGAATGACGCCATGAGGCGCGGCGGCTCCGCAGGCCGCCGCGTCTCATCTTCACCCGTTACATTCAGCAGATCATGAATCGACGCCGACCTATTTCATCGGAGACTGGCGTCGGACCTCGCGGTCGGCTGCACACTTCGTGGATCGCCGGGGCGGCCATCCTCGTCACCGCTCTGACGGCGGTGTCGACGGTTCTGGGTCTGGCTCGTGACGTCGTCATCGCCGCTGTCTTCGGCGCGGGCGGCGAGCTGGACGGCTACTTCGTCGCGCTGGGGCTGATGAACGTCGCGCTCGGGCTGCTGGCGAGCGCGATGTCCAAGGCCGCCGTTCCGGTGCTGTCGCGGCAGTACGCCGCCGAGGACGGCAGCCGCCGCAACCGGCGCCGGTCCAGCGTGACGCTGTCGGTGGCGGTGTCGGCGACGGTGATCGTGCTGGGCGTCGCGACGCTGGTCATGCAGCTGTTCGCCGCCGAGATCGTCGGGGTGCTGGCGCCGGGGTTCGGGCCGGCCGAGGCGGAGTCGGCGGAGCAGCTGACCCGCATCGTGCTGATCGCGACGGTGCTGGTGGCGGGGACGAACCTGCTGGCCGCGGCCGCGCAGTCGCGGCGGACGTTCTTCTGGTCGGCGATCCAGGGCGTCCCGTTCAACCTGTCGATGATCGTCGCGGCGGCGGTGTTCGGCCCTGAGTACGGGGTGACGGCGCTCGCCTGGGGCTTCGTCGTGGGCTCGGCCGCCCGGTTGCTGGCGCAGCTGCCACCGCTGCGCCGCATCGGGATCCGCATCCGGCCGAGCCTGCGACTCTCCGACCCCGACTTCCGGGCCATGCTCCGGCTCATCCCGCCGCTGCTGCTGGGCAGCGCGATCGGCAACGTCAACACGCTCGTCGACCGTGCGGTCGGGTCCACCATCGGCGACGGCGTCATCTCGTCGCTGTCGTACGCGTGGCGGCTGGTCGGCCTCGCCGACACCGTCCTGATTGCGTCGTTGCTGGTCGCGCTGTACCCGGCGCTCAGCACGGCGGCCGGCGACACCGCCGAGCTGCGCCGGTTGGTCGACCACGGCCTGAGCGCGACGGTGGTCGTGCTGGTGCCGATCTGCGTGGGGACGGCGGTCGCGGCCGGCCCCGTCGTCGAGACGGTGTTCCAGCGCGGCGAGTTCACCGCCGACGACGCCTCGCAGACGGCGACGGCGCTGCTCTGGTACGCGCCGGCGGTGCTGGCACTGGGCTGGCGCGAGGTGATCGTGCGGGCCAGCTACGCCCTCGACGACACCTTGCGGCCGGTCGCCGTCGCCGTCGTCGCCATGCTGATCAACGTCGCGGGCGACCTCACGCTCGGGCCCGCGTTCGGGATCCCCGGGCTGGCCGCGTCGACGTCGTTGTCGCTGGTGGTCGCGGCATTCGGCAACACCTGGCTGCTCAGCCGCCGGCACAACGCCGTCGAGGTCGGCGCGCTGTGGGGGCTGCTGGGGCGGACGACGGTGTCCGCGGCGGCCACGCTCGGGGCGGCGCTGGGGGTCGCCTGGCTGGTGCGGGACGCGCCCGCGGTCGCGCAGGTCGCCGCCGTCGGCGCCGTGTGCCTGACGGTGTTCGCCGGGGTCACGCTGGCGTTGCGCGGCCCCGAGGGCTCAGTGCTGCGAGACGCGACCCAGCTGCTGCGCCGTCCCCTTGCCCGCCGGTGAGCCGCCGCCGTCCTCGTCGCGCCGGACGATGCCGAACGGCGTGCTGGCCGCGCGCTGCCCGAGCGGGTTGTCCGACAGCGCCTCGAACAGCACGTCGGCCGGGAGGGACCGGGACGACACGGCGCGGATGCTGCCGCCGTAGTCGTTGAGGTCGACGATGGCGACGCCCGCGCCCAGGAACGCCTCGAGCTCCGCGCACAGCGTCTGCGCGTCGGCGACGGTGAACGGCGGCAGGACCAGGTGCTCGTAGGGCGGGCGGCCGCCGTCGATGTCGCGCGCCACCGGCCCGGCCACGCGGTAGAACACCCCGCGGATGCCGAGCGGCCTGGTGACGGCGCCGGCGAACGCCGCGGCCAGGATGCGCGCCCCGCCCGTCGTCCGGACGACGTACTGCATCTTCTCCGGCACCGACAGCCCACGCGATCCCGGCCGCGGCCGCACCAGTTTGGCCAGCAGCAGGGCCAGCCGGTTCGGGCGCAACTCGTCGATGGGCACCGCGCGTCCGGTGAGGAACACGGTGGCCTTCTCGCTCAGCACGACGGTGTCGCCGGGCTCCAGACGCGGCAGCGTTTCGCGCAGCGCCGACCGGAGGTCGTCGTCCTCGGTGAACCAGCGCGTACGGACTGCGTGGCGGACGTAACCCACGCCCGCCACCTCCGTACGGGTCCACGAACCCGCCACGACCACGTGACCTCCCCAAGCCCCCCTCGAGCTGTCCCGGTCAGCCTGACGGAACAGATCGAGAATCCTGGTGAAAGGCACATGAGAGTTCCTTAATCCCCAGGTGGGGCCGCATAGACTGCCGCGATGGAGAGGTCGCGGATCGATGCCGCCGTCGACGGAGCCAGGGCGCTGGCCGCCGAGGCCGGTATCGCGCTGCCGGGCTTCGCGGCGTGGTCGCGGGACGAGTGGCTTTCGGCCAGGGAGTCCGTGCGGCCGGCGCTGGAGCGCGGGCTGGGCTGGGACGTCACCGACTTCGGCCGCGGCGACTTCGACCGCGTCGGGCTGGTGCTGTGCACCCTGCGCAACGGGACCCTCGCCGAGCGCGATTCCGGCGCCGGGCAGACGTACGCCGAGAAGTTCCTGGTCGCGCAGGACGGCCAGGAGACGCCCATGCACCTGCACCGGCGCAAGACCGAGGACATCATCAACCGCGGCGGCGCGGCGCTGGTGGTCGAGCTGCGTCCCGAGCAGGGCGACGCCGACGCCGTCGTCACCCTGGTCGACGGGCTCGAGCGGGCCGTACGCGCGGGCGACCCGGTGCGGCTCGATCCCGGGCAGAGCATCCAGGTGCCGGCCGGCGTCTTCCACCGTTTCTGGGCCGACGGCGGCGTGGTGCTGGCCGGCGAGGTCTCGTCGGTCAACGACGACGTCGACGACAACCTGTTCCTCGACCCGTTCCCGCGGTACGCGGCGGTCGACGAGGACGCGCCGGCGCGGTACCTGCTGGTCAGCGAGTACGCGGAGGTCCTCGGCAGGCGGTAAATGCGGTGCGGCGGCGGTGGCGGGAGGGCTACCGTGCCGAGCATGAGCAACGACACCGACGTCGTCGTCGACGAGCTGGCGATCCCGGCCTCGATGGACGCGCCCGACGCCGCCGGCTTCGCCGAGATGGTCGACGTCCGCAACGCCATCGAGACGCACCTCATGGGCACCGACGTGCTCAACTACACCGCGCGCGAACTGCTCCCCGTCTACCAGCGGCAGCAGCACGAGCCGATCCGGATCTTCGTGGCGCGCGTCGACGGCCGCATCGTCGGGCGGGGCATCCTGTCGTGGTCGTCGGCCGAGGACGCGACGGCGTCGTGGGTCGAGGTCGAGGTGGCGCCCGAGTTCCGCCGGCGTGGCGTCGGCACGGCGCTCTACGACCACCTCGTGGGCATCGCGCTCGAGTCCGGCCGGCCGACGCTGCAGGCCGACGCCATCCACACCCGGCCCTCCGGCGGCGAACGCATCGAGCCGCCGACCGGGTTCGGCTGGCTCTCCGCCGACGACCCCGGCGTGCGGTTCCTGCGGCGGCGCGGCTACAGGCTCGAGCAGGTGGGACGCATCAGCGGGCTGCCGCTGCCGGTCGACCCGGATCTGCTCGCGTCGAAGCGGGCGGATGCCCAGGCCGCCGCGGGAGACGACTACCGCGTCGTCTCCTGGACCGGCGTCACCCCTCCCGAGTGGGTCGACGACGTCGCGACGCTGAAGACGCGCATGAGCACCGACGCCCCCAGCGCCGGCCTCGACTTCCCCGAGGAGAAATGGGACGCCGCCCGGGTCGCCGACTGGGACGGCCAGCTGAGCGACAGCGGCCGCGAGCGGCTCACCGTCGCCGCCCTGCACGTCCCGAGCGGGCGGCTGGCCGGCTTCAACGAGCTCTACCTCCCCGCCGACCGCGCCCGCCCGGTCTCGCAGGAGGACACCCTGGTGCTCGCCGAGCACCGCGGCAAGCGGCTCGGCATGCTCCTCAAGGTCGCCAACCTGCAGCAACTGGCCGAGGTCAACCCGTCGTCGCCGCTCGTCTACACCTTCAACGCCGAAGAGAACCGCCACATGCTCGACGTCAACGAGGCGGTCGGCTTCACCCCCATCGGCTACGAGGGCGCCTGGAAGCTCACGCCCTGACGGCGCGAGGGGCCGGCGCCCGAGACGCCGTCCAGCACGATCATGGCGGCGAAAATATCCGCTTCCGAGTCGGTTCCGGGCGGCGGATCCGCGCCTAGACTCGTGCGGGTCCGCACCTCCCACGGGGGGCCGGTGCGCGCGCGCCGGCCGAGGAGTGATGGGTCATGGCCGTGACCACACCTGAGCGCGACGGCAAGCCGCCCGCCGGCAGCACGCGACGCAGGCTGGGACCGCTCGTCTGCGGACGCCGCAGCAAGTGGGTCGTCCTGGTGTTCTGGCTGGTGCTGCTCGTGGTGGCGTTCCCGCTGTCGGCGAAGCTGACCGGCGCGCAGGAGAACGACACCGCGTCGTGGCTGCCCGGCTCGGCCGAGTCGACGCGGGTGTTCGAGATCCAGCAGGACGCGTTCCAGACCGGCGAGGAGCTGCCGGCCATCATCGTCTACGAGCGCGACGGCGGCATCACGCCCGAGGACCAGGAGAAGGCGACGTCCGACGCGCAGGCGTTCGCGGACGTCGAGCACGTGAGCGGCGACGTCGTCGGGCCGATCCCCTCGGAGGACGGCGAGGCGCTGCAGGTCATCGTGCCGATCGATCCCGGCGACGGCGGCTGGTTCGCGCTGGGCGACGCCGTCGACGAGATGAACGACATCGTCAGCGGCGGGCCCGACGGGCTGAACGCGTACGTCGCCGGGCCGGCCGGGGTCTCGGCCGACTTCGCCGACGCGTTCGAGGGCATCGACGGCACGCTGCTGTACGCGGCGATGGGCGTCGTCATCGTCATCCTGCTGTTCTCGTACCGCAGCCCGGTGCTGTGGATCATCCCCGTGTTCTCGGCCTTCACCGCGCTCACCGCCGCCCAGGCCGTCGTCTATCTGCTGGCCGAGTACGCGAACGTGACGGTCAACGGGCAGACGGCGGGCATCCTGCTCGTGCTGGTGTTCGGCGCGAGCACCGACTACGCCCTGCTGCTGATCGCGCGCTACCGCGAGGAGCTGCGCCGGCACGAGGACCGGCACGAGGCCATGGCGTTCGCGCTGCACCGCGCCGGCCCGGCCATCGTGGCCAGCGCGGCCACCGTCGCCGTCGGCATGCTGTGCCTGCTGGCCGCGGAGATGAACTCCACCCGCGGCATGGGCCCGGTGCTGGCGATCGGTGTCCTCATCGGCGTGACGGCGATGCTGACGCTGCTGCCGGCGCTGCTCGTGGTGACCGGGCGCTGGGTGTTCTGGCCGCTCGTGCCGAAGTTCGGGTCCGCCGAGCCGACGGAGCGCGGGTTCTGGTCGCGCGTCGGCCGCGGGATCGCGCACCGCCCCCGCTTCGTGTGGATCGGCACGTCGCTGGCGCTCGGCGCGCTGGCGCTCGGACTGCTGGGCCTGAACACCGGCGTCATCGCCAACAAGGACGCGTTCGTCGACACGCCCGCCTCGATCACCGGCGAGGACGCGCTGGCCCGGCACTTCCCGGCCGGCACCGGCAGCCCGGTGATCGTCATCGCCAACGCTCCCGAGTCCGACGCGGTGCGGCAGGCGTTCCAGGACACCGACGGCATCGCCGACGTGACCGACGCGACGCCCGTGGGCGACGACCTCGTCTACATGGAGGGCACGCTCGAGGCCGCCCCCGACAGCCCGGCGGCACAGGACACCGTCGAGGCGGTCCGCGACAGCGTCCACGCGGTGCCGGACGCGGACGCGCTCGTCGGCGGCAACACCGCGGTCGCCCTGGATGCGCAGAACGCGGCCAGCCGCGACAGCCTGGTGATCATGCCGCTGGTACTGGCGGCGGTCTTCGTGATCCTCATGATCCTGCTGCGGGCGTTCGTGGCGCCGCTGGTGCTGATCGCGACGGTGGTGCTCTCGTTCGGCGCGGCGCTGGGACTGAGCTCCCTGATCTTCGAGCACGTCCTCGGCTTCGCCGGCGCCGACACCGCGTTCCCGCTGTTCGTGTTCGTGTTCCTTGTCGCCCTGGGCATCGACTACAACATCTTCCTGATGACGCGCGTCCACGAGGAGGCCAAGCAGCACGGCACCCGACGCGGAGCGCTCATCGGGCTCGCGGCGACCGGCGGCGTCATCACGTCGGCCGGGCTGGTGCTGGCCGGCACGTTCGCCGTCCTGGCGACACTGCCGGTGGTGGCGTTCGCGGAGATCGGCATCACGGTCGCTTTGGGGGTTCTGCTCGACACCCTGATCGTGCGGTCGATCCTGGTGACGGCGCTCAACCTCGACCTCGGGCGGCTCATGTGGTGGCCGAGTGCGTTGTCGAAGCACCCGGAGCCGACGGCGGCCGAGGCGGCGGACCTGCCCGAGGAGGAGCCGGTCGCGCCTCGCAGTTGAGGTTCTGCCGGGGGATGAGGTGGGCCCGCCTCACGGCGTTCCATGCGGTGTTCGCTGGGCTGTGGGCAGCCATGATCATCAACGATCCGCTACATCACGAGGATTACCCGAGCCTCAACACGATTGCAGGCGTGTCGAGGCTCGGGTAAGCCTGGTGGGCGGCCCAGGAAACGCGACTACAACGCGCGTCAGGAGGGAGTTCTCCCCGCTATAGCGAGGAAAAGTCCCTCCCGACAGCACCACGGCCCACCACCATCGAAGACGACCAACCGCAGCCAGCGAGCCACCACCCACCCGTCGCCAGACTCGCACCTGAGATCCACGCAAGATTCTTGCGCAAGTCTGTCGTATGCTTTCGCTCATGGCTGGACGACTGACTGAGGTGGCGGCGAAGGTCGGCGTGAGTGAGGCGACCGTGAGCCGGGTGCTCAACGGGCGCCCGGGCGTGTCGGAGGCGACCCGCGAGGCGGTGCTGACGGCGCTCGACGTGCTCGGGTATGAGAGGCCGACGAAGCTGCGGGGCGAGCGGGCACGGCTGGTCGGGCTGGTCCTCCCCGAGCTCCAGAACCCCATCTTCCCCGCGTTCGCCGACGTCGTGGGCGGGTCGCTGGCGCAGCAGGGGCTGACGCCGGTCTTGTGCACGCAGACCGTCGGCGGGGTGTCCGAGGCCGACTACATCGAACTGCTCTTCCAGCAGCAGGTGGCGGGCGTGCTGTTCGCCGGCGGACTCTACAGCGGCCGCAACGGCGCACACGACCACTATGCCCGGCTGATCGAGCGCAAGCTGCCCACCGTCATGGTCAACGCGGGCATCGAGGAGCTGCCGTTCCCGCGTGTGAGCTGCGACGATGCGGTGGCGACGGAGCAGGCGGCGGGCCATCTGCTGTCGCTCGGGCACACAAGGATCGGCCTCATTCTCGGGCCCACCGACCACGTTCCGTCGCAGCGCAAGCTGGCCGCTGCGCACACGAGACTGGCCGCCGCCGGCGTCGAGCTGCCCGACGACCACGTCGAGAATGCCATGCACTCCCTCGAGGGCGGCCAGGCCGCCGCGAGCCGGCTGCTGCGCCGCGGCGTCACCGCCGTCATCTGCGCGAGCGACCCCATGGCCCTGGGCGCCATCCGAGCCGCCAAACGCGCCGGCCTGCGCGTTCCGCACGACTTCTCCGTGGTCGGCTACGACGACTCCGCGCTGATGAACTGCACCGAGCCCGCGCTCACGACGGTCCGCCAGCCCATCGAGGCCATGGGCAAGGCCTCGGTCGACCTGCTGGTCGGCCTGATCAACGGGCACCGGGTCGAGTCCGACGAGCTGCTGTTCGAGCCGGAGCTGGTCGTTCGCGGCTCGACGGCACCCCCACCGCGCCCCGAGGCGTAACCCAATTCGTGTTGTTGCAACTTCTTGTCCAAGTCTTGCGTGATGATATCGCCGTCGTTAACGTGACCGCCATGGACAACGCGTGGTGGCGCAGCGCCGTCATCTATCAGGTGTACGTGCGCAGCTTCGCCGACGGGAACGGCGACGGCACCGGTGACCTCGCCGGCGTCCGGGACCGGCTGCGCTACCTCGCGGACCTCGGCGTCGACGCACTCTGGTTCAGCCCGTGGTACCCGTCGCCCATGGCCGACGGCGGCTACGACGTGGCCGACTACCGCGACATCGACCCGGCCTACGGCACGCTGCGCCAGGCCGAACAGCTCATCGCCGAGGCCCACGACCTGGGCCTGCGCACCATCGTCGACATCGTCCCCAATCACGTGTCGGACCAGCACGCCTGGTTCAAGGCCGCGCTGGACTCCCCGCCCGGGTCGCCGGAGCGCGAGCGGTTCTGGTTCCGGCCCGGTCGCGGGCTCGACGGCGCCGAGCCGCCCAACGCCTGGAGCTCGATCTTCGGCGGCTCGGCCTGGACCCGCACCAAGAACGCCGACGGCACGCCCGGCGAGTGGTACCTGCACCTGTTCGCGCCCGAGCAGCCCGACCTCAACTGGACGCACCCGCTGGTCTGGCACGAGCACGAGCAGATCCTGCGGTTCTGGTTCGACCGCGGCGCCGCCGGCGTGCGCGTCGACTCCGCCGGGCTGCTGGCCAAGCACGCCGACCTGCCCGACGTCGACCCCGACCACGCGCCCGGCCAGCACGTGCACACCGACCGCGACGAGGTGCACGACATCTACCGCAGCTGGCGCCGTCTGGCCGACAGCTACGACGAGCCGCGGGCGCTCATCGGCGAGATCTGGCTACCCGACCTGCAGCGGCTGGCCCGCTACCTGCGTCCGGGCGAGTTGCACACCGTCTTCAACTTCGACTTCCTGGCCTGCCCGTGGGAGCCGGCGCGGCTGCGCGAGAGCATCGAGACCAGCCTGCACTTCCACGAGCAGGTCGGCGCGCCGGCCACCTGGGTGCTGTCGAACCACGACGTCACCCGCCCGGTGACGCGCTACGGCCGTGCGGACACGTCGTTCGCGTTCGCCACCAAGCGGGCGGGCACCGAGTCCGACCTCGTCCTCGGGCTCAGAAGGGCCCGGGCGGCCGCGCTGCTCATGCTCGCCCTCCCCGGCTCGGCCTACGTGTACCAGGGTGAGGAGCTCGGCCTGCCCGAGGTCGAGGACATCGAGCCCGGCCGCATCCAGGACCCCATGCACTTCCGCTCCGGCGGCGTCGACCCGGGGCGCGACGGGTCCCGGGTCCCGCTCCCGTGGCGGGGCGACGAGCCGCCGTACGGGTTCAGCCCCGACGGCGCCGTCGGCGAGACCTGGCTGCCGCAGCCCACGACCTGGGCGGACCTCACCGTCGCGGCACAGGAGCGCGACCCGTCGTCGACCCTCGCCCTGTACCGGGACGCGCTGCGGATCCGCAAGACCGAGCCGTCCCTCGGCGACGGCGCCCTCACCTGGCTGGACACCCCGGCCGACCTGCTCGCGTTCAGCCGCGGCGACGTCGTCTGCGTCGTCAACCTGTCGGCGGACCCCGTCGACCTGCCCGCGCACGAGGAGGTCCTGCTCGCCAGCGCGGACCTCGATGACGGCCGGCTCCGTTCCGACGCCGCCGTCTGGCTACGCCTGCCCACCACCGACACCCCCGAGCGCTGAGTTCACCTATTGGGCCCGACAACGCCGCAACGTAGCGGCACCAAGGGATGGAGCACGAGATGAGCAGCACACGCAGACACCTGGGCGCCGTGGCCGCGGCCGTGATGGCGTTGAGCCTGCTGGCCGCCTGCGGGTCCGAGGACGACGAGCCGCAGGCCGGCGACGGCGGCAGCGGCCAGCCGAGTGAGGGCGGCGACGACGCCGAGGCCGTCACCATCAGCGTCAGCAACCTGCCGCCCGCGACGGAGTCCGCCACCCGTGAGGCGTTCCTCGCCCGCGTCGAGGAGTTCGAGCAGGCCAACCCGGACATCACCATCGAGCCCAGCGAGTACGAGTGGGACGTGACGACGTTCGCGGCCCAGCTGGCCGGCGGCACGCTGCCGACGACGTTCGAGTTCCCGTTCACCGACGGGCAGGCGATGATCGAGCGCGGCCAGCTGGCCGACATCACGGCCGAGGTGCAGGAGCTCCCCTACGCCGACGCCTTCAACCCCAGTGTCCTGCAGGTCGCCCAGGACGACGGCGGCAACATCTACGCCATCCCGTCCACCGCCTACGGCATGGGCCTGCACTACAACCGGGCCATGTTCGAGCAGGCCGGTCTCGACCCGGACCAGCCGCCGACCAGCTGGGCCGAGGTCCGCGAGGCGGCCGACGCGATCGCCGAGGCCACCGGCCAGGCCGGCTTCGCGCAGATGAGCCAGAACAACACCGGCGGCTGGATCCTCACCACGCTCACCTACGCGCTGGGCGGGCGCATGGAGGAGGGCAACGGCGACGACGTCACGGCCACGCTGAACAACGACGGGACCCAGCAGGCCCTGGAACTGCTGCGCCAGATGCGCTGGGAGGACGACGCCATGGGCGACAACTTCCTGTTCGACTGGGGCACCATCAACCAGGCGTTCGCGGCCGGGCAGGTCGGCATGTACATCGGCGGCTCCGACGTCTACAACAGCCTCGTGACCGAGAACAGCATCGACCCGGACAGCTACGGGCTGACGGTGCTGCCGCTGGAGGGCGGCGACGCCGGCGTGCTGGGCGGCGGGACGATCGTCGGCGTGCGGCCCGACGCCAGCGAGGCCGAGCGGGCGGCCGCCGTCAAGTGGATCGACTTCTTCTACATGAGCAAGCTGACCCAGGAGGAGGCCGCGCTGGCCGACGCCGAGGCGCTGGTCGCGACCGACGCCCCGCTGGGCACACCGGCGCTGCCGATCTTCGGCGCCGAGCAGCTCGCGCAGTCCGACGCCTGGGTGGCCGACCTGGTCAACGTGCCGCTGGAGCAGATGATGCCGTTCAAGGAGAGCATCCTCGACCAGCCGCTGGTGCCGGAGCCGCCGGTGCGGGCGCAGGACCTCTACGCCGAGCTCGACGCCGTCGTGCAGGCCGTCCTGACCGACGAGAACGCCGACATCGACGCCCTGCTCGAGACGGCCAACACCAACGTCAGCTCGCTCCTCGGCGCCGGCTGACCCATGATGACGGCCCCGGGGTTCGCGTGGTGGCACCGCCGCGACCCCCGGGGCACTCCATCCACAGCGCGGTCGATGGGAGAACCGAGGTGAACGCCACCATCCGCTGGGTCCGCGGCGGCGGGCTGAGCACGCTGCTGCTCCTGCTGCCGCTCCTGCTGGTCTTCACCTACTTCGCCTGGTTCCCCATCGGGCGCGCCGTGGTGATGAGCTTCCAGGAGACCAACCTGGTGACCGACCCGGTGTGGGTCGGCCTCGACAACTTCCGGCAGGTCCTCGAGGACCCGCTGTTCTGGACGTCGGTCCGCAACACCATCTACTTCACCGGGCTGGCGCTGCTGTTCGGCTACCCGGTGCCGCTGGTGCTCGCGGTGGTGATGAGCGAGCTGCGCCGCGGCAAGGGCGTCTACAGCGCGCTGGCCTATCTGCCGGTCGTCGTGCCGCCGGTGGTGGCGGTGCTGCTGTGGCGGTTCTTCTACGACGCCAGCCAGACCGGCGTCTTCAACACGATCCTCGGGTGGGTGGGGCTGGGGCCGTTCGCCTGGATCCAGGACGCGTCGTCGGCCATGCCGTCGCTGGTGCTGCAGGCGACCTGGGCCAACGCCGGCGCGACGGTGCTCATCTACCTGGCCGCCCTGACCGGTGTGCGCGGCGACCTGTACGACGCCGCCGAGGTCGACGGCGCGGGGCTGTGGCACAAGATCTGGCACGTCACGCTGCCGCAGCTGCGCGGCGTGCTGCTGATCACGCTGATCCTGCAGGTCATCGCCACGTTCCAGGTGTTCACCGAGCCCTATCTGATGACCAACGGCGGCCCGCAGAACGCCACCGTCACCGTCCTGCTGCAGATCTACAACTACGCGTTCCGCTTCGGCGACTTCGGCGCGGCGACGGCGCTGTCCGTGCTGCTGGCGCTGTTCCTGGCCGTCATGTCCGCCGTGTACTTCCGCCTCACCCGGTCCTGGAGCACGACATGAGCGACGCGGTCAAGGACGAGCCAAGGGTGACGGCGCCCGCTGCGGTTCCGGTGCCGGACCCAGTGGTTCCGCCCCGGCGCAGCCGGCCGGAGACGACGGGCGAGCGCGGCATCCTGTCCGACTTCGACTGGGGGCGGGCCGGCACCCGGTGGGGTGTGCGGGTCGCGCAGGCCGTCGTGCTGGTGCTGCTCGCCGTCGCCAGCCTCGGCCCGATCCTCTGGCTGGCCCGGGCGTCGGTCAGCACCACGCAGGACACGCTGCGCACGCCGATGGCGTTCTGGCCCAGCGGCGTCGACTGGGCGAACCTCTCGGCCGCGTGGAACGAGGCGCAGATCAGCCACTACTTCACCAACACGGTGTGGGTGGCGCTGGGCTCCTGGTTCGTGCAGCTGCTGGTCGCGACCACCGGCGGCTACGTGCTGGCGGTGCTGCGGCCGCGGTACGCCCCGGTGGTGACGGCGGCCGTGCTGGCCACGCTGTTCATCCCGGGCGTCGTGGTGCTGGTGCCGCTGTTCCTGACGGTGCTCGACCTGCCGCTGGTGAACGCGTCGCTGCTCAACTCGTACTGGGCGGTGTGGCTGCCGGCCGGCGCCAACGCGTTCAACGTGCTGCTGGTCAAGCGGTTCATGGACGGCCTGCCCCGCGACGTCTACGAGGCGGCCCGCGTGGACGGCGCCGGGCCGTTCCGGCTGCTGTGGTCCGTGGTGCTGCCGATGTCGAAGCCGATCCTCGGCGTCGTGTCGATCTTCGCGTTCCTCAACGCGTGGAAGGACTTCCTCTGGCCGCAGATCGTGCTGCCGGAGCCGACGCTGCAGCCGCTGTCGGTGCGCCTGCCGCTGATCCGCGACACCGTCGAGCTCGACGTCTTCCTCGCCGCGCTGCTGATCTCGATGGCGCTGCCGATCGTGATCTTCCTGCTCTTCCAGCGGCTGTTCCTGCGCGGGGCCGGGCTGGGTGGCGCCGTCAAGGGTTGACGACGGCGCCACCCGGCGGCCTCAGGGGACGACGCGGCCGGCCGACGCGCGGACGGCTCCGTCGCCGTCGAACGCCACCCGGGCGCCGAGCCAGTGGCCGGCCGGCACTGCGACGCAGCCGCCGCGGCCGGTCGTCGCCTCGGCCGACCTGGTGCCCCGCTCGAACCGCACCGGCTTGCCCGGGAAGCCGAACCCGTTCTCCGCGTTGACCAGGCAGATCTCGTCGATGCGGGCGTGCTCGCCGCGGCGCACCTCGATGGCCGAGTCGACGGCCTCGCCCGCGGCGGCGACGATGAGCGCGGGCTGGTTGGTCTGCACGCCGTCGGCGCCCATCGCCCGCGCCTGCAGGAACTGCGCGACCTCCTGGTCCGGGCCGGCGTCGTAGGCGTGCGGCATGACGATCGCGCAGGCGTCGTGCGCGGCCGCGACCGACTCCGGCGTGTACTCGTCCAGCCGCGAGCCGAACACCTTGAAGACCTCGGCGATCTCGTAGACGAGGAACGCCGGCTCCCAGGCGTCGCGGTTGTAGATGAGCCGGGCGGCGGGCTCGGCGATGAACACGCGCGGGTCGCCGGAGTTGAAGATGGACTCCTCGATCAGGCCGTACTCGCCGACCAGCTCGGCCAGCTCGCCCTCCTCGGTGACCGAGCCCTTGATGTCCAGCTCGACGCCCTTGCCGGCGCGCTGCGCGAGCTCGAGCACCTCCTCGAGCGACGCGACCTGCGCGGGGTCGTACGGGCCGCCCTTCCACGGCGCGTAGTCGGCCGCGTTCAGCGAGCGGACCTCGTCGTACGTGAGGTCGGTGATGTTGCCCGTGCCGTCGGTGGTGCGGTCGACGGTGGAGTCGTGCAGCGCGACGAAGCGGCCGTCCTTGGTCTGCTGGACGTCGACCTCGACCAGGTCGACGCCGTAGGCGAACGCGTAGGCGTAGGAGTCCAGCGTGTTCTCCGGCGCCAGCGTCAGCGCGCCGCGGTGCGCGGAGATGACGGCGTCGGCGGAGCCCTGGTCGGGAGTGCCGGCGTCGGCCCAGCGCGCCGGGTCCGGCAGCTGGTCGCAGGCGGGCGGGTCGGTCAGGGGACGGAGCTGGGCGAGGGCCTCGCGGTACTGCTGGATCCGCGGGTCCTCGTCCTCGGCGCCGGCCTGCGTGGCGGCCAGCCCGGTGAGCAGCGCGATGGCGACGGCGGCAGCGGCCGTCCGGCGCAGCGTCCTCACAGCCATGTCAGTTCCTCTCGACGTGCGTGGGGGGTCGGTCGAGTATTCGCCGCGCCGTCCGACGGCCCGGTGAACCGCGGTCGACCGTGACGAGGCGCCCGCGCGACGCTTGTGCTGCGTCGCCCACGGCTGGGTATGGGAGGCGTCGAAGGACACCCTGAAAGGAGCGCCGCCGTGGCCGACATCCCCTACTTCACCATCGCGACCGCCGCCGAGAAGAGCGCGGACTTCCGCCGCGTGCTCTGGACCGGAGAGCACACCCAGCTGGTGATCATGACGATCCCGGTCGACGAGGAGATCGGCGAGGAGGTGCACGAGGACACCGACCAGATCCTCACGTTCGTCAGCGGCACCGCCAAGGTCGTCCTCGACGGTTCGACGAAGTCGTGCGCCCAGGGCGACCTCGTCGCCGTCCCGGCCGGGGCGAAGCACAACGTCATCAACACCGGCGAGAACCCGCTGATCCTCTACACCGTCTACGGGCCGCCCGAGCACGCCCCTGACGCCGTCCACCACACCAAGGAGGAGGGCGAGGCCGCCGAGGAGTCCGGCCAGGACGAGCCGCCCCAGTGAGGGGTCTCTCCGCCTGAACGCCGCCGGCCCGAGCTCAGGGGGTGTCCGTGGCCTCGGCGGTCGCGGACGCCCCGCGAGCCTCGCGCCGGTGCTCGACGACGGCCAGGACGCCCAGCACCAGCAGCACGAACCCGGACGTCACCAGGCCGCTCTGCCCGGCGAACACCGGGACGCCCGCCAGCAGCAGACCCACCGCGATGAACGACGCCGGTCCGATGTGGTGCCCGACGCGGACGCCGCAGGCGATCAGCCCGAGCAGGAACAGCGCCGGCCCGCCGAGCACGGCCAGCGCACCGACCACCTCCAGCTCGTGGCCCGGGTGCGCGACCACGAGCTCATCGCCGACGGCCATGAGCACGATGCCGGCGACGATCGGCAGGTGCAGGTAGGTGAAGATGTCGCGGCCGAGCGAGCCGACGTCGTCGCTGGTGCTGCTGCCGATGCGGCGGACGATGACGGGAGACGCGCCGGAGAAGTACAGCCACCACAGCGCCACCGAGCCGAGGAACGACAGGCTCAGCGCCACGCCGGTCTCGAGGTTCATCTCCGCGCCCGACGCCGTGACGCCGGTCAGGACGATGCTCTCGCCGAGCGCGATGATGATGAACAGCTGGAACCGCTCGGCGAAGTGGTGGCCGTCGATCGCCCACTGGCTCATCGGCGTGCCGCCCACGCCGGGCAGCCAGTACTTGGCCAGCGGGCCGGCGAGGTCGATCGCGAGCGCGGCCAGCCAGAGCGGCCAGCGGGCCTCCTCGACCAGGCCGCCGGCCACCCAGAGCGGCGCCGACAGCACCGACCAGGCGAGGATCTGGCGGAAGTTCTGGTGGAACCGGCCCGGTGGCGTCGCCACGACCACGAACAGGTTGCGGCCGATCTGCAGCACCGAGTAGCTGCAGGCGAAGAGCAGCGCCAGCTCGCCGAAGCCGCGCGGGATCGCCACCGCCATGATCAGGCTGGCCAGCATGACGAACGTCAGCACGAGCCGGATCGGCACCGTGTCGGGGTCGAACCAGTTCGCCATCCAGGTCGTGTAGTTCCACGCCCAGTAGACCGCCACCAGCATGAACGCAGTCTCGGCCGCGCCGGTCCAGGTCAGGTGGGTGGCCAGCAGGTGATGCGAGAGCTGGGTGACGGCGAAGACGTAGACCAGGTCGAAGAACAGCTCGAAGAACGTGGCCCGCTGCTCGCGCCCGGTCCGCCGCATGATCCGGATCTGCGGGATGAGCGCATCCTGGCCGTCTCGTGTCGCGTCGGACATGAGCCGGAGCGTAGTACCGCCGCTTCCGCGTGGCGACGCGCGTACGCTCAGCGCGTGCCGACGGTCCGGTCCCGGATCACCTCGGCGATCGCCGCGTCGGAGGCCTGTCCGGCCTCGTCCCCGGCCGCGGCGTCGAGCTGCGCCTGGCGGGCGACGACGTCGAGCCGGGCCGCGTCGACCTCCGCCGGCGGCCGGTAGGCGAGGGCGAGGTCGAGGACCGCGGTGGCGGTGTCGACGGCGGCCTGCCTCGTCTCGCGAGGATCACCCGCGGCCGACAGCCGGTCGAGAGCGTTCTCCAACTGCGTGGCCAGGACGGCCGGCGCGGTGGTGTCGCGGTGGTCGCGCCAGGCGGCCACCATGGCGTCGATGTCGCCCGCGCCGGCGAAGACGGCGGCCGCGCCGTCGGCCAGCTCCGTCAGGACGGCGGGCGGCTCGCCGGGGGTCGCGTCGGTGGGCACGGCGAGCGCCACCTGCACCAGCTCGTCGGAGGCCTCGGCGCGGAACTCGCCGTAGCCGGGCGCGAACACCTTGTGCTCGACGGCGCCGTCCAGTTGGTGCTCCTCGGTGGCGATCGCGCCGCCGACCGGGCCCCGCGGCCCGTCGGCCGTGACGTCGTCGTCGCGCACCGTGACCTCCTCGAACACCAGGTCCGGGATGTTCTCGGGCCGGAACACGTCGCCCCGGCGCGGCCCGGCCGGCATGATCAGGCCGCCCGGTCCGTCCTGCCCGGCCAGCCAGCTGCCCTCGTGATCGGCGACGACGCCGTCGGTGTAGTTGTCGACGTCCTCGCCCAGGTACCAGACGCCGCCGTCGTCATCCTGCGCGTAGTAGTCGAGCGCGACCTCGACGATGCGCCCGGCCCGATAGGCGACGTACTGCGACACGACCGCCTCGATCCGCTGGTCCGCCCAGGTGACGGTGCGCGTCCGCGGCAGGGTCGTGACCTCGACCCGCAGCGGCTCACCCTCCTCCTGGCCGAGCTGGATCACCTGACCGCCGGGCGGCACCGGGAACAGCGGGTTCGTGACCGCCGCCGGGTCCGTGAACGACGGCGTCGCGGTGTCGACCCGGCGGGTGTCCTGGCTCGCGCCGCAGCCGGCCAACACGACGGCCAGCGCGACGGCCGCCACGACGCCCGCCGCGAGGACGACGGCTGGGCGCGGGCGCACGTCAGTCGCCGTCGTCGCCGGTGCCGTCGGACTCGTCGCCCAGCACGGCGAAGTCCTGGTCCAGGTGCACGTCGACCTGCGTACCGTCGTCGAGGGTGACCTCGACCTCGTAGTACCCCTCCTCGTCGCCGACCTCGGTCCCGGTGACGGTGCCGCCGCCGGTGTCCTCGAGCGCCACCGCGCTCGCCCGCTCCAGCGCGTCGCCGGTGATGGGCCGCTCCTCGTCGTGCCGCGCCGACGCCACGCCCATGGCCGCGATCGCTCCGGCCACCGCCACGGCCGCCGCACCGGCGCCGATCCACCGCTTCGGGTGCCTCATGGTCCTCGCTCCTTCCGGGTGTTTGGCTCGGATGGATCGAGACTGCGCCCGGGGTGCTGAACCTGCGCTGAACGGTGGTTGGCTCCGACGTCGGGGGCTCCCCGTCCCCCTGCTGCCCATTCTCTTAGCCGCGGACACCCGCCTCAAGCGGACCGAATGGCGCTTCGCGCGGAGGGGACCGCTTGACCCGGGCACCCGCGGCCTAAGAACGGGCCAGCTATCAGGGGGACGGGGAGACCCTGGGCACGCCTCGCCGCCTCCGTGCCCGTTTCGTCCCGCTTTTGGTGGGCTGTGGACAGCGATGATCATCAACGATCGCGTACATCACCACGATTACCCGAGCCCCAACACGATTGCAGGCGTGTCGAGGCTCGGGTAAGCATGGTGGGCGGCCCAGAAAACCCCCCGAAACCCCACATCCTGGACCGCCACAATGTGTCAGGAGGGAGTTCTCCCCGCTATAGCGAGGAAAGTCCCTCCCGACACCGCCCCAGCCGAAACCTCACCAACACCGACCGTCGCCAGCACGGAACGCCCCACCCGTCGCCAGACTCCCCCCGTCCCCCTGATAGCTGCCCGTTCTTAGGCCCCGGGCGGGCGGGTCAAGCGGACCCCCACGGCGCGAAGCGCCACCAGGGGTCCGCTTGAGGCGACCGTTCGGGGCTAAGAACGGGCAGCTATCAGGGGGACGGGGCCACCCAACGCATCCACACGCGTCAGGGTCACCCGGCCGGCAGGCGAACGACCACCCGGGCCCCGCCAATCGAACTCGAGCCCACCTCGACGGTGCCGCCGTGGGCGCGGACCAGCTCGTCGACGATGGCGAGGCCGAGGCCGGCGCCGCCGGCGTCGCGGTCGCGGGCCTCGTCGAGGCGGACGAAGCGGCGCAGCACCCGGTCGCGGTCCTCCACCGCGATGCCGGGCCCGTCGTCCTCGACCGTGACGACGACGGCGCCGTCGCGCGCGGCCACCGACAGCCCGACCACGCCGGCCGCGTGCCGGGCGGCGTTGTCGCCGAGGTTGCGCAGGACTCGCCGCAGCGCACCCGCGTCCCCCGTGACCCGGGCCGCCGCGATCCCCGTCGTGTCGATCCGCAGCCCGGAACCACCCGAACGCAGCCGGGCGGCCTCCTCGAGGACGAGGTCGTCGACGTCCACCGGCGCCGACGCGAGCCGCAGGCGGTGCTCGTCGGCGCGCGCGAGCAGCAGCAGGTCCTCGACCAGGCGCTGCACCCGCAGGTCCTCGGCGAGCACGGTGGCGGCGAGGTCGGGGACCGTGGTCCGCCCGGGATGGGCCAGCGCGACCTCGGCGTGCTGGCGGATCGACGCGACCGGTGAACGCAGCTCGTGCGAGGCGTCGGAGACGAACTCGCGCTGCCGCGTCTGCGCGTGCTCCAGGCGGTCGAGCATGCGGTTCATGGTGCGGGCCAGCCGCGCGATCTCGTCGTGCCCGGCGTCGGGCACGCGGCGGTGCAGCTCGGCCGCGGAGATCGCGTCGACCTCCTCGCGCACGGCCTCGACGGGAGCGAGCGCCCGCCCCGCCGCCCACCAGGTCGTCACCGCCACGACCGCGAGGAGGACCGGCAGACCCACGCCGAGCAGCCGGGTCACGACGGCGGTGGCCTCGCCGACGTCGTCGGTGGACTGCCCGGCCACGACGGTCCGGTCGCCGGCGGCCACGGCGACCGCCAGCATGTCCTCGCCCGGCACGATGTCGACGTGTGCGGTGTCGCCCGGCCGGAGGTCGACGGCGTCCGCTCCGGCCACGTTCGGCGTCGCCGCCACCACCCGCCCACCGGTGTCGATCACCTGCGCGAACCCGTCGTCGTCGGCGATCAGGTGCGGGTCGGCGGCCGCGACGGTCGCGGCCCTGGCGCGCGCGGCGTCGGTGACCTGCTCGAGCAGCACGGACCGCATGACCAGCACCAGCGCCACCCCGCCGAGCAGCAGCGCGAGCCCCGCGACCAGCACCGCTCCCGCCGTCGTCCGCAGCCGGACCGAGCCCCGTCGACCGCGGCCGCCCGAACCAACCGGGCCGGAGTCATGCCCCGCCCCGGTAGGGAGGGTCCCCACCCTACGGGCGGGCACCGACAGACCCTCTCGACGAGCCGCTGCCGGACCGCCCGCCCGGCGCGCCGCCGTCGGCGGCCAGCCGGTAGCCGGCGCCCCGGATCGTCTCGATCGCGGCCCGCCCGAACGGCCGGTCCAGCTTCGTGCGCAGGTGCCCAACGTAGACCTCGACGATGTTCGGGTCGCCGTCGAACGCCTCGTCCCACACGTGCCGCAGGATCTCCGTCTTCGACAGCACCTCGCCGCGGCGGCGGAGCAGGAACTCCAGCACCGAGAACTCGCGAGCTGTCAGCTCCACCTCCTGGTCGCCCCGCCAGGCACGCCGCGCGCCGGGGTCGGCCCGCAGGTCTCCCGCCGTCAGCACGACCGGCCGTTCACGCAGGTCGCGGCGGAGCAGCGCCCGCAGCCGGGCCACCAGCACGTGGTGCGAGAACGGCTTGGTCAGGTAGTCGTCGGCGCCGGTGTCGAGGGCCTCGACCTCGTCCCACTCGCCGTCCTTGGCGGTGAGCACGAGGATCGGGGTCCACACGCCGCGCGAGCGCAGCCGCGCGCACACCTGGTAGCCGTTGAGGCCGGGCAGCATGAGGTCGAGCACGATCGCGTCGTACGGGGTCTCGGTGGCGAGCCAGAGCCCGTCGGTGCCGGTGCGGGCGACGTCGACCGCGAAGCCCTCGGCCTCGAGGCCCGCGCGGATCCCCGCGGCCAGCCGCCGTTCGTCCTCGACCACCAGGATCCGCATCGCTCACCTCCGGACCCGCCCA
Organism: Jiangella mangrovi; assembly: GCF_014204975.1. Classification (NCBI taxonomy): domain Bacteria; kingdom Bacillati; phylum Actinomycetota; class Actinomycetes; order Jiangellales; family Jiangellaceae; genus Jiangella; species Jiangella mangrovi. Next base: position 6,947,599 of record NZ_JACHMM010000001.1, read on the forward strand.
TCGGATCCAATCCTGCTCCTCCTGCGACCGGGTCGCACCCCCGTCGCCGGGCAGTCGACGCCATGCCGTAGCCGGTGCGAACCCTGAGCGAACAACGGGCGACGACCATTGCCCGCGGGAACTCGGGCGAATCAGGGTGTTCCCGGCGGATGAAGGATCCCATTCGCCGGAAAGGTGCACATGTCGACGAGTCGGGTGGTTCGCGCGCTCGGAACCGGGGCCGTCGCGGCCCTCGTGGCGTCCGTCGCCGCGGTCCTCGTGCTCCTGACGGCCGCCGGCCCGGCCTCCGCTCACGTGCGCACGAGCGACGGCTGGTCGCAGGTGCGTTCCGACGGCGACCACGTCGACTGGCGGCTCAGCCTCGAGTACGAGATCCTCGCCCGCGCCATCGGCATGGGCACGGAGGCGATCGAGGCGCCCGACGACAGCAGCCGCCGCGCCGAGCTCGAGGAGCACCACGACCTCATCGAGACCTACCTCACCGACCGCGTGCTGATCTTCGTCGACGAGGTCGAGTGCACGCTGACGCTCGACGGCACCGACGTGGAGCAGCTGCCGGCCACCGACGCGACCGCGGAGGACATCCCGTACGCGGTGCTGCAGCTCGGCTTCGACTGCCACGGCGCCGCGTCGGGCCGGTACGCCGTCGACTACAGCGTCTTCTCCGGCGCCGGCTCCGATGCCGTCGTCGACGACCACACGAACACCGTCGACTACGACCTCGGCGGCGAGCGCGGCCGCGTCGTCCTCGACACCGCGCACCCCACCTTCAGCACCGGCGAGCAGTCCTTCGGCCAGTCCGCGCTGCGCTCCGTCGGTCTCGGCGCCGAGCGCATCCTCACCGGGCTGGACCACGCCCTGTTCGTCGCCGCGCTGGCGGTCGGCGCCACCGGCCTCGCGGCGCTGGCCCGCTCACTGGCCGTGTTCGCCGTCACCCACTGCGTCGCGATGCTCGCCGCCGTCGCCGGCTGGGTGAGCCTGCCGGCGCAGGTCGTCGGGCCGCTGGTGGCGCTGTCCATCGTGTACGTCGCCGCCACGAACGTCGTCGGGCCGGAGTCGCGCTGGCGGCTGCCCGTGGTCGGCGTGTTCGGCCTGCTGCACGGCGTCGCGTTCGCCGGCGAGCTCCGGTTCGAGCACGGCCTGAGCTGGGATCTGGTGACGTCGTACGCCGGGTTCAACCTCGGCATCGAGTTCGGGGTGGCCGTCCTGGCCGCCCTGGTGTTCCCGCTGGCCACCGTTGCCCGGCGGTACGCGTGGTTCTCGCTGGCCCACGTGGTGGCGGCCGCAGCCGCCGCTGTGACCGGGCTGGCGTGGTTCGTGCAACGACTGCTCTGACCCCGCAGGTGCCATCCCACCCGTCGAATGGAGACGAAGTGAGAACGCTCAGCGAACGCCTTTCCCCGGAGGCGCTCGGCCGTTATCGCCGCCCGGTGGCCGCGACCGTCGCCCTGCTCGTGGGCGTCGCGGTCGTCGGCCCGGTCGCGACCGTGGTCGCCGAGACGATCGCCGCGAACGCCGCACAGGTCAGCGGCGTCGTGTTCGAGGACAAGAACGGCAACGGCACCCAGGACGCCGGCGAGCCCGGCGTCGCCGGCGTCACCGTGTCCGACGGCGTGGCGCTGCTCGAGACCGACGCCGAGGGCCGCTACGAGCTGGAGATGGACGTCGACCGCCGTCTGACGGACATGGTGTTCATCACCCAGCCGGCCGGCTACGTGGTGGGGACCGACCAGTTCATGACGCCGAAGTTCTACCAGAGCTTCGGCCAGGTCGCGGCCGGCGAGACGCGGTCGGCGAACTTCGCGCTGACCCGCAAGCCCGGCAGCGAGGGCTCGGCGTTCTCGTTCGCCAACATCGCCGACCCGCACGTCAACCCGCAGCTGCCGGAGCAGATCCACGAGATCAACTCCACCTCGAACGACATCCCGTTCATCGCCGTCAGCGGTGACCTCACGAACAACGCCACCGACGCCGAGTTCACCACGTACAAGAACGCGACGGCCGGCTCCGAGATCCCGGTCTGGCCCGCGGTGGGCAACCACGAGTACTTCTCCGGCGGCGGCACCACGTACGCCGCGCGCATCGACAACTACCGCCGTCACGTCGGCCCGGAGTGGTACTCCTTCGACTACGGCAACCGGCACTTCCTGGTGCTCGAGAACAACGGCCAGGCGCCGTTCGACGAGCAGCTGAGCTGGATCCGCCGCGACCTCGAGGCCAACGTCGGCGACAAGGAGCTCGTCGTCCTGGCGCACCAGCCGATGAACGTGCCGTTCGGCTCGCCGTCGACCTACGACCAGTACGGCGACCTTTTCGAGCAGTACGACGCCGAGCTGATGCTCGTCGGCCACGAGCACTCCAACGACGTCGAGCCGAACAGCGACTTCGCGTCGTCGGCCAAGCACATCCAGACGGTGTCGAGCTCGTACACGATCGACAACGCGCCGCGCGGCTTCCGCTTCATCCACATGCGCGGCGACCAGTTCGAGAACCCGTTCCGCATGTACGGCGTCGACAAGGCGATCACGATCACCAGCCCGGCCCCGGGCAGCGAGGTCGGCGCCGACGGCAACCGCACCGGCTTCCCGGACATCCAGGTGAACGCCTACGACACCGCCGACGAGGTGACCCGCGTCCGGTACCGCATCGACAACGGCGCCTGGCGCCCGCTGAAGCCGTCGGGCGAGCTGACCTGGCACTCGGAGTTCATCGGCCGCGCCCCGGCACCCGGTGCGCACACCATCCAGGTCGAGGCGCTGAGCGAGGCCGGCGAGACCTGGACCGAGTCGGCGCAGTTCACCATGACGACCGAGCCGCTGGTGGCCCCGGTCGCCGGCGCCGACTGGAACCAGCACCACGGCGACTCCGGGCACTCCGGCGTGGCCTCCGACGTGGTCGACGCGGGCCTAGAGCTGGCGTGGAGCTACCGCACGCCGGGCACGTTCCTCACCGGCTCGCCCACCATCGTCGACGGCGTCATCTACGCCGGCACCCGCGACGAGAACGGTGACGGCAACGCCGCGCTGCACGCCGTCGACCTGGCCACGGGCGAGAAGCTGTGGGAGTACGAGGTCCCGTCGTCGGTCGTCGGCACCCCGGCCGTCCTCGGCGACAAGGTCTTCGTCGGCACGCTGCGCGCGCAGCTGTTCGCCGTCGACCGCGCCACCGGCGAGCTGGTCTGGCAGCGCGACACCGAGCCGGGCCAGGGCGACTTCAACCAGCGCGCCTACGGCTACTACTCCCCCGCCGTGGCCGACGGCAAGGTCTACTGGGCCTACCAGACCCGCTACGGCGCCGCGAACCGCGGCCTGCTCGTCGCGCTCGACCCCGAGGACGGCAGCGAGATCTGGGCGTCCGCGATGGCCGGCTCCACGATGAGCGACGGCACGCCGGCGATCGTCGACGGGAAGGTCTTCGTCGGCAGCCAGGACGCCGACGTCGTCCTCGCCTACGACGCCGAGACCGGCGCCCAGCAGTGGACGTCGGCGGCGACCCTCGGCGGCTGGCAGGACGGTGTCCCGTCCGCGGCCGACGGCCGGGTCTTCATCGGCGCGAACAACGGCATCATCGCCCGCGACGCCGAGACCGGCGCGACCCTGTGGAGCTACCGCAGCCCGCACGCCTCGCGGGTGTCCAGCGGCGCCACCCCGTCGGCTCCGGCCATCGACGGCGAGGTCGTCTACATGGGCTTCCCGAGCGGCGCGGTGACGGCGCTCAACGCCCGTACCGGCGCGGTGCTGTGGGATCGGCTGCTGCCGGGCGGCGGCACCTACACCGGCGGTGTGCTCTCCTCGCCGGTGGTCAGCGGCGAGACGGTCTTCGTCGGCGCCAACAACGGCTTCTTCTACGCGCTGGACAGCGTGACGGGGCAGCCGCTCTGGCAGTACGAGATCGGCACCTGGGTCGGCTCCGGCCCGGCGGTCAGCGGCAACACCGTCGTCGCCGGCGCCTGGGACGGCAACCTCTACGCCTTCACCCCGGGCGGCGAGGCGGCCGCGCGCTGGGCCCGCGTCAACGGCACGGTGACCGACGCCGGGACCGGCGCGCCGATCGCCGACGCCCGGGTCGTCGCCACCAACGGCAGCACCTCGCTGTCGACGACCACCGACTCGCAGGGCCACTACGTCATGGGCCTGGCGCCGGGGTCGTACACGCTGTCGACCGCCAAGCGGGCCTTCCTGCCCACCGCCGGCTCGACCACGCCGATCACCGTCGGCGCCACCGGCACCCAGACCGCGAACCTCGAGCTCGCCGAGGTGACCGGGCCGACGGCGGGCATGTCCACCGTCCCGCCGGACTACGGCTCGGGCAGCCCGCGTACCGACGCGGTCGCCGGCCAGCCGTACCACTTCACGATGAACAAGCGGATCCAGGCCACGATCTCCTCGCAGGCCTCCGCCAACAACCAGCCCGGCACGCTCGCCAAGGGCAGCCTCGGCGACATCTTCCTGCTCGACGGCACCGCTCAGGAGACGCTGGACTGGAGCGAGCTCATGCTGTCGCGGACGGCCGGCGGCCCGGGCACCCCGGATTGGAACCGTCCGAACGACTGGCTGAACATCACCGACATCGGCACCGACGGTGACGCCGTCGTCGCGTCCGGGTCGGCGAGGATCGACAGCAACCTCAAGACGACGCTGCGCTACCGCGCCCTCGGCGACGCGCCGGTCGTCAAGATCACGCTCGAGGTCGAGAACACCGGGGCGTCGGACTTCACCGGGTACTTCCAGTACCTGCTCGACCCGGACAGCGCCCAGGACGTCGCGTACGTCCCGGGCATCGCCGGGAACGACCCCGGCTACCGCACCTCCGGCTGGACCGACAACTTCGCCTACGTCGGCTCCACCACGGTGCGGCAGGTCCCGGCGCACGGCCTGGCCTGGCTCGAGGACGAACCGTACGCGATCAGCGGCTTCGGCTACGTCACCGGCACCTGGTTCGACGCGAGCGTCGGCGCCGGGGACACCAAGGAGATCAGCTGGTACCACATCACCGACTACCCGGGTGCCGGGCACTTCTCCTCGAACATCGCCGCGTGGGCCGACCAGCTCGACCTGCTCGACGACGAGGTGGCCGACAAGTCCCGCGTGGGCGGCACGGTGACCCAGGCCGACACCACCGCCCCGGCCGCGGGCGTGCTGGTCGAGGCGCTGAACGCCGGTGGCACCGTCGTCGGCTCGGCCCGGACCGCCGCCAACGGCAGCTACCTGATGGCGCTGGACCCCGGCACGTACACGCTGCGGGTGGCGACGCTGGGCTACGCGACGGCGTCCGTCCCGGCGACGGTGACCGACGGCGGCACGGCGACGGCGAACATCGCGCTCCAGCCGGTGAGCGTCCTCGCCAGCACCGGGCGGCAGATCTCCGGCGGCACCGTCGAAGGCGGGCTGCAGGACATCGTCATGGAGAACAGCAAGCTCGCCATCACCATCTCGAAGGTGTACAACGACGGCCAGCTGCCGAACTCCACCGTCGGCAAGCCGATCGACCTCGCCGTCCGCGGCCGGGCCGACCAGCTGGACTGGCTGAACCTGCCGTACATCGTCAACGACGAGCCGACCGGCACCGAGGCCTGGCAGAAGACGACCGTCCGGAGCTCGAACGTCGAGATCGTCCAGGCGACGGGCGACTCGGCGGTCGTGCGCACCACCGGCACGTCCTCGGAGCACCCGGGCGTGAACATCTCGACCACGTACACGATCCGCCCCGGCCAGGAGTGGGTGCAGGCGTCGACGGTGTTCACCAACAACGGGACGTCGGACCTGAACGTCTGGGTCGGCGACGCCATGGACTGGGACGGCGCCGGCCAGCGCATCGGCGTCCCCGGCCACGGGGTCATCACGACGCCGTACGAGAGCCCCGCCGAGTACGCTCCGGCCGGGCGGTGGATCGGTGCCGCCGGCAACGACCCGCAGACGTACGGGGTCATCTACGAGGGCGACGACGAGTTCTCGGCCTACGGCAACGGGAACTGGGTCATGAGCCGGTTCCAGGTCGAGATCCCGGCCGGGCAGAGCTACACGCTCGACCGGCGGGTGGTCGCGATCGCCAACGGCGGCGCCGCCAACCCGTTCGCCGTGCTCGACCAGCTGGCCGCGGAGTGACCCTCTGACGACCCGCTAGCGCGCATCATCCGTCCCCGTCATCCGGCTCCGGCCGGGTGGCGGGGACGGCCTCGTTCCGGGTCCGATTCGCCCCTTTGATGAGAGGGTCCCAGCCCTCCGATGAGGTCTCGATGAGAACGCTCTCAACAAGGGCTCCTGCGCTGGAATTCGGCCGCTGGCCAGGACAGATTGATGCTGAGCCCGGTCGGACGGGACCGGCTCGCAGGTCCACCCGACACGAGGGAGTTCAGCCATGCGTTCCAGCAAGATCAGCCTCGCCGCGGCCCTCACCGCGGCCGCCGGCCTGACCGGCGCCGGGGTCGCGCTCGCGGCGCCCGCGACGGCGGCGGTCGACTCCGTGGTCGTCCAGACCGACGACGACGGCGGAGACGACGACGGGGGTGGCGACGACGACGGTGACGACGACGGCTCGGGCGACGACGGTGGCTCGGGCGACGACGACGGCGACGACGGTCACGGTGACGACGGTGCCGGCGACGACGACGGCGGCTCCGGCGGTGACGACGACGGTGGCGACGATGACGGCAACGGCGCCGGCGGGTCCGGTGACGACGACGGTCACGGAGACGACGACGGCAACGGCGGCTCGGGTGGTGCCGGCGGTGGCGGTGGCGCCGGTGGCGGCGGCGGTGACGACGACGGCAACGGTGGCGACGACGACGGTGACGACGGCCAGGCCCCGAGCGGCGGCGTGAACACCGGCGTCAGCACCAGCGACGACGACGGCGGTGACGATGACGGTGGCGACGACGACGGCGGCCAGGCGCCCAGCGGCGGCGTCGACACCGGCTCCGGCAGCACGTCCGGCAACGACCTCGGCTGGCTGGCGCCGGGCGCGCTGGTCGGCCTCGCCACGATCGGCGGCGCCGGTCTGGTGTGGCGTCGCTTCCGGACCGAGAGCTGAACGGGACGGCTCCCGTTCTCCGCACCCGTGGTGACCGCCGGCTCGGGCGGCCGGCGGTCACCACGGCCCTCGCCGTCCTGACGGCGACGTGCCTGCTGACGGCCGGGTGCGGCGGCGCGGACCAGCCCTCCGCCGGCTCGACCACACCGGCGGCCGAGGTGTCGCCGTCGAGCGAGCCGACGACCCCGGCACCCACCCCGACCCCCACGCCCACCCCGACCCCGACGCTCACGCAGGCCGCGGCGCCCGAACTGGCCGACCCGGTCGCCGTCGCCGTCCCGGCCGTCGGCATCGACACGAACATCGTGCCGATCGCCGTCGACGCGCAGAACGTGCTCGTCCCGCCGCCGTACGGTGACGCCGGCTGGTGGCAGGAGGGCCCGGAGCCGGGCGAGCTCGGCGCCGCGGTGATCGCCGGTCATCTCGACAGCCGCGACGGGCCGGACGTGTTCTACCGGCTCGGCGAGGTCGCGCCGGGCGACGAGATCGTCGTGACCCTGGCCGACGGCGGCACGTCGGCGTTCCGGGTGGTCGACGTCGGTCAGTACTCGCAGGACGAGTTCCCGACGGAGGCGGTGTACGGCGGACCCGACGATCGTCCGCTGCTGCGCCTGATCACCTGCGGGGGCGAGTACGACCGCGGGCTCGGCCGCTACCGCGACAACGTGGTGGTCTTCGCCGAGCCGGCCTGACCGATCGCCGGGCGCGCACCGTCGCGCCCGGCGCTCGGCCGCTCTAGGATTGGGACAATCCACTCGGGGGAGGCCACCATGCGGGTGCGCGCACTGGTCGTCCTGCTCGCTTCGACGGCTGCGGCCACCGGCTGCGGCGCCAGCGCCACCGGGCCGTCCACCAGCGACGGCGAGGCCGCCTGCGCCGCACCGTTCACCACGGTCGACGAGCCCACGGTCGCACCCGGCCAGACCGTCGAGGTCACTGCCGAGGGTCTCTGGTCCAGCTGTCGCGACCACGGCGCGAGCGCCGAGGACGGTCCCGTCGTCTACTCCGACCCCGAGCCCACGCCGCTCACCGCACAAGTGGTGCGGTTCACCCAGGGCGGCACGGACGTCGAGCTGGCCGTCGTCGACACCGGCACAGACGCCTCGATCGAGGTCGACGTCACCATCCCGGCCGATGCCGAGCCCGGGCCGGCCGAGATCGCCGTCGGCCGTGCGGATCCGGCAGCCGTCACCGTCGGCCCCGGGGCAGCGTCGCCGCGTACATCTGGGTGAACCGCTCCATCGCGGCGTCCACGCCGGCGCGGTCGCCGGTGGCGAGCAGGTCGAGCAGCAGCCCGCGGGCGACGGCCAGGCCCAGCCGCGCCTGCGACCGGGCGGCCTCGGGCGCGAACCCGAGCTGCTCCAGCGGCTGAGCGAGCGCCGTCACCCAGGTGTCGACGATGCCGTCGAGCAGCGGCAGCGCGGCCGGGTCACCCTGCAGTGCGCGGCCGTAGAGCTCGAAGAAGAGCCGCTCGTGCGGCCACAGCTCGGGGTCGGCGAGCCGGGCCCAGAACCGGCGCGCCGCCTCGATGGGGTCGCCCTCGACCGCCGTCAGCTCGGCCAGAAGGTCGCGCTGCCGGTCCTCCATGGTGCGGACGACCTCGACGAACAGCCCCTCCTTCGAGCCGAAGTGGTAGATCAGCATGCGGTGGCTGGTGCCGAGCGCCGCCGCGATCTCGCGCAGGCTCCGCTCGCCGACCCCGTTCGCCGCCACGTAGTCGACCGCCGCCCGCAGCAGCCGCTCCTTGCCGCCACCCGCCTCCGCCATGCTCCGATCCTAGCTGTACCATTTGGTACATGGGTGTCCAACGCATTGACGTCTCCGCTACCACGACGGCTCCGGCCGCCCTCGTCCACGCCCTGCTGCGCGACGGTGCCAGCTGGCCCACGTGGTCCCCCATCGGCTCCTTCGAGCTCGAGTCGCCCGGCCCCGACGGCGGCGAGTCGGTCGGAGCGGTCCGAGTGTTCCGCACCGGCCGGGTCACCAGCCGCGAGCGGATCGCCGAGGTGGTCCCGGACCGGCGGTTCAGCTACACGCTGGTGTCGGGCCTCGCCACCAAGGACTACCGCGCCGACATCGACCTCACCGAGGGCCCCGGCGGCACGACGGTGCGCTGGCACTCGTCGTTCCGCGCCAAGGTTCCCGGCCTCGGCGGGGTCTACCGCCGCTCCCTCACGTCCTTCATCCGGCAGTGCGTAGACGGCCTGGCCGCCCACGCCACCGCACAGGCGGAGGCGCACCCTCGGCCGTGACGTATTCCCGTCACGTCCGGTTCTCGCCACCTCCCGGACGGTGACCGCGCGCGGGGGCGGGCCCGACACTGATCCGGACCACCCGACACCGCGAGCACCCCCGGGAGTCCGTGATGCGCCGCCGCCCGCCCACCGCCGCACTCCTCGCCGTCGCACTGCCCGGGGTGCTGGCGCTGTCGCCGGCCGCGGCGACGCCGGCCGCCTCCCCCGCGCCCGTCGCCCCGCCGGTACTCGCGAGCGCGCCCGTCGCCCGCACCACGACCGCCGACCTCACGCTGCTCACCGGCCACGTGATCCGGGTCGGCCGGGCGCCGGACGGCCAGCAGTCCGCGACGGTACTGAGTGTCCCCGAGGGCGCGGACGGGAACGTGCTGACCTTCACCGACGACAGCGACCTGCACGTCGTTCCCCGCGAGGCGCTGCCGCTGCTGCACGCCGACCGGCTGGACGGCCGGCTGTTCAACGTCACGGACCTGGTCGCCGACGGGTACACCGACGCCGATCGTGACGGCATCCCGCTGCTGGTCGGCGGCTCGAACACGGCCACCTCGGCCACCGCGGCCACCGCGGCGACCGCCCGGGCGACCGCCGGCGTCAGCGGCGTCCAGGTCTTCGACAGCGCCGGCGTCACGGCCCTGACCGTCGGCAAGGACGAGGCCGCGGCGTTCTGGCAGGCGGCCATCGATGGCCCCGCCACGCTGGCCGCGGGCGGGAAGATCTGGCTCGACGGTCCCGTGCGGGCGCGGCTGGACCGCAGCGTCCCACTGGTGCGCGCGCCCGAGGCGTGGGCCCAGGGGTACGACGGCGACGGCGTCACCGTCGCGGTGCTCGACACCGGGTACGACCCCGCACACCCCGACCTCGCCGGACTGGTCGCCGAGGCGCGGAGCTTCGACGAGACGGGCTCGGCGGTCGACGGGCACGGGCACGGCACCCACGTGGCGGCCACCGTCGCGGGCAGCGGCGCGGCCTCGGACGGCACCCGCCGCGGCGTCGCGCCTGGCGCCCGGCTGCTGGTCGGCAAGGTGCTCGACGACTCCGGCCAGGGCCAGGAGTCGTGGCTGCTGGCCGGCATGCAGTGGGCCGCGCGCAGCGGTGCCGACATCGTGAACATGAGCCTCGGCGGCGGTCCGAGCGACGGCAGCGACCCGCTCAGCCAGGCCGTGAACGACCTCACCGCCGAGACCGGCGCGCTGTTCGTCGTCGCCGCCGGCAACTCGGGGCCGTCGGCCGGCACCGTCGACACCCCGGGAGCCGCCGACGCCGCGCTCACCGTCGGCAACACGACGCTCGACGACGTCGTGAACGAGGGCTCGAGCCGCGGCCCACGCCTCGGCGACCACGCCGTGAAGCCGGAGCTGGCCGCGCCGGGCACCGACATCGTCGCGGCGCGGGCGGCCGGCACCTCACTGGGCGCCCCCGTCGACGAGCACTACACCTCGGTCACGGGGACCTCGATGGCCACGCCGCACGTCGCCGGCGCGGCCGCCATCGTGGCCCAGCGGCACCCGGACTGGACGCCCGCCCGGCTGAAGGCGGCGCTCGTCGGCCACGCCCATCCGCTGCCGGGCGGGACGGTGTTCGACCGCGGCGCCGGGCGGCTCGACGTCGCGGCCGCGCTGGAGGCCACCGTCACCGCCGAGCCGAGCACGCTGGCGTTCGGGTTCCTATCCTGGCCGAACGAGGGCGCGGCGCCGATCGTGCGCACCGTCACCTACCGCAACGAGGGCAGTGCGGCGGCGACGCTCGACCTCGCCGTCGACGGCGGCGCCGCAGCGGTCACCGTCGAGCCGGAAGCGCTCACCGTCCCGCCTGGCGGCACCGCATCCGCCGTCGTCACCGTCGATCCCGAGCTGGTCGGACCCGGCGACCTCGGCGGCCTGCTCCTCGCCACGATGGGCGACGGCGACACCGTCCGCACCCCGTGGTCGTACGGCGAGGAGAGCGAGCACTACACGCTCACCCTCGACGCCACCGGCCGCGACGGCGAGCGCTCGGCCGGCTGGGCGATGCTGTGGAGCGAGGCGATGGGCTTCTACTACTACGGCGTCTCGCTCGACGGGACCGGGCCCGAGCAGGTGCGGCTGCCCGCCGACGACTACATGGTCATCGGTGCGTCGACGGTGTACGAGGACGGCTACCGGGTGGTCGAGGAGACGCTCGGCGGCGATCCCGAGCTGTCGCTGACCGCGGACACCACGCTCACGTTCGACGCCCGCGACGGCGACCCGCTCGTGTTCGACACGCCGCGCCCGTCGACGCCCGCGCAGGTGCAGCTGGGCTGGACCCGCTGGTACGAGAGCGGCGCGAGCATGGACGGCTGGGCGCACTACGACAACGGCGTGCCGAAGCTGGCGATCGCTTCCAGCGAGCCGGTGACCGAGGGCCGGTTCGAGTTCGTGGCCGGCGGGCGGCTGACCGCCCCGGGCACGCCGGTCGAGCGGACGCCCTACCTGTACGACCTGCTGCTGCCGACCCAGGACCGACTGCCGGCGTCCGGGACGTTCACGGTGGACTCCGGCGACCTGGCGCGCATCGACACGACGTTCGTCGGCGTCGGCTCCGAGGGGCGTGCGTCGTACGAGGTCCGCGAGGGCTTCTCGGCGCTGGCGACCAGCCGGGTCAAGGGCGTGAACATGGTCCATGCGGCCGGGCCGCGCACCGACTGGGTCTCCGCCAACGGGACCGCCTGGCAGTCGATGGTGACGCTGCCGCACGACGGCGGCCTCGAGGTCCCCGTCATGTTCGACAACCACCGCACGTACGCGCCCGGGAGCCGGCACGACACCCGCTGGTGGGGCGCGCCGTACTCGGCCGGCACCGACTCGGTCTTCTCCATCACCGATGCCTACCGCAGCGGCGACGAGCTCAACGTGCTGCTGCGCGACTACCAGGACGGCGAGGCCGACCACTGGGGCGACTCGTACCTCAACGAGGACGGGCTGGCGTCGGTCCGCAGCCGCCTCTACGCCGACGGCGTCCTGCTCGCCGACGAGCCGCGCGGCAGCCTGACCGTGAGCGGCCTGTCACCGGAGCCGGCGACGTACCGGCTCGTGCACAGCGTCGCGCGCACCGGCCCGACGTGGACCAGCTCCGCGTACAGCGAGTCGGACTGGACGTTTCGCTCCGCTCACTCTCCGGCGGGCGAGTGGCCGCCGGCCGGCATCCCGCTGCTGGACGTCAACTGGACGGTGCCGACGGACGCGCAGAACGTGGCGCCCGGAGGCTCGAGGTTCACGGTGGAGCTGCACGCCCGGCACGTGCGCGACCTCCCCGCGGCCCCGATCGAGGACGTCCGCGTCTCCGTCTCCTACGACGACGGCGCCACCTGGAAGCGGGTGCCGCTCCTTCCCCGCCGCGGCGACCACTACACGGCGATCCTCGTGCACCCGGCGGCCACCCGGACCAGCGGTTGGGTCTCCCTGCGAGCGGAGGTGACCGACGCCGACGGCGCGACGCTGAAGCAGACGACGATCCGCGCCTACGCCCTCGACTGACCGGCTCCCCGGCGCGACCCGGCCCCCAAGTTGATCTCGGAGTTTTCGGGTTATCTATCGGACAATTCGCCGGCCCGCAATTGCCCCGAAACTCCAAGATCAACTTGGGCGTAGGCGTGGTGCGGGGCGGGGAACGAGCCGCCCGGCGAAGCGGCTACTCGACCTCGTTGCGGACCAGGGCGACGGCGGCGTCGACGCGGGCCTTGGTCTCGGGGTCGCGCAGGTCGAGGCCGGAGTCGACGGCGGCGGTCCAGACGATCTCGTCGGCCGCGGTGCGGCGGCCCGTCACCCGGACACCGCGGCGGCCGTCGACGGCGATGTGGCGGCTGATGATGACGCTCTGGGTGACCTGTTCGCGCACGACGTCGACGAGGCGTTGCGGGGACTCGAGCGCCACCCGGTGCCGCGCACGACGCCCGCGCGCGTCGGGGACCTCGGTGACGACGAGCAGTTCGGCGTCGCCGTCCCAGGAGGCGGTCTCGACGCGGCTCCACTCGACCGCAGTGTCGCGCAGCCGCAACCGGTGCGTCGTCGCGACGACCTCGCCGTCGGGGCCGGCGGCCGCGGCGAGCACGCGCTCGCCCTTCTCGAGGCCGTCGATCTGACCGGGTCCACGCCGCCGCAGCTTCACGCCCCCAAGCCTAGTCAGCCGAGGTAGTCGCGCAGCTCGCTGGCCCACTCGTTGCGCCGCAGCTTGGTGAGGGTGCGGTGCTCGATCTGCCGGACCCGCTCGCGGGTGACACCGAACTCGCGGCCGACCTCTTCGAGGGTGCGGGTGCGGCCGTCGTGCAGGCCGTAGCGGAGCCGCACCACCATCTTCTCGCGCTCGCTGAGACCGTCGAGGACCTGCTCGACCTGGTCGCGCAGGAGGAGCTGGGCGACCAGCTCCTCGGGGCTCAGCTCGTCGGTGTCCTCGACGAAGTCGCCGAACACGTTCTCGGCCGACTCGCCGACCGGGAGCTGCAGGCTGACCGGCTCCTCGGCGTACGAGAGCAGCTCGACGACGCGGTCGGCGGTCAGCGAGGTGGCGGCGGCCAGCTCCTCGACGGACGGGTCGCGAGCCTGTGACTGCGACATGGCCCGCAGCACCCGCAGCACCCGGTTGAGCTCGTCGACGACGTGGACGGGGAGGCGGATGGTGCGGCCCTGCTCGGCCAGCGCCCGGCTGATGGCCTGGCGGATCCACCAGGTGGCGTACGTGGAGAACTTGAAGCCGCGTGCGTGGTCGAACCGTTCTACGGCGCGAATGAGGCCGACGTTGCCCTCCTGGATGAGGTCGAGCAGCGGCAGTCCGCGCCGGGTGTAGCGGCGGGCGATCGAGACGACGAGGCGCAGGTTGGCCTCGATGAGGGCGCCCTTGGCCTGCCGGCCGAGCCGCACGAGCTCGACCAGGGCCTCGTGGTCGGGCCCAGGCGCAGGCCCGGGACCGGGGCCTGGGCCGGACGTGAGCCGGTCCTCGGCCAGCAGCCCGGCCTCGACGGCCCGCGCGAGCCGGACCTCGTCGGTGGCGCTGAGCAGCGGGATGCGGCCGATCTCGCGGAGGTAGCGGCGGGTGAGGTCGGTGCCGCCACCGTCGTCGTACGAGGTCCGCCGCAGCGGCGGGACGGGTGGCTCGTCGTCGTCGACGACGGCTGCGGGCGCAGCATCGCCCGGTCTGCTGGTCTCAGGAAGATCGCCGTCCGGCCGCCCACGCTGGGACGGCAGTGCGCGACCCTCCGCCCTCGATCGGACCACCGGCACCACCTCGGTCCACCAAGTGTGCCCTGCCGACACGGCCCGCAGCTACCCTTTCGCCGAGACGAATGATCAACGGGGAGTGACGATCCCGGACCGGACCGCCACTCCCCGTCGATCGCAGGGCGTCTGCCGCCTCAGCGCATGCGCAGCTCGCTGAGGTACCGGTAGCCGACCTCCGCCGTCTGCAGCGGGGTGACGTCCGGGGTGTCGTTCTCGACGATGTACTCCAGCACGCGGTGCGCGCGGAAGATCTTCGCGAAGTCGATGTGCCCGGTGCCGAGGTCGGCCATGTCGCCGCCGTTCAGGTGCCGGTCCTTGACGTGGTACTGCAGCGTGCGCTGCCGTGCCTCGTCGATGACGTCGATGGCGAACTGCTCGGACTGCGCGACCGGGACGCCGCTGTTGATGCCGCCGGTCACCGCCCAGTAGAGGTCGACCTCGAGGTGGACCAGCTTCGGGTCCAGCTCCGACGTCAGCACCTCCCACGGGGTCACGCCGCCGCCGAGGTCGGTCGTGAACTCGTGGGCGTGGTTGTGGTAGCCGTAGCGCAGGCCGTACCGCCGCGCCAGCGCCGCCTCCTCGTTCATCTGCTCGGCCCACAGCTGCCAGTCGGACAGGCTGTCCGACTGCAGGAACGGGACGACGATGAACCGCTGCCCCAGCGTGGCGGCGTTCTCGAGCTTCGTCTCCAGCGACGCGCGGTCGGGGCTGATGCCGTCGTGGCTCGACGAGCACGAGATGCCGATCTCGTCGTAGAAGTCGCGCAGCTGCTCGGCGGTGCGGCCGAAGTAGCCGAGCGCCTGCTCGACCTTGGTGTAGCCGTAGTCGGCGATGGAGCGCAGCGTGGAGTCGAACAGCGCACCGGGGGCCAGCGCGTCACGCACCGTCCACAGCTGGATGCTGATCGCGCCGCGCGGCACGATCTTGCGGCCCGTGGGCCTGGCGTCGGCCGAGGCGGGCACCGCGCCGGCGAGACCGCCGGCCAGCACACCGCCGGCCGCGGCGGCGGCGCCGAGCAGGAAGCGGCGCCGGCCCAGACCGCGCCGGGCCAGCGAGTCGTCCAGGGCCCGGTCGCCGTCGTATCCGTAACACATCGTCGTGCTCCTTTCCGGGGGGATGGTGCGGTACTGCTGCGGAGGTCTAGTCCGTGGAGCTGAAGGCCGCGTCGAACGCCGCCTCGGGGGCGTCGAACAGGCGGGACTTCACGAACTCGAGGGCCTCGGGGGCGCCCCGGAGCCGGTCCATGCCCGCGTCCTCCCACTCGACGGAGATGGGGCCGTCGTAGCCGATGGCGTTGAGCATCCGGAACGACTGCTCCCACGGAACGTCGCCGTGGCCGGTGGAGACGAAGTCCCAGCCGCGCCGCGGGTCCGCCCACGGCAGGTGCGAGCTGAGCCGGCCGTTGCGGCCGTTGCCGAGCTGCTTCTTCGTGTCCTTGCAGTCGACGTGGTAGATGCGGTCGCGGAAGTCCCACAGGAACGCGACGGGGTCGAGGTCCTGCCACACCATGTGGCTGGGGTCCCAGTTGAGGCCGAACGCCTCGCGGTGCCCGATGGCCTCGAGCGTCTTCACCGTCGTCCAGTAGTCGTAGGCGATCTCCGACGGGTGGACCTCGTGGGCGAACCGCACGCCGACCTCGTCGTACACGTCGAGGATCGGGTTCCAGCGGTCGGCGAAGTCGCGGTACCCGGCCTCGATCATGTCGTCCGACGCCGGCGGGAACATGGCGACGTACTTCCAGATGGCCGAGCCGGTGAAGCCGACGACGGTGTTCACGCCGAGCCGGGCGGCCGCGCGCGCCGTCACCTTCATCTCCTCGGCGGCGCGCTGGCGCACGCCCTCGGGCTCACCGTCGCCCCAGATGCGGTCCGGCAGGATCGCCCGGTGCCGCTGGTCGATGGGGTCGTCGCAGACGGCCTGCCCCTTGAGGTGGTTGGAGATCGTCCAGACCTTCAGACCGTTCTTCTCGAGGATGTCCTGCCGCGACTTCACATACGCGTCGTCCTCGGCGGCGCGCCAGACGTCGAGGTGGTCGCCCCAGCAGGCGATCTCGAGGCCGTCGTAGCCCCACTCGCCGGCCAGCCGGGCCACCTCCTCGAACGGCAGGTCGGCCCACTGCCCGGTGAAGAGGGTGATCGGTCGTGCCATCGTGTGTCTCCTTCGTGCGTCGGTGCGGTGCGCGCTCGGTCAGTTCCGTGCGGGGGTGCCGATGCCGGCGAGCTCGAGCATGAGGTCGCGGACGTCGGTGGCGGCCAGCTGGTCGCGGGAGGCCGACGGGTCGCTGCACAGCAGCACGGGCCCGTCGGCGGGGTCGTCGGGGAGCCGTCCGTGGGTGCCGCGGACCCACTGGCCGTCCAGCGGCACGACGTTCATCGCGTAGCGCAGCCCGAGCTTCTTCTTCGCCAGGTTCGCGCCCGCGCGCAGCTTGACCCGCGGGTCGGCGGGGTCGAGGAACAGTTCGGCGGGGTCATAGCCGGGCTTGCGGTGGATCTCGACGCCGCGGGCGAAGTCGGGTGCGCGCTCGTCGTGCAGCCAGTAGTAGTAGGTGAACCAGGCGCCGA
Source organism: Jiangella mangrovi (assembly GCF_014204975.1). Classification (NCBI taxonomy): domain Bacteria; kingdom Bacillati; phylum Actinomycetota; class Actinomycetes; order Jiangellales; family Jiangellaceae; genus Jiangella; species Jiangella mangrovi. The sequence goes on from NZ_JACHMM010000001.1 coordinate 6,964,675, forward strand.
GGTCGGCCACCAGCACCAGCTCGCCGCAGCGCTCGTGGTCCAGGCCGAACTCGCGTTGCGCCTCCTTGTCGAGGACGAGGTCGACGCCCGGCAGCGCCTCGCACCGCTCGCGGACGGCCTCGAGGTCGGCGGGGTCACGCACGTAGACGTGTGCCACCTGGTGGTCGGCGACGGCGAACGCGCGCGACGCCCACGGGTCGAGGTACTCCATACCGGCCTGGGTGTAGACGTCGAGCAGCCCGGCCTGGCGCAGCATCCGGTTGACGTGCACGGGGCGGCTGGCCGGGCCGATGCCGTACTCGCTGAGGGCGACGACGGTGACGCCCTGGTTCCGCGCGTCGGTGAGCAGCGGCCCGAGCACGCGGTCGACGTCGCGGGCGGCGGTGACGGCCTGCGGGCTGTGCGGGCCGAAGCGCTGCAGGTCGTAGTCGAGGTGCGGGACGTAGGCGAGCGTGAGGTCGGCGGCCGGCATCAGCTTGCGGGTGGCCTGCACGATCCACTCGCTGGACCTGATCGACGCCGTCGGGCCCCAGTACTGGAACAGCGGGAAGTCGCCCAGCGCGCCGGTCAGCTCGTCGTGCAGCGCCGGCGGGCGGGTGTAGCAGTCCGGCGACTTGCGCCCGTCGGCGTGGTAGATCGGCCGCGGCGTCACGGTCCAGTCGGTGTCGGCGCCCATGGCGTACCACCAGCACACGTTCGCCACGGTGTACCCGGGCTGCGCGCGGCGGGCGGTGTCCCAGACCTTCTCGCCCTGGACCAGCCGGTTGTGCTGGCGCCACAGGAAGACCTCGCCGAGGTCGCGGAAGTACCAGCCGTTGCCGACGATGCCGTGGTCGCGCGGCATGGCGCCGGTGAGGAACGTCGACTGCACCGAGCAGGTCACCGCCGGCAGGACGGTGCCCAGCGAGGCCTGCCAGCCCTCCCCGGCGATCGCCCGCAGGTTCGGGGTGTGCTCCAGCAGCCGCGGCGTCAGGCCGACGACGTCGAGCACGAGCAGCTTGTTCACGAAATCTCCTCCATACCGATCTCGGCCATCCGGTCGGCGACCCAGCGCAGCTCCGCCGCCAGCCCGGCCACCAGCCCGTCCGGGCCGTCCGGCCGGCGCCCCGCGGGGAGCACCGACCACGTGTACGTCTCGACCTCGACGTGGTCCGTCACGGCCCGCGCACCGCCGAACAGCCCGCGCAGCGTCGCCGTCAGGTGGTCCTGGGTGGCGGCCAGCGGCGGCTCGGGCTGCTCGTGCACCGGGACGTGGAAGTGCACCCGCCACGGCCCGTCGTCGGGGAACGCGGCCGACGACAGCGCGGCGGGCAGGTCGTCGGCGCTGACGACGCGGCCGCCCGAGAACGCCCGGGTCTGGTGCAGGAACCGGTCCTCGGCGTACGCCGCGAGCGCCCGGCGGGCCGCGGGGTCGGCCGGGTCGCGCACCTCCAGGGCCGCCGACGCCTGGGTCTTGACGACGGGGAGCCCTGCGGCTGCGAGGGTGGCCAGTGCCTGCTCGGGCTCCTCGAACTGCGTCGCCAGATGGCAGGCGTCGAGGCAGACGCCGATGCGGTCGGTGTCGACGGCGCTCAGCTGGGCCGCCGCGCCCTCGATGGTCTCGACGACGCAGCCCGGCTCCGGTTCCAGCGCGACCCGGACCGTCCGCCCGGTCTCGGCCTCGAGCTTGGCCAGCCCCTCGGCCAGCCGGGCCAGCCGGTCGGCCGCGAGCCCGCGCCGTGCGTCGTCCCACGGCGTGCGCCAGGCCAGCGGCAGGCTCGACACGCTGCCGCGGACGGCGTCGTCGGGCAGCAGCGCCGCCAGCACGCGGGCGCAGTCGAGCGTGTAGGCGAGCCGCTCCGCCGTCAGCCAGTCGGGGTGGTAGACGGCCAGCTTGACCCGCGGGTCGTGGAAGCCCTGGTACGGGAAGGCGTTGAGGGTCACGACCTCGAGGCCGCCGGCCGCCAGCGCCGTGCGCAGCCGGTCGAGGTCGGCGCGGCCGGACTCCGACGCAAGCCGTGCGACCACCGGCGCCGGTAGCCAGAGGCCCAGCCCCAGCCGGGACACGCCCAGCCGCGCCCGGGCGCCGGCGCCGTACCGGCCGACCTGGTCCAGCAGCGCCTCGACGTTCTCGGTCGGGTGGACGTTCGTGCAGTACGCGAGGTGGACGACGGTGCCGTCGGCGTGGCGGAACCGCATCACGCCTCCGGGCGCTGGCCGCGCAGGATGGAATTGCCCTCGTAGGTCGCCGTCCGCCCGCCCGTCCCGGCGAGGTCGACCTCGTCGAGCAGCAGCCGGCCGCTCTGGCCGTAGAACTCGACCGGGTTCTGCCAGAGGACCTTGTCGACGTCCTCGGCGCTGAACTCCTCGGCGAGCATGGCCCGGCCGGTCTTGACCGTCTTCAGCGGGTCGCTGTGCCCCCAGTCGGCGGCGGAGTTGACGATCATCCGGTCCAGCCCGCGGTCGGCCAGGATGCGCACCATGCGGTGCTCGTCCATCTTGGTGTCCGGGTAGATCGAGAAGCCCATCCAGCAGCCGGAGTCGGCGACCATGCCGACGGTGGTCTCGTTGAGGTGGTCGACGAGCACCCGCTCCGGCGGCAGCCCGCTCGCGGCGACCAGCTCCAGCGTCCGCTTGGTGCCGGCGGCCTTGTCGCGGTGCGGCGTGTGCACGAGCACGGGCAGGTCGTGCTCGCCGGCCAGCTCGAGCTGGCGGACGAACACCTTCTCCTCGTCGTCGGTCATCGAGTCGAAGCCCAGCTCCCCGACCGCGACGACGCCGTCCTTGGCGAGGTAGCGCGGCAGCACCTCGAGCACGCCGTGGCAGCGCGGGTCGTTGGCCTCCTTGGGGTTCAGCGCGATGGTGCAGTGGTGCCGGATGCCGAACTGCGCGGCCCGGAACCGCTCCCAGCCGACCAGCGCGTCGAAGTAGTCGACGAACGAGCCGACGTTGGTGCGCGGCTGGCCCAGCCAGAACGCCGGCTCAGTGATCGCCCGCACGCCGGCGGCGTACATGCGCTGGTAGTCGTCGGTGGTGCGCGAGGTCATGTGGATGTGGGGGTCGAAGATGCGCATCGTCAGGCCTCCTCGGCACCGGATTCGGACGGGACGGGGAAGCGGCCGGCCACGGCCTCGGGGTGGCGGCCGAGGATGCGCCACGCATCGGTGGGGACGGACCGCCCGGCCGCGACCCGCTCGTTGCCGTAGTCGGCGACCATGCGGGCCAGCTCCTCGTCGGTGCGGGCGTCGAGGTCGGCGACGGCGTCCAACGGCACCCCGACGAACAGGCACTTCAGGACGCCCTGCCGCCAGGCCGCGGCGTCGAGGTGACGGGCGGCGTACGGCCCGAGCGCCGCGGCGACCAGCCGGACGTCGTTGGTGCGCAGCGCGTCGGCCACCAGCGGCAGCCCCGCGTCGGCGAGGTCGAGCTGCGGCAGCGCCCGCAGTACGGCCCGCTTCTCGTCGGCGTCGCCGAACCGGTAGAGCTGGCCGACCTCGTCGATCAGCTTCCCGGGCTCGTCGCTCCAGCCGGTCGCGGCCGCGACCAGCAGCGTCGCCCGGGCCTCGTCCTCGAGCCGCGGGCTGCGCAGCCCGTCGGGGTCGGCCGGGTTCGACGGCCCCCGGGCCACCGTGCGGCCGACGGCGGGAAACAGGACCGAGATGCGGGCCGGGTCCGCCTCGACCTCGGCGACCAGCGCGGCCAGCCGGGCCCGGGCGTCGTCGTCGAGGTGTGGCGCCGTGCGTTCGATCGTCGCGCTCATGAGGTTCCCTCCTCCACTCCCCCGTGTGCGGTCCCCCGTGCAGCCAGCGCCTGCGCCTCGGCGGCGCGCAGCGCGTCCAGCGATCTCCGTGCGACGGCGGGCGCTGCGTGCCCGTGCCGCGGCAGCTCGACGGCGGCCAGCCCGCCGTAGCCGACGTCGAGCAGCGCCCCCAGCGCCGCAGGCAGGTCGACCTCGCCCTCACCGAACTCGAGGTGCTCGTGCACGCCCTCGACCATGTCGTCGACCTGCACGTTCGCCAGCAGGTCCCCGGCCTGGTGGGCGCAGTCGGCGACGGTGCCCGCCTCGTTCGCGACGACGTGCCCGATGTCCAGCGTCACCCGCAGCCCTTCGGGGTCGCCGAGCCGTTTGCGCAGCTCGAGCACGCCGCCGACGGTGTCGATGAACATCCCCGGCTCCGGCTCGAACGCGCAGAGCATGCCCCGCTTGTCCGCCTCTTCCAGCACCGCCGCGACCCCGGACGTCACGCGCCGCCAGCCCTCGTCGGCACTGACGCCGTCGGGCAGGGTGCCGGACCAGAACGACACCGCCTCGGCACCCAGCTCGGCGCCGATGCGCACCGCCCGGCAGAGCAGGTCGACCCGGCGCTCCCGCCCGGCGTCGGACACCAGGTTCGGCTCGTGCTTGCGCCACGGGTCGAGCACGTACCGCGCGCCGGTCTCGATGACGACGGCGAGGTCCAGCTCGGCGAGGCGCTGCCCGACGGCGACCGTGCGGGCGGACAGGTTCGGCGCGTACGGGTCGAGGTGCGGGTGGTCGACGGTGAGGGCGACGCCGTCGTACCCCAGTCCCGCGATGACGGCGAGCGCGTCGTCCAGCCGGTGGCTGCCGAACCCGTTGGTTCCATAGCCGAATCGGAGAGTCATGTCGGCGACACCACCTTCGACAGCGCCCGGACCGCCGGCCCGATCCCGACGACGGCGGCAGCGAGCGCGACCGCGCCGGACCTGGCCAGCAGCGCCGACTGCAGCGGGATGACGCCGCGCACCCCCACCCCGGTCGCCGAGCGCACGGTGGCGGCGTCGGGGTTCTGAGCCGCGCCCAGCTGCGCCCGCCCCACGGTCGCCGCGTAGACGGCCGCGAATCCGGTGGCGGCCAGCCCGCGGGCGGGCAAACCCGCAGGTAGGCGACGTCGGTTGCCCCGCTGGAGGTCTGCTGTCGGAAGTGACAGCAGACCTCGAACGCGCGTTGGAGCTTTGCTGTCGGAAGTGACAGCAGAGCTCCAGCGCGCGGAACGGTCCAGAGGGGCGGACAGGGCTGGGCGAACCGCGGGCAGGGCGGCGGCCGCGGCGGTCGCCGTCGCTCCCAACGCGACCCGCGCCGACGACGCGGACCCGCCGTGGACCTCGCCACGGCTCAGGACGGTGACGCCGGCGGTGTGGGTGGCTACCGCCAGCGCCGGCAGTGCGGCCGCCCGTTCGCGGCCGCCGGCGCCGAGCAGCACGTCCAGCCCGCGCGCGGCCGCCATGACGACGGGGCCCGCGGGCGTCGGCTTGGCCAGCAGGTCGTATGTCCACACCGTCGCCGCCAGTGGGACCGCGACCCGCAGCGCCCGCCGTCCGCCGGCGACCGCCGCCAGCCCGAGGCCGGCCGCCGTCAGCCCGGCCGCGAGACCCAGCGCCTCGGACGGCGTGACCCGGCCGGACGGGATGGGCCGCTCCGGCCGCTCCTGCTTGTCCAGGTCGCGGTCGGCGTAGTCGTTGAGGGCCATGCCGGCCCAGTAGAGGCAGGCCGAGGCGAGCGGCGCGACCGCGGTCCGGGCCCCGTACGGGAACCCGGCCGCGGCCGCGCCGGCCAGCGAGTCGCCCGGCACGGTGAGCGCCGCGGGCGCCCGTACCAGTTCGACGACGTCGCGGAACCTCATAGGGAGCCCTGGCCCGCCCGAGCGCACCAGTCCGCCAGCGCCGCCCACTGCGCGCTCAGCGCGTGCACGTCGCTGCCGGCGGGGTCCTTGAAGAAGAACCCGAACTCCTCGACCGGCCCGGCGGCGCCCAGCTCGTGCGCCCGCGCGACCAGCCGGACGAGATCCAGGACCAGCGGCGCGGCCAGCGAGGAGTCGCAGCCGGACCAGGTGAACTGCATGGTCATGCGGGTGCCGAGGAAGCCCTCGAAGGACACCAGGTCCCAGGCGGTCTTCCAGTCGCCCAGGTCGGGCACGTAGTCGATGTGCAGCGGCCCGTCGACCGGGTGGCCGAGGATCGACTCGAGGCCGTTGGCCTTCGTGGCGATCTTGCTGGCCGCGTTGGTCGGGTCGGCGAGCGTCTGCCCGTCGCCGCCGCCCAGCAGGTTGACCGACGACCACGAGCGCACCTTCAGGGCGCGCATCGCGAACATCGGCCCGAGCACGGTCTTGACCAGCGTCTCGCCGGTCTTGGCGTCGGACCCGGCCCACGGCACACCGTTGTCCAGCGCCAGCGCGAGCAGCGCCGGGACGCGTGGCCCCGGGCTCGGGGTGAACGCGACGTACGGGCAGCCGGCCCTGAACGCCGCGTACGCGTAGAGCGAGCTGCCGGGCAGCGGCGCCTCGCCCGCGTCCAGGGCGGCTTCCAGCGCCTCGAGCGTCGCCAGCGCCGGCTCGTCGCCGCCGACCGGCGGCTCGGTGCTGGAGACGTCGACGACGACCACGCGGTCCAGGCCGTGCTCGTCACGGAACGCCCGCAGCTCGGCCTCGACCCGGTCCGCCGCCGCGCGCTGTGTGCCGTGCCCGGCGACGACGCCCGGCCGGATCCGCTCGTCGGCCGCGGCGAGGTCGCCGGCCAGGACGGTGGCCAGCGCGGGCGGGAAGACCCCGCCCGCGCTCAGCTCCTCGGCCCGCTTGCCCAGCGTGCCCTCGGCGACCTCGTGGCCGCCGATGACGACGCCGTCGAGCGACGCGAGCCCGGCCGCCGCGACCTCCGGCAGCTCCGACACCATGCCGGTGTGCCCGGCCAGCCGGGACCGGATGGCCAGCAGCCCCACGGTGGTCGTGGTGGCCACGGAGCCACGGGCCCCGACGAACCAGATGCCGACCCCGCTCATGCCAGGACCCCCTCGACCCGAGCGGCCGAAGCCGCAGGGGTGGCGCCCCGGTGCCGGCGCGGAGCGCGTCGCTCCGGCACCGGGGCCGGGAACCGGCTGCTGCCGGCTCCCCGTCGACCACGAGAGCCCGGCCCGACGATCCGGGGCAGGGCCGAGGTGCCCTGGTCGCGGGTTCCGTTCCGGCGCGGTGCGCCGGGCGGCAGGTGAACTCTCATGGTGACGTCTCCTCTTTCAGGGGGTGGGGAGGACGGTGACTACTCGGTGGCGGGCAACTCCTTGCCCTCTGTACGGACGGGATCGCCGTCGAGACGTCCCGTTCCGGCCAGATCTTCACCGCCATTGGCCCGGACGCCCGCGGCCGCCTGCCGTGGGGTGCCGCCGAGCCGGATGATCATCGCGTCGGCGTCGCGCAGCAGGGTGTTCTTGACCCCCGCGTCGGTCACCTTGGCGTTGACGGTGCTCTTGAACGACTCCAGCGCGATCACGGCCCGGTCCTCGCGGCCCATGCCCTCCTGGCGGCGGGCGGTGGCCAGCGACTTCTGCAGGTCCTTGGCCACCTGCGACGTGATCGTGCCGGCCGTCTGGAACTGGGTGATCAGGCTCTCCATGTCGGCGAACGACGTGGTGGAGAAGAACACCACTTCCTGGACGGTGCTGTTGCCGGCCGAGTCGGTCGCCTCGACGACCAGCTCGTGCAGGCCCAGCGGGATGGCGTGCAGCCGGACCACGGCACCGGACTGGATGGCCGCGCCGTCGAGCGTCCCGGTGACGGTCACCGGTCCGTTGTCGGTCGCCGTCCAGGTGACGGTCAGGTTCTGGCTGTCGCCGTAGAGCTGGCCGTGCGCGATGCCGCTGACCACCAGGACCGGCGCGGACCCGTCGACGGTCACGGTGACCGCCTTGGTATCCTCGACGTTGCCCGCGGCGTCGGTCGAGCGGTACAGCAGCTCGTGCTCGCCGTCGCCGCTGACCGTGACCGGCCCGTCGTACGCGGTCCAGTCGCCGCCGTCGAGCGCCCACTCGGTGACCTCGACGCCGGAGGTGGCGTCGGTGGCCGCGAGCGTGACGTCCACGGAGCTGCCGGCGCCGTCGCCGAGGGTGGCGGTGGTGACCGGCGGGGTGGCGTCCTTCTTCACGGTGGCCGCGACGGGCTCGGAGACGTTGCCGTCCCCGTCGGTGCCGCGGAACTCCAGGGCGTGCTCGCCGTCGGCGTCGACCACGACCGCGCCGGTGTACGGCGTCCAGTCGCCGCCGCCGATGCGGTACTCGAGCGCCACCTCGCCGCCGCCGTCGTCGGTCCCGACCGCCGCAACCGAGACCGGGCCGGTCCACCAGCCGTTCTGGCCGGTCGGCTCGGCCGGGTCGAGGGTGACCTCGACCGTCGGCGCCGTCTCGTCGACGAGCTCCTGGATGCGGATGTTGCGGAAGTAGTTCTGGTCCGCCGCACCGTGGTTCTGGATGCCGATGTAGCTGGGCTGGCTCATCCGGTTCGGGTCGGTGTCGGTGTAGTCGTTGATCAGCTCACCGTTGAGGTACACCCGGATCCGGTCGCCCTGGACCACGATCTCGTACTCGTTCCACTCGCCCGGCGGGTTCAGCGCCGCGTCGCGAGCGGCCTGGTCGGCGCCCTGGAACGCGTAGATCGCACCGGTGGTGCGGTCGGCAGCGTCCGTGGCGTCGATCTGGATCTCGTGGCCCTGGTTGACGGCGACCCACGGGTCGTCGCCCGGGTCCGGGAACCCGACGAAGACGCCGGAGTTGTCGTCGCCCGGCATCATCCAGTCCAGCTTGAGGCTGTAGTCCTCGTAGGCGTCGGCCGAGTACCAGTACAGGCCCATGCCACCCTCGGACAGCAGCGTGCAGTCCTCGGTCAGCGTGAACCCGCCGGGACCGGCCATCTCCCAGCCGTCGAGGCTGCCCTCGGTGCCGTCGAAGAGGCTGGTGTAGCCCTCCTCGGGCGCCGTCGGCTCGCACACCTCCTGGCCGCCGGTGACGCGGAAGTACTCGTACGTCACGGTCTGCGGCTGCGACTGCGAGGTGCCGATGGCGAACAGGCCGACCTTCACGTCGCCGGACGACAGCGCCGTGTTGGTGACCGCCTCGCCCAGCTCGGTCCAGGTCTGGCCGTCGGCGCTGTAGGCGCCGGTGTAGGTGTCGCCAGACCGGGACAGCCGCAGGTGCCACACGCCCTGGGTGAGCCCCGTGACCTGGGGCTGCGGGTCCTGGATGACGGCGTCGACCTCGCTGCGCAGCTCGATGCGGCGCGCCACCGGCTGACCGGCGGGGTTGTCGACCACGAAGTCGAACTTGACGTAGTTGTCGTCGTCGCCGTGGACGATCAGGCCGCCCTGCTGGTACTGCTCGACCAGCGCGGACGCGTCGACCTGCGTCTCGATCGTCCACTCGTCGCCCGCGGGCGCCGGCTGGAGCATGAAGTTCCCCGGCAGCGGGTTGGTGTTGCCGGTGTAGATGTCGCCGTTCGGCGTGTCGATCTCGAGCTTGCCGTTCGCGAGCCGGTAGCCCGCTTCGTCGGGCCGCAGCACGGTCCAGCGGCAGCCGTCCAGGACGCTGCCGGCGAACTCGTCGTTCGGCTCCGGTGCGGTGGCGGTGTCGTCGGGCGTGATGTGGAACGAGTCGAACTGCACCTCGGTGACCGGCTGACCGGTGCCGGCCAGAGCGACCAGGCCGATCTTCGGGTTCTCGATGCCGGCCAGGCTCTTCGTCTGCGGCATCTCGGTGAAGTTCACGCCGTCGGCGCTGTACGCGGCGCGCAGGTTGCTGCCGTCGCTGATGTAGCGCACCCAGACAGTGTCGGGGTAGGCCGCGCCCAGGTTGGCGGTGTTGCTTTCGCCGACCTCGTTGGGCGCCCCGTTCTCCTCGCGGATGAACTGGAAGATGCGCGCGGCCGGGTTGGTGGTGCCGGTGTCGCGGCCCTCGAGCACCATCTTGGCGTAGTTGTCGTCGTCGCCGTAGATGATCAGGCCGGCCTGCTGGTAGGCCCGGTAGGCCTGCATGGTCAGCTTCGCGGTCGCCGTGAACGGCCCGTCCGGCAGGTCCTGCAGGACGATGTTCGGCGTGTCGGTGTTGTTGGTGCCGTAGATGTCGGTGCTCGTGGTCGGCAGCACCAGGTGACCGTCCTCGATCACGAGGTCCTGGTTCTCACGGACCACCGTCGTCCAGCGGTCGCGGTTCAGCGACGTGCCGTCGAACCCGTCGGAGCGCCCGTTCAGGCAGACCGGCGGCTCCGAGACGTCCGGCTCGACCTCGATGGTGACGTGCTCGGTCGCCGCGGCGCCGCGAGCGTCGGTCACCGTCACGGAGGCGTCGTAGGTGCCCGCCTCGGTGTAGATGTGCGTCGCGTTCGCGGTGGTCGCCGAGCCGCCGTCGCCGAAGACCCACGCGTACGTGAGCGGGTCGTCGCCCTCGGGGTCGGTGGCGCTGGTCTCGAAGTCGACCTCGAGCGGTACGGTGCCGCTGGTCGGGGTCGCGGTGACCTCGACGTCGGGCCGCTGGTTGTCGGTGACACCCTGGCCGTTGAAGTCGATCCAGTTGACGTTGAGCTGCCCGGAGATGTTGACGAAGTACAGCGGGCCGCTGTCGTCGGCGGTCTCGCCGCTGACGTCGGCACTGAAGTAGTCGTACACCTGCCAGTCGCCCGTGGGCTGGACGGTGATGGTGGCCACCGTCGGGCCGTCCGGCGAGCCCGTGCGCACCTCGACCGTCGACGCGCCCGTCGGCGTCGCCGCCCGCAGCGTGATGCTGTCGATGTTGGTGAGGTTCATCGGGTCCCAGGCCCACCAGTCGCCCGGCTCGATGAAGCCGATGTTCTGACTGCCGCCCAGGACGTCGCCAGTGGTCTCGCGCTGGACGCCCGGGTCGCCGCCCGACGTGGACCCGGACAGCCGGCCGGTGAGGTCGAAGTGCTCGGCCTCGCGCCGCTTCGGCTGCAGGATCAGGACCTCCTGGCCGGTCAGCGGGCTGACGTTCGGCGCGCCGTCGTCGGTGTACGTGACGGTGACGGTGCCGAAGATGTTCGCGCCGACGTGGCCCTCGTCGCCGGGCAGCGGGAACACGCCCTCGCAGCCGAAGTACTCGGCGTACTCGTGCGAGTGCTCGTCGTGCCCGAGCGCCGGCTGGGTGACGATGCGCGGGCACTCGGCCTGGCCGTCCTCGGCGTCGGTGGCGCCCACCTCGTAGCGGATGGTGTCGCCGAAGTCGAAGAACCCGCCGTTCGGCGGCCACGCGACCTGGACGTCGGGCGCGGTGTTGCCGGCCGCGATCTCGACGTTCGCGACGTCCTGCAGGCCGTCGCCGTCGGTGACGGTGAGCGCGACGGTGTAGTCGCCGGCCGTCGTGTAGGTGTACGACGCCTCGGGCTCCGTGGAGTCGACGGTGCCGTCGCCGTCGAAGTCCCAGGCGTAGGTGATCGGACCGCCCTCGGGGTCGATCGACGCGGTGCCGTCGAAGTCGACCTCGAGCGGCAGCGGACCGGAGGTCGCGCTGGCGTCGATGCGGGCCACCGGCGCGCGGGTGCCCTGGACGTAGTCGATGCGGTAGACGCCGGAGTCGGTGTTGTTGCCGCCGAAGCCGCCACCCCACTCGATCATGTAGAGGGCGCCGTCGGGACCCCACTGCAGCGCGTGCGGCCGCAGGATCGCCCAGTCCGGGAAGACCGCGTTGATGTCGGTGACGTTCGTCCCGGCGTCGTTGAGCTGGAACGAGTACAGGTTGCCCTGGTTCCACTCACCGAAGATCGCCTTGCCGTCCCAGTACGCCGGCCACTTGCGCTCCGACACCAGGTCCGGGTCGTAGCGGTAGACGCCGCCCGCCATGGGCGCGCCGCCGCCGCCGATCTCCGGGTACAGCGGGTTGGTCTGGTAGCCGTACCAGACCTCCGCCTCGATGGCGGCCGGCAGCTGGGTCAGGCCGGTGTTGTTCGGCGAGTTGTTCACCGGGGCGCCACAGTCGAACGCCGCGCCGGAGGCGTTGGTGGCGAAGTCGAAGTCGATGTACGGCGTGTTGTTGCCGACGCAGTACGGCCACCCGTAGAAGCCGGGCTGGTCGACGATGTTCCACTCGACCCGGCCGTCGGGGCCGCGGCTGGGGTTGGCGCTGCCGGCGTCGGGACCGTAGTCGGCGACCATGAGCTTGTTCGTCGCCGGGTCCAGGCCGATGCGGAACGGGTTGCGGAAGCCCATCGCGAAGATCTCGGGCCGGGTCTGCGCGGTGCCCGGCGGGAACAGGTTGCCCGCGGGGATCGAGTACCCGCCCGCGTCCAGCGGGGTGATGCGCAGCACCTTGCCGCTCAGGCTGTTGGTGTTGGCCGAGGTGCGCTGGGCGTCCCAGAGCTCGCGGCCGGGCCGCTCGTCGATGGGCGCGTAGCCGCTGGAGGCGAACGGGTTCGTGTTGTCGCCGGTGGTGAGGTACAGGTTGCCGTCGGTGTCGAACTCCAGCGCGCCGCCCGCGTGGCAGCACTCGACCCGGTTGGTCGGGTACTCGAGGATGACGGTCTCGCTCGCCAGGTCCAGCGTCTCGCCGGTGAGGGTGAACCTCGCCACCCGGTCGATCGCGGCGCTCCCCGTCGGGGCGTAGGTGAGGTAGATCCAGCCGTTCGTGGTGAAGTCCGGATCGAGGGCGATGCCCATGAGGCCGAACTCCTGGCCGGTGTACACGCTCAGCGTGCCGACGGTGGTGGCCGAGCCGTCCGGCCGGACCAGGCGCACGGCGCCGTTGCGGTCGATGTAGAAGACCCGGCCGTCGTCGGCGACCGCCAGCTCCATCGGGTTGCTGGTGGTGTCGTCGAGGGTGACCTTCTCGAAGCTGTCCGGCTTGCTCGCCGCGCAGTCGGCCGGGGTGACGCCCGCGGCGGTCTCGATGCCGCCGAGCAGCATCTGCAGGAACGCCGGCTCGGAGTAGGACTCCTGGGTGTGGCCGAGGCCGGTGTACCAGGAGCGCCCGCCGTCGTAGTCCTGGCACCAGGTGATCGGGTGGTCGGCCCCCATGGCGCCGTTGCCCGGCGAGTAGGACTTCTCGTCCAGCGACGTCAGCACGTGCACGTCGCCGCGCGGGTTGTCCTGGTAGTTGTACCACTCGTCGAAGCGCGACCAGAGTGGGTCGAGGTGCTGGGTCGACGGGTGCGCCGGGTCCTCCACCTTGACCGTCGCGGTCTGGTTCTGCGGGTGGCTGGCGAAGTAGGCGCCGACCAGCCCGCCGTACCACGGCCAGCTGTACTCGGTGTCGGACGCGGAGTGGATGCCCGCGTAGCCGCCGCCGTTCTGGATGTAGCGCTCGAACGCCGCCTGCTGGTCGGCGTTGAGGACGTCACCGGTGGTCGACAACCAGATGACGGCGTCGTACTGGGCGAGGTTCTCGTCCGTGAACGCCGCGGAGTCCTCGGTCGCGGTGACGTCGAACTCGTGCTGGGTGCCGAGCTGCTGGATCGCCGCGATGCCCGCGGGGATCGAGTCGTGCCGGAACCCCGCCGTCTTCGAGAACACCAGGACCGAGTAGCCGCCGTGGCCCGGGTGGGCCGCCGCCGGGGGCGCCATCGCGGCGACCGCCAGCGGCACCGCCGTCACGACGGCGACACCTGCAGCCAATAATCGCCGCGCCCATCTGCGGGCGCGTTGCGCGGGATGACTCACCACAGTCTCCTCTGACTGTCGGGAACGGGATGTGCGCTCCGTGCCGGGGAATCCCCCGTGGTACTCGGCCCTCGCAAAGCTGCGGGTGGTGCGTGTCGTGCGGCGGTGCTCAGTGGTGCTCGGTGACGTTCGGCGGCGCTCAGGCGGGTGCGGGCACCTCCGTCCAGGCGCTCCCGGCTGCGGCGCTGTCCTCGACGGCGGCCAGGATGCGCTGCACGTTCAGGCCGTCGGCGAACGACGGCTCCGGGTCGCGGCGCTCGGCGATCGCCGTCAGCAGGTCGACCGCCTGGTGCGTGAAGGCGTGCTCGTAGCCGAGGCCGTGACCCGCGGGCCACCAGGCGCTCACGTACGGGTGGCTGGGCTCGGTGACCAGCACCCGCTTGAAGCCGGCCACCCGAGCGTCCTCGGTGTGGTCGTAGACGTTCAGGACGTTCATGTCCTCGAAGTCGAACGCCAGGCTGCCGTTCGACCCGTTGATCTCGATGCGGATGGCGTTCTTGCGCCCCGTCGCGAACCGGGTCGCCTCGTACGTCGCCACCGCTCCCCCGGTGAACCGGGCCAGGAAGACCGCGGTGTCGTCGACGGTGACAGGCCCCAGCTCGGCCGCGACCGGCGCACTGCCGGCGAGGCCGGTGAACGACTCGGGCACCGGGCGCTCCTTGACGAACGTCTCGAGGATCGCGCTGACACCGGTGATGCGCTCGCCGGTGATGTACTGCGTCAGGTCGATGATGTGCGCCCCGATGTCGCCCAGCGCGCCGGAGCCGGCCTTGTCCTTCTGCAGCCGCCACGACAGCGGCGCGTCGGGGTCGGCGATCCAGTCCTGCAGGTACTGGGCGCGGACGTGGCGGATCTGGCCGACGCGGCCCTCGGCCACCAGCTGCCGGGCCAGCGCGATGGCCGGGACCCGCCGGTAGGTGAAGCCGACCAGGCTGCGCACGCCCGACTCCGCCGCCTTCTCCGCGGCCGCCACCATGGCCTCGGCCTCGGCGACGGTGTTGGCCAGCGGCTTCTCGCAGAGCACGTGTTTGCCGGCCTCGAGGGCCGCGATCGCGATCTCGGCGTGGGTGTCGCCGGGCGTGCAGACGTCGACGAGTCCCACGTCGTCGCGCGCGACGAGCTGCCGCCAGTCGGTCTCGACACTCTCCCAGCCGAAGCGTCTGGCGACGTCGCCGGCCGCTTCGGCGTTCCGGCCGCCCAGCGCGACGAGGCGCGGGACGAGCGGAACGTCGAAGAAGCTGTAGGCGTTGCGCCAGGCCTGGGAGTGGGCCGCCCCCATGAACGCGTAGCCCACCATGCCGATGCCGAGTGCCGGCGTGTCGTCAACCGTCATGTGCGTTGCCTTTCCTGTCAGTGCCCCCGTTGGTGACGGCGAGGAGGTGTGGCGGGGTCGGCGCCGACCCCGCCACCACCTACTCCTCGTTCCGTCCTGGATCCGTACCCGAGCCTGTCCCCGTCCCCGTCAGGAGTCGAAGCCCAGGTGCAGGTAGTCCTCGACATTGTCGGCGTTGACCACCGGGGCGTTCAGCACGATGCGCCGCGGCACCTCGACCTGGACCAGGTCGGACATGCCCTTGTTCTGCGCGATCAGCCGGGCGAGGCGGATGCCGTCGGCCGCCTGGGTCGGCGGGTAGAGGATGGTCGCCTCCATCTCGCCGTCCTGGATCCACTGCATCGCGTTCGAGGAGCCGGCGCCGCCGATGAAGAAGAACTCGTCACGGCCGGCGTTGTCGAACGCCTGCTTCACGCCGACGCCCTGGTCGTCGTCGTGGTTCCAGATGATGTCGATCTGCGGCGCGGCCTGCAGCAGGTTCGCGGCCTGCTCCTCACCGGACTCGACGGTGAACTCGGCGGCGACGCGGTTGTCGACCGTCTGGCCGCAGGCCTCGAGCGCCTCGGCGAAGCCCGCGGAGCGGTCCTGCGTCAGCGGCAGCGCGTCGATGCCGGCGATCTCGGCGATGACCGGGTCCTGGATGTCGTTGTCCTCGATGAGCTGGCAGGCGTAGGTGCCGGCCGAGATGCCCATGCCGTGGTTGTCGCCGAGGATCGTGGCGCGGGCGGCGAACGGGCTGGAGAACTCGCGGTCGACGTTGACGACCGGGATCCCGGCCTCCATGGCGCGGATGGCCACCTCGGTGAGCTGGGCGCCGTCGGTCGGCAGCAGCACGATCGCGTCGACGCCCTCGTTGATGAACGTCTCGATCTGGCTGATCTGCAGGTTGGCGTCGTTGGTGCCCTCGGCGGTGCGCAGCTCGACGTCCTCGTAGCTCTCGGCCTCGGCGATGGCGGAGTCGTTGACGGCGGCCAGCCAGCCGTGGTCGGCCTCCGGGCCGGAGAAGCCGATGACGACGGTCTCGCCCGGCTCGTCGTTGCCGCTGCCTGCGCCGGCGTCGTCGCCGCCCCCGGTCTCGGCCGCAGGCGCCTCCTCCTCTTCCGGCTCGTTGCTGGTGCAGCCCACTACGAAGGCCCCGGCCGCGAACACGGCGGCCATGGAGGTCAGCAACCGGCGTCGCGGCCGATTCGTGCGTACGGACATGGGTCTCTCCTCGTCATCGGTTCGGTTCCCGGACTGCCCGTCCGGCGGGTGCGCTCTCTGGGGGTGGGATCGGGGATGACGGGGGCCGCGCGGGCGGCGGCCCCCGCACGTCAGCTCGAGTCTGCGCTCCGGACCGACACCCGCTGCTGCAGCAGGACGGCGATGACGATGATCGCGCCCTTGGCGACGGCCTGGGTGGAGCTGTCGAGGTTGTTGAGGGTGAACACGTTGGTCAGCGTGGTGAAGATCAGGACGCCGATGATCGTGCCGACGATGGTGCCGCGGCCGCCGGTGAGCAGCGTCCCGCCGATGACCACCGCGGCGATGGCGTCCAGCTCGTACAGCTGGCCGTGGGTCGCGCTGCCGGTGCCGGTGCGGGCGGTCAGCATGATCCCGGCGATGCCGCAGGCCAGGCCCAGCACCACGTACAGCAGAACGGTGTGCCGCTTGACCGCGATGCCGGCGAGGCGGGCCGCCGTCGCGTTGCCGCCGACGGCGATGGTGCGCCGGCCGAACGTGGTGCGGTTGAGCAGCACCCAGCCGATGGCGCTGACCACGGCGAAGATCCAGATCAGCACCGAGATGCCGAGGAACTCGCCGTTGATGGTGTCGACCAGCCCGCGGACGTCCACGAGCTGCGTGCGCTTCTCGGAGATGATCTCGGCCAGACCCCGGGCGGCGGCGAACATCGCCAGCGTGGCGATGAACGGCGCCATGCGCCCGTACGCCACGAGAACGCCGTTGACCAGCCCGCAGCCGACACCGACGGCGCAGGCGACGAACACCATGAGCAGCCAGTGGGTGTCCTCGGCCATGGTCTGCGTGGCCAGCGTGGTGGCCCAGACCGACGAGAGCGCGACGATGGCGCCGACCGACAGGTCGATGCCGCCGCCGATGATCACGAAGGTCATGCCGATGCTGACCACGCCGATGATGGAGGCGAATCGCAGGATCGTCACCATGTTGTCGGCATCGACGAAGCGGTCGCCGGCGGTGATGGCGCCGACGACGCACAGCACGAGCAGCGCGACGACGAGGCCGAGGTTCCGGCCGAACGGGCTGCTCATGAACCGGACGAAGCCGGACTGGGTCTCGCCCTCGCCCGCCGCGGCCGCCTCGATGCGGCGGTGCTCGTCGGCGGGTGGTGTGGTGGCTGTCGCGCCCGTCGGCGGCGACGCCGGCGTCTGGTCGCTCACGCTGCGCTCCCTTCCATCACCAGGTCGAGGACCCGGTGCTCGTCGATGTCGTCGGCCGGCCCGGTGTGCACGACGACGCCCTCCCGCAGGACCAGCACCCGGTCGGCGAGGCCGAGTACCTCGGGAATCTCGCTGCTGACCAGGACGACGGCGACGCCCTCGTCCGCGAGCCGGCGGACGAGCGCGTAGATCTCGCTGCGCGCCCCCACGTCGACCCCTCGGGTCGGCTCGTCGAGCAGCAGCACCCGGCACTCCCGGAGCAGCCACCTGGCGAGGACGACCTTCTGCTGGTTGCCGCCCGACAGCGTGCGGACGGCCCGCTCGATGCCCGTGGGGCGCACGTCGAGCGACTTCACGTGTTCACCGGCGGCGCGCTTCTCGCCGCCGCGGTCGAGGAAGCCGCCGCGGGCGAACCGCCCGATGGAGGCCAGGCTGACGTTGCGGTAGACCGCCTCGTCGAGCAGCAGCCCCTGGCTCTTGCGCTCCTCGGGGCAGAGCCCGACGCCGGCGCCGACCGCCGCCCGCACGTGCCCGTTGCGCAGCTGCTTGCCGTCGACGGTGACCGTGCCGGAGCTCGCCTTGCGGGCGCCGTAGATGGTCTCGAGGATCTCGGACCGGCCGGAGCCGACGAGGCCCGCCAGCCCGACGATCTCGCCGGCCCGGACCTCGAAGTCGACGCCGCTGAACGCGCGGCCGGACGCCAGCTCGCTGACCGCCAGCACGACCGCGCCGTCGCCGTCGCGCGAGGTCCTCGGCGGGAAGACGTACTCGATGTCGCGGCCGGTCATCAGCCGGGTGAGCTCGCGGGTCGGGGTGTCGCGGGCCGGCAGGCCGGTGGCGACGGTGCGGCCGTCCTTGAGGACGGTGACGCGGTCGCCGATCTGGCGGATCTCTTCGAGCCGGTGCGAGATGTAGACGACGGCGACGCCCTCGGACTGCAGGTCCCGGATGACCTTGAACAGCCGGGCGACCTCCTCCTGGTCGAGGACCGCCGACGGCTCGTCCATGATGATCAGCTTGACGTCGTGCGAGAGGGCCCGCGCCATGCTGACGATCTGCTTGCCCGCGGCGGACAGGGTGCCGAGCTCGCGCTTCGGCGAGATCTCGGGGTGGCCGAGCCGAGTCAGCAGGGCCGCGGCCTGCTTCTGCGTCTCGCCGCGGTGGGCGAACCCGGCCGAGGCCAGCTCGTGGCCGAGGTAGATGTTCTCGGCGACGGAGAGACCGTCGACGAGGTCGAGCTCCTGGTAGATGGTCGCGATGCCGTTCTTCATGGCCGCCATCGGCGTCGTGAGCCGGATCTCCTCGCCCTGCCAGCGGATCTCGCCCTCGTCGGGCTGGTGCGCGCCGGCCAGGACCTTGATGAGCGTCGACTTGCCGGCGCCGTTCTGGCCGAGCAGGCAGTGCACCTCGCCCGCGCGCACCTCGAGGTCGACGCCGTCGAGGGCTCGCACGCCGGGGAAGACCTTGACGATGCCGGTCATCTGGAGCAGCGGGTCGCTCACGCCATACCTCCGGGTAGTGGGGCGGGGACGGGGTCGGCGGCCACTGACGCCGGGTCGGTGAAGACCGCCTCGAGCGCGACGTGCGCGCCGCCGCGGCAGGCGGCCGTGAAACCCAGCGCCGACAGCTCGATGCGGCAGCCGCCGCGGGCCGGGGCGACGACACGCTTGTCCAGCTCGGTCTCCATGGCCGGCAGGAAGAACTCGCCCAGCTCGGCGAAGTAGCCGCCGAGCACGATGACCCGCGGGTTGAACAGGTTGACCAGGATGGCCGCGCCGAGCCCGAGGCCGGTGCCGACCGCCTCGATGCCGCGCAGCGTGCGGCCGTCGCCCAGCGCGGCGCGGCGGCGGATCTCGGCCAGCCGCACCTCGAGGTCGACGGACGGGTCGGTGACGGGGTCGTCGGGGTCGGCGACCTCGCGCAGCAGCGCCGCCAGCCCGACGGACGTCTCCCAGCAGCCGACCTTGCCGCAGCCGCAGCGGTGGGCGGGGTCGCCGATGGGCATGTGCCCGATCTCGCCGCCGTAGCCCTCGGTGCCGCGCAGCAGCACGCCGTCGGAGATGACGCCGCCGCCGACGCCGGTCTCGCCGGTGACGTAGACGAGGTCGGGGGTGCCGGCCGACGTGCCCATGGCGTACTCGGCCAGCGCGCTCAGGTTGGCGTCGTTGTCGACCCGGATGGTCGCGGCCGGGCCGGCGAGACGCGTGGCGAGCTCGTCGGCGATGCGCACCTCGCGCCAGCCGACGTTGGGGGCGTGGCGCAGGACGCCCGGCGCGGTCTCGACCATGCCCGGGATGCCGACGGTGATGCCGGCGACGTCGTGGCCCCCGGCCGCGGCCTCGTCGACGGCGGAGGCGATGGCCGCCGCCAGCTCGTCCAGGGTCTTCTCCACACCCAGGCGCGGGACGTCCAGCGGGGTGCGGACGTAGCGGACCTCCTCGCCGCGCAGGTCGAGCACGAGGACCGCGACGTAGTCGACGTTGACCTCGGCGCCCAGGCCGCAGATGCGCCCGTCGATCTCGACGGTCTGCCCGGGCCGGCCGACCCCGCCGCCGCGCTCGACGACGCCGTCGCGCACGAGGCCCAGCTCGGCCAGCTCGGCGACCAGGCTGGAGACGGTGGCCTTGTTGAGCCCGGTGTCGGCCGCGATGCGCGCGCGCGAGCGCGGGCCCGCGTCGCGCAGGTCACGCAGCACCATGGCGAGGTTGTGGCGGCGGAGGAACACCTGATCGGCGGGCGCGGACGTGTCGCTCACGGGCGCCCCCTCTCGTGGCGTGACCTGGGTCACGAGCGTTCGTCGGTTGGGACAACAAACTAGGAAGCGCGGCCAGCCAAGGTCAAGAGTTACGAACGAGTTTCTTCGGGTGACCAGCCGATGACGGGACGGTGCCGCCGTCGGGCCGCAGGCAGGGCCGGACGGTCCGACGATCCGGTTCATACCAGGAGAAATGCCCACTGAGCTGCAGTTTGTCCAGGCAGGGCAACGAACTCCGGATCGGGCGGGAACGCTCACATCCGGGAGGTCACGGTTCGGCAACATCCGGCGGCCGGGCGACAGAAGGGTCAGCAGCAAATCCGGGTTTCACGCATCGCAGTTGCGAACTTCCGATTTTCACTGGACAAAGTAGAACCGTTTCAAGGGCCGCGACGGACGGTTCCGCAGACGCGGACCGGCCGGGTTCCCGCCCCGTGGACGGGAACCCGGCCGGCGTGTGCGTGCGGATGATGAGGGCATCAGCCCTCCGGGGTGAGCACCACCTCCGCGCTGTCGCTCAGCGCGGGAACGCCCTCGCCGGGATCGTCGGTGTACGTGACGTTGAAGACGCCGGTCAGGCCGTCACCGGGGTCGTGGCCGCCCGGCAGCGTGGTGAGCAGCGTGCCGCTGCAGCCGAGCGCCGTCGTCTGCGGGTGGCCGTGCTCGTCGTGACCCAGGATGTAGGTCACGCGGACCCGCGAGCAGTCGACCGGCTGGTCGTCGGTCACCTGCACCTCGAACGGCACCTGGTCGCCGAACGCGAACGTGTCGCCCGTCTGCGGCGTCACGAACTCGACCTGCGGCGTCGTGTTGCCGACGATCACGTCGACCTCGGCCGACGCCGTCTTGTGCCGGTGCTTGCCGCCGAGGTCGGTGACCCGGAGCGTCGCGTGGTACAGGCCGTTCTCCTCGTAGGTGAACGAGGGGTTGCGCACCCGCGAGTCGACCTTGCCGTCGCCGTCGAAGTCCCACTCGTAGCGCAGCCGGTCGCCGTCGGGGTCGGCCGTGCCGTCGCTGGAGAACTGCACCGCCAGCGGCGCGAGGCCCTCGGTGACGTCGGCCGTCACCTTCGGGACCGGCGAGTGGTTGCCACCCACGCCGATGTAGTCGATGCGCGACAGCTGCGCGTCGGGGTTCTCGGCGAAGTAGCCGTCGCCGTACTCGAGGACGTAGAGCGCGCCGTCGGGGCCGAACTCCATGTCCATCGGGTTGTCGACGACGATCGACGGGATGACGTCCTCGATCGCCTCGACGGTGCCGTCGTCGCCCAGGTGGATGCCCTTGATCCAGTCGCGGGTCCACTCGTACGCGAGCGGGATGCCGTCGTAGTGCTCCGGCCAGGCGATCGGGGCGCGGCCACGGGTAGTGCGGGGGTCGAAGTCGTAGGCCGGGCCGCCCATCGGGCCGATGCCGCCGGTGCCCAGTTCGGGGAACTCCGCCGACTCGTCGTAGCCGTACCAGATGTCCGGCTGCGTCACCGGCGGCAGCTCCGTCAGGCCGGTGTTGTGCGGCGACTCGTTCACCGGTGCCGCGCAGTCGAACGGCTCGCCGGAGGCCTCGGTGCCGAAGTCGTAGTCGACGTAGGGCAGCTCCGCCGTCGCGCAGTACGGCCAGCCGTAGTTGGCCGGCTCGCGCACGACCGTCCACTTGCCCTGGCCGGCCGGGCCACGTGCCGGGTCGGGCTCACCCGCGTCGGGCGAGTAGTCGCCGACGTAGACCTCGCCGGTCTCGGGCTGCACCTCGATGCGGAACGGGTTGCGCAGGCCCATGGCGTAGATCTCGGGCCGGGTGCCCTCGGTGCCGGGCGGGAACAGGTTGCCCTCGGGGACGGTGTAGCCGCCGTCCTCGCCGACCGTGATGCGCAGGACCTTGCCGCGCAGGTCGTTGGTGTTCGCCGACGTGCGCTGCGCGTCGAACGCCGGGTTGCGGGTCGTCCGCTCGTCGATCGGCGCGAACCCGTCGGACTCGAACGGGTTGGTGTCGTCGCCGGTGCCCAGGTACAGGTGGCCGGCGTCGTCGAAGGCGATGTCGCCGCCGACGTGGCAGCAGATGCCGCGGTCGACCGGGACGTCCATGATGTGCTGCTCGGTCGACAGGTCGATCTGGTCACCGACCAGCTCGAACCGCGCCAGCGTGATGTGCCCCTCGAACGGCTCCCAGTCCGCGGGCTCGCCGTCGAACAGGGCGTCGCCCTCGTTGACCGTGGGCGTGTCGGGGTCGTCGAGCGGGGTGTCCAGCGGCGGCGAGTAGTACAGGTAGATCCAGTCATTGGTCTTCCCGAACCCGGGGTCGACCGCGATGCTCTGCAACCCCTCCTCGTCGTGCTCATAGACGTCGAGCTCCGCGGCCAGCGTGTTCAGCCGCGTGTCGGGATCGTGCAGCCAGACCTCGCCGGCGCGCGTGGTGTGCAGCACCCGGCCGTCCGGCAGGACCACGAGGTCCATCGGCTCACCGGGCGTGTCGTTCAGTGTGACCTTGTCGAACGCCGAATCCGGCGGTGCCACTTCTGGGGCCGCGGCGGGTGCTCCGGACGCCGCCATCCCCGGTGCCGCGACGAGCGTGGACGCGACGAGCGTCCCCGCCGCCATGAGTACGGCTTTGCGCATGCTGCCCTCCGATCACGGTTCGGAAGGCCTCAGATAAACGTCCTGTTTCCACTATGTCAAGACGTTTGAAACCGTTTCGTCGGAAAGCGTGCAATCTCAGCGCCGAGTTGGCGAAAGTGGACGCCGAGCGGTCGCCCACCGCCCACCCCACCCAAGTTGATCATGGAGAAGGTCGCCTTCGGAGCGGCCGGAAAGCCGCTCTTCTCCATGATCAACAGCGACCGGCCGGCGGAACTGGACCACAGCGAGACCAATGGCCGAACCCCACAGCGAAGCCGCCAGCGGCCAGCGCAACCCAAGACACAGCGGGTCCGAGGGCCGGGTCCATTCCGGGGAGGGGGCCCTGGTGCTGTTGAAGGCGAGGGCGCGGCGGCGCGGGTCAAGCGGTCCTCTTCGCGCGAAGCGCCATCGGTCCGCTTGAGGCGCGCCGCCGCGCCCTCGACAATGAAAGACAGCAGGGCCCGACCCACGTCAGCACCCCACCGCCGAACCTCGAAACCCGCAAAACCTCGGGACACAGTGAAGTGCCGGTGGGCCGGTCCGCGCCGGCCCACCGGCTGCCTTTCTCCCTGCCTCAGCTGCTCAGCTGGGCGACCAGGACCTCCCCGTGGTGGGTGAGGGCGGCTCGCGCACCGGCGTCGGTGACGAACGTCGAGCTGCGCGCGGCCGTGAGGAACTGGCCGAGCGACCGGGCGGCGCTGTCGTCGCGCCCGGCGTCGGCGTGGCGGATGGCAGCCTCGAGGTGCAGCCGCAGCCGGCTCTCACCGGCCGAGGTCAGCGCCCCCGCGGCGTCGTAGTGGTCGACGATCGCGGCGAGGTCGGCCAGCGACGTCGTCACCGTGAACGACACGGTCGCCGTGCCCTGCCGCCCGGCCACGTCGGTCGCCGTCGCGACCAGCGTGTGCGACCCGACCGGCAGCGTCCACAGCTGCACCGTCGATCCCGACGCCAGCGCCGCCCCGTCGAGCGTCCCCGTCACCGAGGCCAGTCCGGAGACGGCGTCGGAGCCGGTGAACGACGGCGTGAGCGTGCCGCTGGCCGCATGGCTGGACCCGTCGGCCACCCCGCCGATCGACGCGACCGGAGGGGTCTTGTCGATCCGCACGGTCACCGAGCCGACGGCGGACACGTTGCCGCCGTTGTCGGTGGCCCGGTAGTGCACCGTGGTGGCGCCCTCGGCGGTGATGGTCAGCGGGTTGTTGGCGTTCGACCAGGTCGCCCCGCCGTCCAGCGAGCGCTGCCGGCTCGCGACCGTGCCGTTGTCGGTCGCATTGACGGTCAGCGAGACGTCGCCGGTGTACCAGCCGTTCTGGCCGGTCGGCGCCGCCGGGTTGAGCGTGTGCGACACCGTCGGCGGGGTCACGTCGGCCACGCCGTCGCCGACGAAGCGCAGCTCGTCGAGGTCGAACCCGCTGGTCGACGTGACGTAGAGCCGCCCCGTCCCCGTCGGCGCGTTGGTCAGGGCCTGCTCGACCTCGAACCAGCCGGTGCGGTTGCGGAACGAGAGCTGCGCGAACGGCGGCGCCTTCGGGTCGTTCCAGCGCAGGTGCAGCGTGCCCCGGCCCCAGGCGCGGGCGACGACGCTGTCGATGTTCGCGAGGCTGACCGGGTCGAAGGCGATCCAGTCGGCCGCGTCGAACGACGTCACCTTGCGCAGGCCGCGCGCCGTCGCGTCGTCGGTGATCTCGACGCCCTTGCTGTCGTCGAACCACTCCCCCTGTTGCGTCTTCGGGTTGAGCAGCAGCGACGCCTCGCCGCGGGCCGGCGGGACGCCCAGGTGGCCGCCGTCGGTGTAGCCGACGACCAGCGCGCCGTAGATGTTCTCGGTCTCGCCGTGCTCTGGTGCGTCGGCCGGCGTCGGGATGCCGAACGTGCAGCCGGTGCCCTGGCTGAGCGGGTGGGCGTGCAGGTCGTGGCCCAGCCCGAACGCCCAGGTCGCGCGCGAGCAGACCGGTGTGGTGCCGTCCTCGGGATCGTCGACGGAGACCGAGACGGCGACCGCCTGGCCCCAGTCGAAGAACCCGCCGTCCGGCGTGTCCAGCGAGACGGCCGGCGCGACGTTGCCGACGGTGATCTGCGTCGCCCGCGCGCCGAACTTGCCCGACGGGTCGGTCACGCGCAGCGCGGCGTCGTACTGGCCGAGCTCGGTGTAGGTGTGCGACGCGGTGACGCCGGTGGCGTCGAAGGTGCCGTCGCCGTCGAAGTCCCACTCGTAGGTCAGCGCGGCACCCTCGGGGTCGGCCGACTCCGAGGCGTCGAACGACACCGTCAGCGGCGCCTCGCTGCTGGAGATCGGGTCGGCGCTGAACCGCGCCTGCGGCGACTTGTTGCCCTCGGCGTAGTCGACGCGGTACAGCCCGGCGTCGGGGTTCTGCCGGAAGAAGCCGTCACCGTACTCGAGCACGTACAGCGAGCCGTCCGGGCCGAACTCCATGTCCATGACGTTGTCCCAGATGGGCTGGCCGACGTGGCTCAGGTGCGCGTTGGGCAGGAAGTCCGTGATCGCCGTGACGGGGCCGCTGGTGGCGAGGTCCATGGTCAGCGCGACGACGTAGTCCTGGGAGAACTCGGCGAAGAACGGGTGGCCGTCCCAGAGCTGCGGGAACTTCGCCGGCGACGGGTTGTCCGCGTCGTAGCGGTACACCGGCCCGCCCATGGGGCCCTGGCCGCCGCCGCCGAGGTCGGTCAGCTCCGGCCACGGCTGGTGACTGGCGTTGTCGCCGTAGTACAGGTGCGGCGCGGTGGCCGGCGGCACGACGTCGAGGCCGGTGTTCCAGCGCGAGTTGTTCTCCGCGCCCGCCTCGCAGTCGAACCAGACGCCGGGCGTCGCCGTCGCGTAGTCCCACTCGTTGTAGTTCGCGTTCGGGCCGTGGCAGTAGGGCCAGCCGCCGTTGATCGGCGCGCGGGTGCTCTGCCACTCGACGTAGCCCATGGGACCGCGGTCCGGGTTCGGGGCGCCGGCGTCGGGCCCGTAGTCGCCCCAGACCAGCGCGCCGGCCTGCACGTCGTAGTCGATGCGGAACGGGTTGCGCACGCCCATGACGTAGATCTCGGGCCGGGTCTGCGCGGTGCCGGGCGCGAACAGGTTGCCCTCGGGGATCGTGTACGACCCGTCCTCCTGGACGGTGATCCGCAGGATCTTGCCGCGCAGGTCGTTGGTGTTGCCCGCGCCGCGGCGCGCGTCGAGGCCCGGGTTCATGCCCGGGGCGTCGTTGTTCGGCGCCATCCCGTTGGCGCCCGGCGTGCTGGCCGGGGTGTTGTCGCCGGTGGACAGGTAGAGGTTGCCGTCCGCGTCCCAGGCCATGTCGCCGGCGACGTGGCAGCACTGGCCGCGCTGCGCCTCGACCTTGATGATCTGCTGCTCCGTGGACAGGTCGAGGGAGTCGGTGGCCTCGTCCCACTTGAACCGGGACAGGACGTTGTAGCCCTTCCAGCGCTCCCAGTAGGACGCGGTCTCGCCAGCCGGCAGCGAGTTCGGCGCGCTGCCCGACGGCGTCGTCTCCGGGTACGGCGCCTCCATGACGCGCGGCGCGTAGAGCAGGTACACCCACTGGTTGGTCGCGAAGTCCGGGTCGATCGCGATGGTCTGCAGGCCGTCCTCGGAGTTCGAGTAGACGTCGATGGTGTTGACGGTGCGGGTGATGCCGGTGGCGGGGTCGGTGAGCCGCACGGCGCCGTTGCGGGCGGTGTGCAGGACCCGCGAGTCGGGCAGGACCGCGAGGTCGATCGGCTCGCCGGTCTCCTTGCTGAGCAGGATCTTTTCGTAGTTGTCCCAGTCGAGTGCGGGGTCGTCGGCCTCGTGGTCGCCCTCGTGCGCGACCGCGCTGCTGCCCGTGACCGCGAGGGCGGCGACGGGCAGCAGAGCGGCGGCGAGGACGGTGGTCAGCGTGCTGCGGATGCGACGCATGTGGGTCCTTTCGTAGGCCGCGGTCAGCCGCGCAGCTCGTAGATGGCGTCGTAGCTGCGCTCGGCGGCGCCCGCGGCACCGCCCTGGGCCGGTGGCGTGTTCGGCGCGTTGTCCTGCTCGTACAGCGACCAGTGCCGGCCGCGCGAGCCGATGGCGCTGTAGAAGCGCTGGAAGTCGATGTCGCCGGCGCCGAACTCGACGATGTCGTAGCCGTTCGCCGACGTGGACCGGCGGCCGTCCTTGGCGTGGAACAGCGGGTAGCGCAGCCGGTTGCCGACGACGTAGTCGATGGGGTCGAACCCGGGCGCGATGTGCTGCCCGACGTAGGCCCAGTAGATGTCCATCTCGAGGTAGACGAGCTTCGGGTCGGTCTCGGCGAGGAGCACGTCGTAGAGGCGCACGGACGGGTCGTCGGCGGCCATGCGGAACTCGTTCTGGTGGTTGTGCTGGTACCAGCGCAGCCCGCGGGCCTGCGCCGCGGCGCCGAAGGCGTTGAACTCCGCCGCGGCGGCCTGGTAGCCGGCGACCGTGCGGTTGGCCGCCGTCACCGGCTCGTTCGCGGTGCCGACGAACGGCAGGCCCAGGATCTCGGCCCGGTCGAGCTCGAGCTGCAGGTTGGTGCGGAAGGCGTTCAGGCCGACGTGGCTGCCGATGCCGGTGAGCCCGTTGTCGTCGAGCAGCTGCTTGATCTGCTGCACCGTGATGCCCGGCTCCGCCGGCGAGGTGTACCCGGCGAACTCGACGTTCTTGTAGCCGATGCGGGCCAGTTCCTCGAAGACCACCCGGAAGCCGAGCGAGGAGACCAGGTTGCGGATCGTGAACAGCTGGATGCCGATCTTGCCGGGCGGCACCAGCATGCCCTTCGCGGCGCCGGCGGCGGACGGGGCGGCCAGACCGGCCGCGGCCACCGCCATGGTGGTGCCGGCTACGGCGCCGAGGAACCGGCGCCGGTCGATCTCGGGACGTGCCATCTCGTTCTCCTCGTTGAGCCGGTCGACCCGCGGGGTGGCGGGGACCGTGACGGGATGGGCGCGCGCGACGTGGCGAGGCCCCCTCCCTCCCGGCACCCACCCGTACGAACGCGCAGACAACGACCGGAACCGGCCGTTGATCACGCAAAACTAGACGTCTCGGGAAACCGCGGTCAACCGTTCACGCCGTACTTTCGAAACTTGACGCGCTAAGTAACGAAGTTCTCATCGAATACGGCGTGAGCTGCGCCTTCAGGCGCGTTTCA
Source organism: Jiangella mangrovi (assembly GCF_014204975.1). Taxonomy (NCBI): domain Bacteria; kingdom Bacillati; phylum Actinomycetota; class Actinomycetes; order Jiangellales; family Jiangellaceae; genus Jiangella; species Jiangella mangrovi. Next base: position 6,992,331 of record NZ_JACHMM010000001.1, read on the forward strand.
GGGTCACCCTCAGGGAGCGGCGAAGATCGCGTCGCTGATGAGGGCCGCGGCGCCGACCACGCCGGCGTCGTCGCCCATCTCGCTGAGGACGACGGGCAGGTTGCCGGTGGCCAGCGGCAGCGAGCGGCGGTAGACGACGCCGCGGATCTCGGCGAGCAGCGGATGCCCGAGCCGGGCCACACGTCCGCCGATGACGATCAGGCCGGGGTTGAAGAACGAGACCAGGCTCGCCAGCACCCAGCCGACGCGGTGGCCGCCGTCGCGGATCATCTGGACGGTGTACGGGTCGCCCATGGCGACCGCCGACGCGACGTCGGCGCCGGTGAGCTCGCCCTTCTCGGCCAGCAACGACGCCAGCGCCGGCGACCGGCCGCCGCGGGCCGCCGCCAGGGCGTCGCGGGCCAGCGCCGCGCCGCCGAAGAACGCCTCGAGGCAGCCGGTGTTGCCGCACGCGCACGTGGGGCCGAACTCCTCGACCCGGATGTGCCCGATGTCGCCCGCGCACCCGTCGACGCCCCGGTACAACTGCCCGTCGACGACGATGCCGCAGCCGATGCCCGTCCCGATCTTCACGAACAGGAAGTCGCGGGCCGCCTTCGCGACGCCCGAGTGCTGCTCGCCCAGCGCCATGACGTTGACGTCGTTGTCGAGCAGCACGGGGCAGCCCAGCTCGCGCGCCAGGGCGTCGCGGACCGGGTAGCCGTCCCAGCCCGGCATGATCGGCGGCGAGACCGGCATGCCGCCGTGGAAGTCGACCGGGCCCGGCACGCCCACACCGACGCCGGCCGGGCGGGTGACGCCGTGCTCGGCGAGCACCTTGTGGGTCAGTTCGAGGGCGCGGGCCAGCACCGGCTCCGGGCCCAGGCGCACGTCCATGTCGACCGAGCGCTGGCCGAGCACCGTCAGCCGCCCGTCGGTCAGCGCCACGGACACCGTCGTCGCCCCGATGGCCACCCCGACGAACCGCACGTCCGACGACAGGTCGACGAGGGTCGAACGCCGGCCGCCCCTGCTGGCCGCGGGACCTGCTCCTTCGGCGAGCCCGAGCTCGGTGAGCCGGCTGACCTCGCTGGCCATGGTGGTACGCGAGACACCCAGCCGGTCGGCGAGCTCCACCCGCGACAGCGGGCCCTCGTCGCGCAGCAGCTTCAGGACTTTCGCCTGGGTCGCGGTTTCCGGACGACCGGCGAGCGTGTGCGCCATGGATCTATCGTGCCACGCTTTCGCCGCCGCACCGCGAAAGTGTCTCCCATGTCGAACACGATCGTCTCAAGATGTCGCCAGTTCTGCCGGGTGAAGAGGTGGGCTCCCCGTCCCCCTGCTGCCCATTCTCTTAGCCGCGGAACCGCGCCTCGAGCGGACCGATCGGGGCGCTCCGCGCCGGAGGGGACCGCTTGACCCGCGGTCCCGCGGCCAAGAACTCTGGCAGCTATCAGGGGGACGGGGAGACCCTGGGCACGCCTCGCCGCGTTCTTGCGGCCCGCCGGGGTTGTGGACAGCGAAGATCATCAAGGATCGCGCACATCACGAGGATTACCCGAGCCTCGACACGATTGCAGGCGTGTTGAGGCTCGGGTAATCGTGGTGGGCGGCCCAGAGACTCGCCGAAATCCCACATCGCGGACGCGAACAGTCGTCGAGGGCGCCCGCCAGGAGGGAGTTCTCCCCGCTATAGCGAGGAAAAGTCCCTCCCGATGACGCAAGGGCCGCCGCGACCACCTGCCCGTCGCCAGACTCCCCCCGTCAGTTGTGGTTCGTGTGGTCCTCCGGTTTGGGTTCGAAGCCGACGCCGCCGTGGGGGTCGACCTCTTCGCCGGGGCGGGCGGGCAGGGTGATGTGGGCGTGGCCGTAGCCGGCGTCGATGTTGAGGACGTCGAGCTGGGTGGCGGCCACGGACCAGGCGGCCACCGCCTGGTCGCGCAGCCGTCCGGCCAGCTCGAGCAGCTCGTCCTGTTGGGGGCCGGCCGGGGCGGCGACGGCGGATTCGTAGGCCGTCGTCGCGGAGCCCAGGAGGTCGATGGCCAGCAGGAGGCCGTTGCGGGCGGTGTTGAACTCCGTCGATCCCGAGGGCGGGTCGCCGAAGGTGCCGATGGCGGCGCCGACGGCGCTGTGCCAGGAGGCCGGGGTGGCGGCCGGCGACACCACCGCCTGGCCGCCGGACGGGACCACGGTGTGCAGCCCCTCGATGACGGGGAGCAGCCCGCTGTGGGCGGCCGTAGTCTGCTGGGTCAGCTCGGCCACGAGCTCGACCTGGCGGGCCTCCTCCTGCGCCTCCAGGTCGGCCACGCGGCCGGCCACCGGGTCGCCGTCGTCGCCACCGCTGAGGATCAGGGTGGCCAGCACGATGTTGACGGCGGCGAGGATCACCGCGACGGCGATCCAGAAGCCCCGGCGCCGGGGCGGGTTCTGCTGCCCCGGCGCCGGGGACGAGGACCGGCCGGCACCGGTCCCCCGTCCGCCGCGCGCACTCGGTCTCCGTGACTCGTCGCGTCGGTTCGCCACGTTCGCAGGACGTTGAGCTTGCACGGTGACGTCTCCTTACCTCTGGGTGGTTACGGCAGCGTGGTCACAGCCGAGCCCGCAGGGCATCGCCCATGCGGAGCAACTCGGCGCGAACCGCCTCGTCCTGGACATCCGATGCCACGGCACCATAACGGTCCAGCGACCGCTCCGCCTGCGCCGTCTGACCGTCGTCGGCCAGTCGCGAGGCCATGGACAGGTGCTGCAACAGCAGCCGCTCCTGCTGCCGGTTGAGGGCCCCGGCCGCGTAGTGGTCCTCGACGAGCGTCGTCGCCGACGAGAACGTGAACTCCTGGACGCGGACGTTGCGGAAGTACACGTCGTCGCCGTTGCCGTGGTTCTGGATGCCGACGAAGCTCGGCTGGTTCATCCGGTTCGGGTCGGTGTCGGTGTAGTCGTTGATCAGCTCACCGTTCAGGTACACCCGGATCCGGTCCCCTTGCACCACGATCTCGTACTGGTTCCACTCGCCGGGCGGCCTCAAAGCAGCGTCCCGAGCCTCGACGTCGGCGCTCTGGAACGCATAGATCGCACCCGTGGTGCGGTCCGGCGCGTCCGTCGCGTCGATCTGGATCTCGTGGCCCTGGTTCACGGCCAGCCAGGGGTCGGTGCCGGGGTCGGGGAACCCGACGAAGACGCCGGAGTTGTCGTCGCCGGGCATCATCCAGTCCAGCTTCAGCGAGTAGTCGGTGAGGGCCCGGTCGTACCAGTAGAGCCCCAGCCCGCCGTACGAGACCAGCTCGCAGCCGGCGTGCAGGAACCCGCCGGGCCCGGCCATGCGCCAACCGTCCAGGCTGGCCGCCGTCCCGTCGAACAGGCTCTGGTAGCCCGCCCCCGGGTCGGTCGGGTCGCACTGCTCGACCGGTGCCGGACCGAACGTGAAGTGCTCGAACGTCGCGGGCTGCCCCACCCCGTTGTAGGCTGCCAGGCCCACCCGCGGCGACGGGAGGTCCGACGTCGGACGCGGGCGCCCGAACGCGGTCCACTCCTCGCCGTCGGCCGACCAGAACGCCGTCAGCGTGGCGCCGTTGCTCACGATCTTCACGTGGGCGTTGGACTCGATGCCTGCCGGCAGCGGCCCGGACCTGTCCAGCGCCGGGTCGAAGACCGCCTGCCCGCCCTGGTTGAGGCCGAACTCGAACCGCCAGCCCTCACCGGGGATGTTGATGAGGACGGCCTTGGCGAAGTTCCGGTCGCCGGCGTGCACCAGCAGACCCGCCTGCTCGAAGTCGCCGCCGGCCGGCAGCGCCAGCTGGGTCGACGCCTCGAAGCCGGCCGCGGGGTCGGCGATCGGCTGCAGGACGACGTTGGCGGCGGTGGTGTTGCCGCCGAACATGTCGCCCTCGACGGCGTCGATCCGCAGCTTGCCATCGGCCACGCCGACGCCCGACGGGTTCGGCCGCAGGATCGTCGTCCACCGGCAGCGGTCCAGCGACGAACCGTCGAACGAGTCGCTCGGCTCCACCGGAGCGCCCGGGTCCTCGCAGGCCGCCGCGTCACTGCTGAATGTGAACGCGTCGATGTCCATCAGCCCGCCGCCGTTGCCCTGGAACACCAGGAACAGCTCACCGGTTCCGGCGCCCGTGTCGACGACCGGGACCGGGTCGAGGTCGACGTAGTTGTCCGGGCTGCCGGTGTGCGGCACCTCCACCGTCGCCGCGAGCGGGCCGTCGGGAGCGCCCGTGCGGACCTCGACGGTGCCGCCGTTGCCGCCGGCCGACACCCGCAACTGCACCGACTTCGCGCCGGCGAGATCGTACGGCGAGAACGAGATCCAGTCGCCGGGGTCGATGTAGCCGACCCGGGCACCGCCCTCGGCCCCGCCGTGGCTGACCACCTGGACGCCGCTCTGCGCCGAGAAGTGCTCGGCCTGACGGTGCCGCGGCTGCAGCACGAGCTCGGCGGACCCCGTCACCGGGACGGTGTCCGGCGACGGCGGCGTGTCGGTGTACTCGGCGAGCAGCAGCCCGAAGATGTTGTCGTCGGTGCCGTGCGAGCCGTCGGTGCCGGTGCCGATCGTGCCGGAGCAGCCGGTGACCGACTCGCCGCCGTGGGTGTGCTGGTCGTGGCCGAGCGCGAACGTCACCTCGACGTCCTCGCAGTCGACCGGCTGGCCGTCGGGGTCGGTGACGCTGACCTCGAACGCGACCTCCTCGCCGAACGTGAACAGGCCACCGTTGGGCGGCGACACGAACTCGATGACCGGCGCGGTGTTGCCCACGACGACGTGCGCCGTCGCCACGCCCTCGTTCCCGGCCGAGTCGGTGACGGTGAGCGTCGCGGTGTACTCGCCGTTGGTCGTGTAGGTGAACGACGCCGAAGGCTCGGTCGAGTCCACGACGCCGTCGGACTGGAAGTCCCACGCGTAGGTCAGCACGTCACCCGGGTCCGGGTCCGTGGATCCCTCGGACGAGAACGCCACCTCCAGCGGCGCCAGGCCCGACGTCGGGGTCGCGGTGGCGACGGCCGACGGCGAGCGGGTGCCGGCGACGTAGTCGATGCGGTAGAGCGCGGAGTTCTCGTCGCCGTTGAAGAACCCGGTGCCGTAGTCGAGCACGTAGAGCGAGCCCTCCGGGCCGAACTCCAGGTCCATCAGCTGGGTGTTCTGCATGAAGTCCGAGAACGGGCCGATGTGCAGCAGCCCGCCGTCGCCGTCGACCGACATGTTCTTGATCCAGCGGCGGCCGAACTCGTAGGCGAAGAACTGCCCGTCGTAGTACTCGGGGAACTTCGTCTCCGACTCCAGCGCCGGGTCGTAGCGGTACACGGGGCCGGCCATCGGCGACTCGCTGCCGCTGCCCAGCTCCGGCACCGAGCCGCCGTCGTACGGCAGCCAGGCGGCGACCGCGGGCGGCACCGTCGGCAGGCCGGTGTTCAGCGCCGAGTCGTTCGCCGCCCCGCCGGCGCAGTCGAACTTCGCCCCCACCGGGTCGTTGTCGCCGGTGTTCGGGTCCGGCTGGCCGGTGTTCGGGTCGATGCCGTAGTAGGAGGTGAACGAACGGTCCGCGTAGGTCTCCGCCGCCGTGTTCAGGCCTGTGCAGTACGGCCAGCCGAAGTTGCCCGGCTCGGTGACGCGGTTGAACTCGACCTGGCCGCCGGGGCCGTACTGGTTCGGCCCGCCGGAGTCCGGGCCGTAGTCGCCGACCCACACGTCACCGGTCTCCTGGTCGACGCTGATGCGGAACGGGTTGCGGAAGCCCATGGCGTAGATCTCCGGCCGGGTCAGCTCCGGGTCCGAGGTCTCGGGCGGGAACAGGTTACCGGACGGGATCGTGTACGACCCGTCGTCCTGGACGGTGATCCGCAGGATCTTGCCGCGCAGGTCGTTGGTGTTGCCGGACGTGCGGCGGGCGTCGAACTGCGGCGCCCGCGTCGTGCGGTCGTCGATCGGCGCGTACCCGTTGGACTCGAACGGGTCGGTGTCGTCACCCGTCGACAGGTAGAGGTTGCCCTCGGCGTCGAAGTCGATCTCGCCGCCGTGGTGGCAGCAGTTGCCGCGGTCCTGCGGCACCTCGAGCACCACCTGCTCGGACTCCAGGTCCAGCACGCCGTCGGCGAAGCGGAACCGGGACAGGTTGTTGTGGCCCTCGTAGGCCTCCCAGGTCGACGGGTCCAGGCTCGAGTGCGCGACCTCCCCGGGCGGCGTCGAGAGCGGCGGCGAGTAGTAGAGGTACACCCAGCCGTTGGTCGCGAAGTCCGGGTCGAGGGCGATGCCCTGCATGCCGTCCTCGCGGAAGTCGTACACCGGCACGTCCGCCGCCAGCGACGTCTGGCCGGCCGCGGCGGTGTAGAAGACCCGGCCGTCGCGCGACGTGTGCAGCGCGCTGCCGTCGGGCAGGACGGCGACGCCCATCGGCTCGCCCATCTCCTGCGGGCCGCGCGCGAGCGTCACCTGGTCGAAGTTCTCCTCGACGGTGGCGCCGCAGTCGGCGTCGGCGACGCCCGCGGCGGTCTCGATGCCGCCGGCCAGGTGCGCGCGGAACTCCGGCTCGTCGTAGGACTCCTGGGTGTGCCCGCCGCCGGTGTACCAGGACCGGCCGCCGGCGTAGTCGTGGCACCAGGCGATCGGGTGGTCCGCGCCCATGACGTCGCCGGTGTAGCTGTCGGCGTCGAGCGAGGCCAGCACGTGCACGTCGCCGCGCGGGCTGGCGCGGTAGTCGTACCACTCGTCGGTGCGCTCCCACCGGTCCGGCAGCCCCTGAGTCGAGGGGTGGACGCGGTCCTCGACGACGACGGTGGCCGGCTGGATCTGCGGGTGCGACTGGAAGTACGCCCCGACCAGCCCGCCGTACCAGGCCCAGTCGTACTCGGTGTCGGCCGCCGCGTGCACGCCGGCGTAGCCGCCGCCGTCGGCGATGTAGGCCTCGAACGCGGCCTGCTGCTCGTCGTTGAGGACGTCACCCGTGGTCGACAGCCAGACGACGACGTCGTACTGGGCGAGGTTCTCCGCGGTGAACGCGGTCGCGTCCTCGGTGGCGGTGACCTCCCAGCCGTTCTCGGTGCCGAGCTCCTGGATGGTCGCGATGCCGGTGGGGATGGAGTCGTGCCGGAACCCGGCCGTCTTGCTGAACACGAGGACGTGCGCGCCCTCGTGCATGATCTCGAACTCGCCCTGAGCGGCGGCAGCGGAGTCGACGACGGGGTCGGCTGCGGCCGGGGCCGTGGTCACCGCGAGCGGGGCCAGCAGGGCGCCGGCCGCGGCGAGCGCGGCGGATCTGAGCAGGGGTCGTGGGCTTCTCGTATGGCGTGGCACGGTGCCTCCTCGCAACGTGGAACGTGCGCCCTTTGCAACCCCCGTCACCCGCCTCGGCCGCGAGTGTGGTGCTGGGTGCCGGGCGGCGGTGACGATGACCACCGCCGCCCGGCACGTCCTCACTGCTGAGTGCTACAGCTGAGCCCGCAGCGCGTCGGCGTACGCCAGCAGCCAGCCGCGCGCGGTCTCGTCCGTCACCCCCTCGGCCAGCGCCTCGTACCGGTCCAGCGACGTGGCCGCACCGGATGTGCCCTGCCCGGCCAGCCGCTCGGCGTTGGCCAGGTGGGTGTCCATCTGGACCGCCACGGACCGCTGCACGGTCCCGTCGGCCCGGTACCGCTGCACCAGAGCCTGGGCGCCGTCGAACGTGGCGACGACCTCGAAGGCGACGGTCGTCTCGGCGGCGTTGCCCGCCTCGTCGGTGGCCGTCGCGACCAGGGTGTGCTCGCCCAGCTCCGGGGTGACGGTGACAGGGTTTGCCACCGCCTCGCCGTCGAGGGTGAGCGCCACCGCGACGTCGCCGGACACGTCGTCCGTGGCCGTCGCGCTCAGCTCCAGCGCCGTCGCCAGGTCCACGCCGGCGCCGTCGGCGACCCCGTCGACCGTGATGACCGGCGGCGTGGTGTCCGGCTGCTCCGTCGTGACCCGGAAGTAGTCGAACGCCACGGTGACCGGCTGGCTCTGCTGGGGGCCGATGGCCATGAGGCCGAACGAGGTGAGCTCGGCGTCGTTGGTCACCGGGTCGCCCAGCGAGGTCCAGTTGACCCCGCCGTCGCTGATCTCGGCCGCGTAGGTGTCACCGCTCCTCGTCAGCCGGAGGTAGAACCAGCCGCTCTCGCTGGTCTCCGCGATGTCGATGTTGCGGTTGCCGCCGTTGCCGAACTGGCCGCCCTTCTCCGACACGAGCTCGGCGTGCAGGTTCTTCGCCGCGCCCGGGGTGTTCTGGGCCACGACGTCGAACTTGACGTAGTCGTCGTCGCCGCCGTAGACGATGAACCCGGCCAGCTGCCACTGGTGCAGCATCGACGGCGTCAGCCGCGTCTCGATCGTCCAGTCCCCTTCGGGCACGTCCTGGAGGATGAAGTTGCGCGGGTCCTCGTTGGCGTCGCCGTTGATGTCGCCCGGCTGGGTCTGGATGCGCAACTGCCCGTCGGCCACGGAGACCTTCGTCGAGTCGTAGCGCACCACCGAGTTCCACCGGCAGCCGTCGATCGCGCTGCCGTCGAACTCGTCGGACGGCTCACGCTGGCCGTCGTCCTCGACGTCCGGCGTGATGGTGAAGTGGTCGAACACGGCGTTCACCGCGTGCGCCCCGGTGTCACCGGCCGCCACCAGGCCGATCGTCGCGTCCTCGACGACCTCCGCCGCACCGCTCAGCGCGGTCCACGCCGACCCGTCGGCCGAGTACGCCGCCGTCACCTGCTCCCCGTCGCTGATCAGCCGCAGGTGCGCCGTCGACGGGAAGTCCGTCGGCAGCGTGACGTTGGCGTGCCAGGTGCGGGTGCCGCCGGCCTCGGTCTGGAACTCGAGGATCCGGCTGCCGGAGTTGGTGCGGGTGAACGCCAGCTTGACGTAGTCGTCGTCGGTGCCGTGCATCAGCAGGCCGGCGTGCTGCCACTCGCGGGTGTGCGCCAGCGAGACCTCGGTCTCGACGGTCCACTCCCCGTCACGGGCGGGCTGGCCGACGTAGCTGATGGCGCCCTCGACGTCCTCGTTGATGTCGCCGTTGGTGACCGGCAGCACCAGTCCGCCGTCGGCGACCGAGACCGGCAGGCCGTCGGCGCTGCGCACCGTCGTCCACCGCTGCTCGTTCAGAGCGTCGCCGTCGAAGGGATCGGACCCGGTGATGAGGCAGACCGGGGGCTCCTCCGGCTCCGGGTCCGGGCCGGGCAGCCCGTCCTCGAAGACGAAGTCCGAGAACACCGCCGTCGTGCGGGCGCTGCTGCTGTGCGCGGTGACGGCCAGGCCGATGTCCTGGACGTCGGCCGCGCCGCTCAGCGTCACCGGCGGGCCTACCGCGGTGAACGTCTCGCCGTCGCGGCTCCAGTACGACGTGTACTGGTCGCCGTCGCGGACGATCCGCACCCACGCCGGGTACCCGTGCTGGCCCGCGCCGGTGCTGGCGTCGAGCTGGCCGTTCCCGTCGCTGTCGCGGAGCCACTCGAAGCTGCTGCCCGCGCGCATCGTCATCGCCGCGTAGCCCGGCGAGACGCCCGGCTGCGTGACGTCGTTGCGCACGATCAGCCCCGCCTTGGCGGAGTTGTTCGAGTTGGTCTGGCTGACCACCCGGGCGGTCGCGGTCCACTGCTCGCCCGAGGCGGCGCCCGGCAGGTACACGGCGCTGTACTCGTCCGTCCCCTGCCACATGTTGCCGCCGCCGGACTCGATCGACCACGTGTTGTTGTCCGGACGGTCGAACGTGCCGTTCGCGTTCGCGTGCGAGAACGTCAGCCAGTCGCCGAACAGGTCGCCGACCTCCACCTGCACGATCCGCGACGTCGAGCTGACGCCGAGGTCGTTGGTGGCGACCGCGGTCAGCTGGTATCGCTGCTCCTCGGTCACGGTCCAGGTGGCCTCGTACGGAGCCGACGTGTCGACGCCGATGGACTCGTCGCCGGCGAAGAACTCGACCTGCGTGATCGTGTTCTCCGCGTCGCTCGCCGTCGCCGCCACCGCGATCTCGCCCGGCTCCAGCTCGTCGGCCGGCGTCGGGGTGGTGATGGCGACCTTCGGCTTCGTCGTCGTGGCCGCGCCCTTGCCGTCGGCCTCGATGAAGTTGAGCCGCCGCTCGCCGGCGCCCGGGAAGACCACGTAGAGCGTGAAGCTCTCGCCCGGGTCGTCGACCTCGACCGCCACGTCGGCGTACGACCCCGTGCCCGTCGCCGGGACCTGGCCGGTGCCCAGCAGCGGGCCGTCCGGGGCGTCGCGGCGCAGCTCGATCGGCCCGCCGGCCGCCGACGATGCCCGCAGCACGAGCGCGTCGACGTTCAGCAGGTTGACCGGGTCGTACGACGCCCACGCGCCGTCCTGGCCGGCGATCGCGGTGCCGTGCCCCTCGACGTCACGGCCGGGACCGGTCGTCACGCCCTCGGCGTCGTCGTGGAACTCCGCCTCGCGCTGCCGCGGGAACAGCAGCGACGTGTCCTCCCCGGCCAGCGCGGGGATGCCGCCGGCGCCACCGCTGTCGGTGTAGCGGGCGTTGAGGATGTAGAAGACGTTCATGTCCTCGCTGTGACCGCCGCCGAGCGCCGTCTGCACCTGGCCGGTCCGCCCGCTGAGCGGGTCGGCGGGGTGCGGGTGCTCGTCGTGGCCCAGCGCCGGCTGGATGATGACGTCCTCGTCGGCGATCTCGGCGTCCTCGGCGTCGGTGACGGAGACGTCCCACGCCACGGTGTCGCCGAAGTCGAAGAACGCGCCGTCCGGCGGCAGGTCGAACTCGACCTCCGGGCGGGTGTTGCCGACGGTGATCGGCACCGTGGTGGTGCCGGTCTTGCCTGCCGGGTCGGTCACCGTGAGGCGGGCGTCGTAGACCCCGTCCTCCGTGTAGGTGAACTCCGCCGTGGCCGATGTCGCGTCGACGGTGCCGTCGTTGGTGAAGTCCCACGCGTACGTGAGCGTCTCGTTCTCCGGGTCGGTGCTGCCGGAGCCGTCGAACTGGACGGTCAGCGGCGCCGTACCGGAGTCCGGCGTGGCCGTCGCGTGCGCCACCGGCGAGCGCGATCCGGACACGTAGTCGACGCGGTACAGGCCCGAGTTCGGGTTGTCGCGGCCGAAGCCGCCGCCCCAGTCGAGGACGTACATCGAGCCCTCGGGGCCGAACTTCGAGTCGATGGGCGCCATCCACTGCTCGCTCGGCGGCGGCAGGAACGGGTTCACCTTCTCGACGTCGCCGGTCTCCTCGTTCAGGTCGATCGAGTAGAGCCGGTTCTTCGCCCACTCGTAGAAGAACGGCTTGCCGTCGTAGGACTCGGGGAACTTGGTGTCGGACTCCAGCTCCGGGTCGTACTGGTAGAACGGGCCGCCCATGGGGGCCAGGCCGCCGCCGGCCGGGATGACGCCCGGCACCGACGAGGTCTGGTAGCCGTAGTACATCTGCGGCTCCTGCACCGGCGGCAGCTCGGTCAGGCCGGTGTTGCGGACGGAGTCGTTGACGGGGTTGTCGCAGTCGAAGTAGTCGCCGACGGTGACCGGGTTGGTCCGGTAGTCGACGTCGCGGTACGGCTCGTTCGGCCCGATGCACAGCGGCCAGCCGTAGTTGCCGGGCTCCTTGATGAGGTTCCACTCGACGATGCCGGCCGGGCCGCGGTTGGCGTTGGCGCTGCCGTTGTCGGGGCCGTAGTCGGCCAGGCCCACCCAGCCGGTCTCCGGGTCGACGGAGAACCGGAACGGGTTGCGGAAGCCCATGGCGTAGATCTCCGGGCGGGTCTTCTCGGTCCCCGGCGGGAACAGGTTGCCCTCGGGGATCGTGTAGGTGCCGTCCGGCTGCGGGGTGATGCGCAGCAGCTTGCCGCGCAGGTCGTTGGTGTTGGACGACGTCTCGCGCGCGTCGTGGAAGGTGCCGTCGCGCTCGGACAGCGGGGCGTAGCCGCCCGACGGCTCCGAGTGCGGGTTGACGTCGTCACCGACGGACAGGAACAGGTTGCCGTCGGGGCCGAACGCCAGGCCGCCGCCGGTGTGGCCGGGCTCGTCCGGGAGCCGGCGGGCCGGCACCTCGAGGACGACGACCTCGGACGCGGGGTCGATCTGCGAGTTCGGGCCGACCGTGTACCGCGACAGCGTGCTGAAGAAGTTCGCCGGATCGGACTCGTTCGCGCTGGCCTTGGAGTGGTAGACGAACAGATGGCCGTTGGTCTCGAAGTCCGGGTCCAGCGCGATGCCGAGCAGGCCGTCCTCACCGCCGGAGTACACCGGAATGGTGATGGCCGTCGACGTGGTCTGGGTCGCCGGGTCGTAGACGCGGATCTGCCCGCGCACCAGCTCGGTGAAGAAGACCCGGCCGTCGGGGGCGACGTCGATGGCGAACGGCGCGCTGGTGTTCTGGTCCAGCGGCACCTTCTCGTACTGGTCCCACACGGTGCCGCCGCAGTCGCCCTCGGTGACGCCCGCGGCCCACTGCACGCCGCCGACGATGTGCTGGACGAAGTCCGGCTCCTGTGTGTAGTGCGCGCCGAAGTGGCCCATGGCCGTCACCCAGGCGCGGCCGCCGTCGTACGGCTTGCACCACGAGATCGGGTGGTCGTAGCCCTGGGCGTTGCCGCCCGCGTCGTACGTCGTCTCGTCCATGGTCGCGAGCACGTGCGCCGTGCCGCGGACGTTGGTCGAGAAGTTGTACCACTCGTCGGCGCGGTTCCAGCGCTGCGGCAGGTGCGTCGTCGACGGGTGGGTGCCATCCTCGATGCGGACGGTGCCGGGCAGGCCCGGGCTGGTGCCGGTGGCCGCGTGGCCGGGCATCAGCGAGCCGATCAGGGTGTCCCACCAGGCGTAGTTGCCGCGCATGTCCGCGGCGTTGTGGATGGCGACGATGCCGCCGCCGGCCTGCTGGTAGCGCTCCATGGCGGCCTTCTCTGCCGCCGTCCACGGGTCGCCCGACGCCTGGAACATGATCAGCGCGTCGAAGTGGGAGAGGTCCTCGTCATTGAAGATCGAGGAGTCCTCGGTGTGCTCCGAGGTGATGCCGGCCGCCTCGAAGGCCGCCTGCAGCACGGGCACGCCCTGCGTGATCGCCTCGGTGTGCCGGAACTGGGTGGTCTTGGTGAAGATGAGGACGTGTGCCTCGTCGCCGTGCTCGCCTTCGTGAGCCGACGACGGGAGTGCGGTCAGGAGTGGTATCGCTAACACGGCGGCGAGTGCCACGGCCAGGAGCCGGGCCCATCGCTGGCGTAGTGCCACGTGCATGAGGGGTTCCTCCAGGGAATGAGCGACATTGCTTCTCGAAACCCCGCGGCGTGCCGGCGCCTGCGGTCGGTCCAACGACTGCTGATCAGGCGGGCTGCGGCACCACTCCTCTCAGGAAGGACAGGCCGTCAACGGCGATCGCGTCCTGACTCGCGGCGAGCGGCCGCCAGATGGAGGCCGCCGTCGCGATCGTCGCGTTGTCGGCGGTGAAGGACTCGATGACGAGCGGGCCGGTGTAGCCCGCGGCATCGAGCGCGGCGACGATCGCCGGCCAGTCGAGGTGGTCCGCGCCCGGCGCGCCGCGGTCGTTGGCGCACACCTGCACGTGCGCGATGCGGCCGGCCGCCCGCGCGATCGCGCCGGTGACGGACTGCTCCTCGATGTTCATGTGGTAGACGTCCAGCGCCAGGCCGATGCCTTCGGCCGGGAGCCCGTCGATCGCCTCGAGCGCCTGGTCGACGGTGTTGATCAGGCTGGTCTCGTAACGATTCAGCGGCTCTACGGCGACGGTGACGCCAGTGGCGCGCGCGTGCTCGACGACCGGGGCCAGGCCCTCGCGCAGCTCGGCGTACCGGTCCGCCCGCTCGGCCGGCGTCATCCGCCAGGTCCGCCCGACCGACGCGTAGGCCGGCCCGGCGATGGCCGGCGCGCCCACGGTCGCGGCGACGTCGACGACGTGGCGCAGGTAGTCGCGGGTCCGGGCGACGGTGTCCGCGTCAGTGGCGACCAGCTCGCGGCCGTCGCCCATGACCAGCGCGACCGCCGCCGAGAGGCCGTGGTCGCCCAGGACCTTCGCCGCCCGGGCGGGATCCCAGTCGCCGGGGTTCTCGACCGGCAGCTCGACGACGTCGAACCCCCAGTCGCGGATCCGCGGCGCCAGCTCGGCGAGGGTGGCGTCGGTGAGCGGCGACGTCCACACCCAGGTGTTGACCCCGAAGCGTCGGGTCATCGGTCGGGTCTCCTCTCCCCCGAGCCCCGCCGATCACCGGCACGCTGCGGCGTACCGGTGATCGGCGGGTGACCGGGTGCGGTCAGCGGGTCAGCGGTCCTGCCAGGCCGCCGGGAAGCCCGGCAGGTCCTCGCCGCCGAACTTGGCGTAGTGCAGGGCGGGCATGTCGGCGTTGCGCTCGAGGTAGTCGTCGCGCTCGGCCTCGGTGATCTCGTCCTGCGGGAGCACCCACTCCGAGGGCACCTGCTCGCCGGCCCAGATCATGGTCGCGGCGAGGATCGGGGTGCGCCACTGGAAGTTCGAGTAGACCGGAGCGACGGCGGTCATGCCGGTCTCCTGCCACTTGCGCATGAAGCTCAGCTCGTCCTCGCCGGCCATGACCGGGTAGTCGTTGCCGGTGTCCTCGAACGCCTCGATGGCCGCGACGGCGCCGTCACCGGCGTCCATCCAGATGCCGTCGACCTCGCCGCGCTGCAGGTACTGCGTGACGATGTTCTTGATCTCCGCGCCGTCGCCGCCGGTGAACTCGTCGCCGAGCACCTCCAGCTCGCTGTCGGCGAAGATCTCCTGCGCCGCCGCCCAGCGATTCTCCAGCACGTCGACACCCGGCAGGATGCGCAGCGCCAGCACCGTCGAGCCCGGCTCGAGGTTGTCGACCAGGAACTCCGCCGCGTCGGCGCCGTACGCGTAGCCGCCGATCGGGTGGATGAACGTCACCATGCAGTCGGTGTTGACGCCGCGGTCGAACACGATGACCGGCACGCCGCTCGCGCAGGCCGCCTCGACGGCCGGAGTGAGCGTCGCCGTCGTCGACGGCGAGATGATGATCGCGTTGCAGTCGCCGGCGTCGATGAACGCCTGGATGTCGGAGATCTGCTGGTTGTCGTCGTCGGCGGCGTCGGACACCCGGAACTCGCCGATCAGGCCCTGCTGCTGCAGCACCTCGACCTGCTGCTGCATGGTGATCCAGCCGGTGACGCGCCACGGGTTGCTGACCGAGGCGTTGGAGAAGCAGAGCGTGTTGCCGTCCTGCGCGAACTCCGCGGTGTCGACGTACTCGGGCTCGATCGCCTGCAGCCACGGCGTGGCCGGGTCACCTTCGGGCTCGATGTCACGCTGGGCGAGCTGGCGCTCGAAGTCGGCGCGGACGAAGAACTCGCCGTCCGCCGTCTCCTGCTCCGGCTCCTCCTCGCCCTCGGCGCCCGGGTCCTCGGCGGCCGCGGACTCGTCGGGTGCCGCGGTGTCGGCCGGCTCGTCGGTGGTGCAGGCCGCGAGCATCAGGGCCGCGGCAGCCGCTGCCGCCAGTAGAGCGCGCGTAGTGCGCATCGTTCCCCCTCCTTGGGTGACGATCACAAATGGGTCAGGACTGCGTTGCGGGTTGGGGTTGGGTCGGGACTTCCTGGTGGTGCCGGGGACGCGCCCTCTCACGGGCCGCATAGGCGACAGCCGCGATGATGATCACGCCTTGGACCGCCGGCCTGATGGTCGACGGCAAGCTCAGCTGGTTGAACAGGACGAACAGCGCCTCGAGCGTGAGCGCACCGGCCATGGCGGCGATGACGGAGCCCTTGCCGCCGCCGAGCACGACACCGCCCAGCACCACGGCGGTGATCGCGGTGAACTCCAGGCCCTGGCCGACCTGCGCCGTGACGCCCGCGTACCCGCCGATGAGGATCGCGGCGAGGGTCGCCATGACGCTGGAGGCGACGAACGCCAGGGTGCGGACCCGCCAGACCCGGACGCCGGCGAACCCGGCCGCCCGCTCGTTGTCGCCGGTGGCCATCAACGTGCGGCCGTACGAGCTGCGCATGACCGCCACGGCGACGATGACGATCCCGAGCAGGATCATCAGCGCCCACGGCAGTTGCCGTACGACCGCCATGTCGATGCCGCCGCGCCCGGGCTGGCGGAACGCCTCGGACAGGGCGCCGGTGGGTGCGCCGCCGGTCCACAACCGGATGGCGCCGTAGAGCACCAGCATCATGCCGAGGGTCGTGATGAACGACTGCACCTTCAGCAGCGTCGTGACCAGCCCGTTGACCAGGCCGACCAGGATGCCGAACCCGAGCATCAGCAGGATGACGGGGACGGTGCGGCCCTCCTCGCCGTCGATCAGCGCCGCGGCGATGACCACCTGGGCGCCCACCAGCGACCCGACCGACAGGTCGAACTCGCCGGACACGATGACGAAGTACTGGCCGATCGCGAGGATCATCAGCGGAGCGGCCTGCTTGAGGAACGCCATCAGCGACGGCGGCTCGGCGAAGCTCGGGTTCACGATGAAGATCCACGCGAACACGACGATGAGCAGCGCGAACACCGTGCCGCTGCCGCCGCCGAAGAGACGCGCGAGCAGGTCGCCGACGCTCGGGCGCCGGGAGGGCTGCTGGGTCGTGGCGCTCACTTGGTGCCTCCCGTGCTGCCGGCCGGGACGGGGTCGCCGGGTGCTGAGTCCGGTGGCGGCGGGCCGGGTGGCGCGGAGCCGCCGCTGCCGCCGTCACCCCCGAAGCGGACCCGGCTGGCCTTCCGGTCGATCTGCCGGCGGGCGTAGATGGCGACGGCGGCGACGATGATCACGCCGCGCAGCACGTCCTTGAAGAACGGGTCGACCTCGAGGATGTTGAAGACGGTGTCGAGCACGGCCAGGATCAGCACGCCGGCGATGGTGCCGCCGATGCCGCCGCGCCCGCCCATGAGCAGCGTCCCGCCGAGCACGACGGCGGCGATGGAGTCGAGGTCGTAGCCGGAGTCGTAGACCAGCGCGCTGCCGGTGCCGAACCGGGCCGCGAGCAGCAGGCCGGCCAGGCCCGCGGCGACCGCGCACAGCACGTGCGCCGTCACGATCACCCGGCCGGTGCGGATGCCCGAGAGCCGCGAGACGTCCTCGCTGCCGCCCACGGCGAACATGTGGTAGCCGGTGCGGGTCTTGCGCAGGAACAGGATCCCGGCGACGGCGACGGCCAGCATGACGATCGTCGACAGCGGGACCGGGCCGATGCGGCTGTAGCCGAACTGCTGGAACGAGCTCGGCACGTCGCCGGCCGGACCCTGGTACTCGGTGTCGAGATAGCCCTTGATGATCAGCCCGACGCCCAGCGTCGCGATGAACGGGTTCACCTTGAGCACCGAGATGATCAGGCCGTTGGTCAGGCCGATCAGGGCGGCCACCACCAGGACGGCGCCGATGGCCAGCGGCACCCGGGCGGGGTCGCCGTTCATCGTCGTCGCGGCGATCAGGCTGCACAGCGCCATGACGTAGCCGACCGACAGGTCGAGCGACCGGCAGAGGATCACCAGCGTCTGGCCGATGGCGACGAACCCGAGCAGGCTCGACCGGGTCAGCATGTCGCGGGTGTTCGCGGTGCTGAACAGGTTGTGTCCGTCGACGGCGACCAGGATGGCGCCGATGACCACGACCCCGGCGAGCGCCAGCCACACCAGCTCGGTGGCGCCCAGACGGCGGCGGGCGGTGCGGGTGCTCCCGGCGACGGCGACCGCGCGGCTCATGACTGCTCCCCGTTGGTTGCGGCGTCGTGCCCCGTCGCCAGGGCCATGACGGTCTCCTCGCCGATGTCTCCGGGGCCGCCGGTCAGCTGACCCGCGATGCGGCCGTCGCGCAGGACGACGACGCGGTCGGCCATGCCGATGACCTCGGGCAGCTCGGACGAGATCATGAGAATCGCCACGCCCTGCGCCGACAGCTCGCGCATGAGCGTGTAGACGCGTTCCTTCGCGCCGACGTCGATGCCGCGGGTGGGCTCGTCGAGCACGATCACCTTCGGCTCAGTGGCCAGCCACTTGGCCAGCACGACCTTCTGCTGGTTGCCGCCGGAGAGGAACCGCACCTCCTGGCTGCTGCCGCGCGAGACAAGCTCGAGCGAGTTGAGGATGCCGGGAATGCGCCGGGCGCCCTGCGCCGCACGGCGGGGCAGGACGGCGTCGAGCACCAGCCGCGCGTTGGCCGCGACGGACTGGTTGAGCACCAGGCCCTCGCCCTTGCGGTCCTCGGTGACCAGCGCCAGCCCGGACCGGACGGCCTGCCGCGGCGAGCGCAGCGTCACCGGGCGGCCGTCGAGCAGCACCTCGCCGCGGGTGAACCGGTCGACCCCGAACAGCGCGTGCGCGATCTCGGTCCGCCCGCTGCCCTGCAGCCCGGCCAGCGCCACGATCTCGCCGCCGCGGACCGTCAGGTCGATGCCGTCGACCTGCTCGTTGCCGCCCTGGCGGATCTCGAGCCGGACGTCGCCGGGTTCGGTTCCCGGCACCTTGTCCGGGAAGAAGCTGGAGATCGGCCGGCCGACCATCTTGCGGACCAGCTCGTCGGAGGTGATGTCGGCGGTCGCGACGGTATCGACCAGCGCGCCGTCCTTGAGGATCGTGACGCGGTCGGACAGGTCGAAGATCTCCTTGAGCCGGTGCGACACGTAGAGGATGGCGACGCCGCGCTGCTTCAGCGTCGCGATGAGGCGGTAGAGCAGTTCCACCTCCTCGTCGGCCAGCGCGGCGGTCGGCTCGTCCATCGAGATGATCCGCGCGTCGTAGGACAGCGCCTTGACGATCTCGACGATCTGCTGGCCGGCCACCGACAGCGAACGCACCCGCGTCTCCGGTCGCAGCCAGGTGAGCCCAAGGTCGGTCAGTAGCGCCTGGGTGTCGGCGTTCATCCGCCCCGCGTCGACCAGCCGGTTGCGGCGCGGCTCGCGGCCGAGGAACACGTTCTCGGCGACGGTGCGCTCCGGCAGCAGGTTGAACTCCTGGAACACCGTCGACACACCGGCCTGCTGCGCCTGCAGCGGGTGCTCGAACCGGACGCTCTGCCCGTCGAGCTCGACGGTGCCGCCGTCCGCCTGGTAGACGCCGGCGAGGATCTTCATCAGCGTCGACTTGCCGGCGCCGTTCTCGCCGATGAGCGCGTGCACCTCGCCCGCGCGCAGATCGAGGTCGACGCCGTGCAGCACCTGGACCCCGAGGAACGACTTCTCGATGCCGCTCATCCGCAGCAGCGTCGTGGCGGGACTCACCACGTCAGAGCTCATGCGGGCACCTCCACCCACTCGCCCTCGGCGGCCGACGTCATGACGGCCTCGGCCAGCCGGGCCGCGCGCAGGCCGTCGTCGAAAGTGGGCAGGCCGTCGGGCGTCGCGCCGACGATCGCGGCCTGGGTGTCGGCGACGAACGCGTCGAAGCAGTCCTGGTAGCCCTGGGCGTGGCCGGCGGGAACGCGGGCGTACCGGGCGGCCTGGGCGCTGAGCGTCTCGGGGTCGCGGACCAGCTGGCTGCTGCGCTCGCGGCCGCCCCACCACAGCTGCTCGGGGTTCTCCTGGTCGAACGAGAACGACCCGCGCGACCCGGACACCTCGAGCAGCAGCCGGTTCTTGCGCCCGGCCGAGACCTGGCTGACGACGACGGAGCCGATGGCGCCGCTCGCCGTGGCGAACTGGACCACGACGACGTCCTCGGTGGTGACGTTGCGCAGGGTGTCGACGCCGCGCAGCTTGTTCACCGTCGACGACTGGGCCGCGATCCGGGTGATCCGCTCCCCCGTCACGAACTCGAGCAGGTCGCACCAGTGCGAGCCGATGTCGCCGAACGCGCGTGTGGGTCCGCCGAGGTGGGGGTCGACCCGCCAGTTGTCGTCGGTGGGGTGCAGCAGCCAGTCCTGCAGGTAGCTGCCGTGGGCCAGGAAGACGGTGCCGACCTCGCCGGAGCGGACCCGCTCGCGGGCCTCGCGGACCATCGGGTGGAAGCGGTAGACGAACGGGACGGCGGCGACCCGGCCCGCCTCGCGCGCGGCGTCGGTCATCGCCGCGGCGGCCGTGCTGGAGATGGCCAGCGGCTTCTCGCATACGACGTGCTTGCCGGCGGCGAGCGCGGCCAGCACCACCGGTTCGTGCAGGTGGTTGGGGGTGCAGACGTGGACGACGTCGACGTCGGCGGTGTCGAGCAGCTCGTCGAGGGAGGCGAAGACCGCGTCGGCCTGCAGGTCGCCCTGGGCCGCGGCGGCGCGCTCCGGGGTGGAGCCGACGGCCCCGACCACCCGGCCGCCGGCGACCTGGACCGCCCGTGCGTGCACCCGGCCCATGAAGCCCGTCCCGACGATCGCTGCTCGGTATCCCGTCATCGAGACGGGGTCGTCGCCGGCCTCGCGGTCTGTGATCGGAGTCACTGCCATGGCAGAGGAACTTAGAGGCACTTTTGCACGCACGTCAAGCAAAAGTTGCGTGGCGATTACCGCATCTCCGGATGTTGCACGGAAAGAAGTCTGGTGTGTTTCACTAGTGCCATGCTCGAAGGCGGAGGCGTCACGACGTCACGGCCGGCAAACGTGCTGCCAGACGGCACCTCGATGTACTCGGCGGGGTCCCTCTTCCAGTTGCTGCGCGACGGCCGGCCGCGTACGCGTGCCGAACTGGCCACCGAGACCGGGCTGGCCCGCTCGACGGTCACCCAGCGCGTCGACGCGCTGCTCGCGAGCAACCTCATCGGCCCGGCCGACAAGGCCGCCTCCACCGGCGGCCGGCCGCCCACGCGCTTCGCCTTCAACCCCAACGCGCGCTACGTGCTGGCCGCCGACATCGGCGCCACGCACGCCCGCCTCGCCCTCACCGACCTCGCCGCCCAGGTGCTCGCCCAGTCCGCCGACGACCTGCTGGTCGCCGCCGGGCCCGAGACCGTCCTCGACTGGGTCGACCGCGTGGGCCACGAACTGATCCGCGAGGCCGGCCGCGACCCCGCCGACCTCCTGGGCGTTGGCATCGGGCTGCCCGGCCCGGTCGAGCACTCCACCGGCCGCCCTGTCAGCCCGCCGATCATGCCCGGCTGGGACGGCTTCGACGTGCAGGGCTACCTGCAGGACCGCTTCGGCGGCGTCGTCGTGCTGGTCGACAACGACGTCAACATCATGGCGCTCGGCGAGCACGACGTCGCCTGGAGCGACGCGCCGCACATGATGTTCGTCAAGGTCGCCACCGGCATCGGCAGCGGCCTCATCAGCGACGGCCGGCTGCACCGCGGCGCGCAGGGCGCGGCCGGCGACATGGGCCACCTGCAGCTGCCGCACGGCGCCGACATCGTCTGCCGCTGCGGCAACACCGGCTGCCTCGAGGCCGTCGCCAGCGGCGCCGCCATCGCCGCCAAGCTGGCCGCCCGCGGCATCGAGGCCTCCACCAGCTTCGACGTCGTGGGGCTGGCCCGCGGCGGCAACATCGAGGCGCTGCAGCTGCTGCGGCAGGCCGGCCGCGACATCGGCGAGGTACTGGCCGCCGCGGTCAGCCTGTTCAACCCGTCGGTCATCGTCATCGGCGGCTCGCTCTCGCAGGCCGGCGAGCACCTGATCGCGGGCGTGCGCGAGATCGTCTACCGGCGCTCGCTCCCGCTGGCCACCCAGGACCTGCGCATCGTGCAGTCCAGCACCGGCGACCGCGCCGGCATCATCGGCGCCGCGGTCATGGTCATCGACCACGCCCTCGCGCCGGCCCAGGTCGACGTCCTCATGTCGGCCGCGGCGGCGCCCGCCGCCATGAGCTGACCACGTCCGCTCAGTTCTCCCAGCGCGGCAGCAGCTCGACCACCCGTTCCACCGCGGCGACCATGCCGTCCGGCGCCTGACGCCGGCTCGCGATGCGCAGCACGACGCCGACGCGCGAGCCGATCGATGAGCTGACGGCCTGGTACTCGGTGCCGCCCGGCCCGGTCTCGACGTTCGCGCCTGGGAACGGGCTGCACGCCTGAGTCACCGGGCACACCGCGTCGTACGGCGCCGCGCGTTGCCACACTTCGACGTCGACCTCGACGCCGTCAGGTAACACGTATCGGCCGACCAGGGAGCCGGGACCGTTGCGATCCACGTCGACGTCCAACGGACTTCGTTCCGTCAGCGGGCCCAGGCCCAGCTCGGCCTCGACGCCCGCCCGGACGTCCTCCCAGCGGGCCGCGGCCGACTCCAGGTCCACGCCGGTCGACCAGGCGATCCCGCCCTCGGCGGCGACCGAGAGCGCGGCCTCGGCCAGCGCGGTCGCCTCGTCCCGGGTCAGCGTCACACCGTCGCGGACGTCCCAGGTCATCAGGACGCCGTGCGTGCCGTCCAGGAGCGACACCAGCCCGGTGCCGCCGCCCAGCACGTCGGCCACCACCCGCCAGCGACCCGCGTCGTCCTGACCCTCGACACAAGGCCGCGGAGCCACGGTGACGGCCAGCTCGGGCGTCGGCTCGCTGCACGGCCGGAAGGCGTCGGCGTGGTCCTCGTGCACGATGACGGTGGCCGCGAACCGCTCGTCGCCGCGCTGGAGCTGCAAGGACAGCGTGGGCTCGACCGGATCGCCGCTGACGTCGGCCGCGAGTGACACGTCGGCGGGCAACGCGTCCTCCACGGCCCGCCACACCGCCGACCTCATCGGGTCGTCGGCCACGACCGGCGCCACGACCGGGGCCACCACCGGCTGCGGGACGTCCTCCGTGAGCGGCCGCCGCGCCACCTCGCCGTCGACGACCGACATCGGCGACGACGGCAGGGCGAGGCCGACGGCGACGACGGCAAGAGCGGCGACGGCCGCGCCGGCGCCGATGCGGCGGCGGCGGACCCGGGCCCGGCCGCCGCGCACCACCGCGTCGAGGTCGAACGGAGCGGGTGGCTCGGTCGCGGCCGCCGCACGGCGTACCCGGGTGATCGTCTCGTCGGTCATCACGCACCTCCGCCGTTCTCCGTCACGTACTGCCCGGTGAGATCGCGGCGCAGCCGGGCGAGCGCGTCGTGGGTCTGCCGCTTCACCGTGCCCTGGCCGACGCCCAGAATGGCCGCGACCTCGTCGACCGAGCGGTCCTCCAGGAACCGCAGCACCACGACCGCTCGCTGCTTGACCGTCAGCCCGGCGAGCGCGCCGGCGAGGTCGAGACGAGCGGCGATACCGTCGGCGTGGTCGCCGGACGGCACCTCCGGGAGCTCCTCACGCGTGTACTCCCGCCGCCACCAGGGCCGCCGCGTCTCGCTGATGGCGCGGCGCACCAATGTCGTGCGCAAGTAGGCGCCCGGGTCGCTGGCGGCGTGCGCCCGCGGCCAGGCGGCATAGACCCGCTCCAGCGCGTCCTGCACGAGGTCGTCTGCCCGGTGCCAGTCACCGCACATCGCGTAGGCCAGCCGCCGCAGCCGCGGCAGCTCCGCCCCGGTCACCGCGAGGAACGAGTCCTCGAGCTCCGCCCGCATCCGTCTCCGCCTCTCTCGGCCGTCGCAGGATAGACGCGCGGCCCGGGCGGGCGGTTGTGTGTCAGTTCTCGGCGAGGAGCTGCTCGAAGGGGGTCGGGACGGCGAACGGGTCGGCGGCCTGACGGGGTGGGCGGACGGCCACGAGGTCGGCGAACTCGCGCACGCCCCGCTCGATGCGCCGCGTCAGCCCCGTGGGTGCGCCGGCGCCGTCACCGTCGCCGCCGGTCTCCGCGCCCCAGTCGGCGGTGGCCGCGTAGACCGCCGTCGGCACGACGATCGCGTGCAGGTAGGTGAACAGCGGCCGCATGGCGTGCTCGAGCGCGAGAGAGTGCCGCTCCGTCCCGCCGGTGGCGCCGAGCAGCACCGGCATGCCCTCGAGCGCGTCGGCCTCGACCACGTCGAAGAAAGTCTTGAACAGGCCGCTGTAGGAGGCGGTGAAGATCGGCGACACGGCGATGAGCCCGTCGGACGTCGTCACCGCCTCGATGGCCGCGCCGAGCGTCGGGCTCGGGAAGCCGCTGAGCAGGTGGTTCGTGAGGTCGTGCGCGTACTCGCGCAGTTCTATGACCCGCAGGTCGACATCGACGTCGCGCGCGGCGAACTGCCGGCCCGCCGCCTCGGCGAGCCGGTCGGCCAGCAGCCGCGTCGACGACGGCTGGCGCAGCCCCGCCGACACGACCGCCACCCGGCGCGTCGTCGATGTCGTCATCGCGAGGCCTCCGCGGCGTCCGCGACCCGGCCGGTGACGTCGTCGACGGCGTGCACCGTCGTGTCGCGCCCGCCGCCGGCCGCCTCGACCAGCGACGCGTGGGTCGGTGCGTCGGGGATGTGCGCCGGCCGGCCGGTGGCCATCTCGCGGCGCAGCACCGGCACGACCTCGGTGCCGAGGATCTCGATCTGCTCGAGGACGATGTCGAGCGGGAGCCCGGCATGGTCCATGAGGAACAGCTGGCGCTGGTAGTGGCCGACGTCGTCGCGCATGGCCGCGTACCGGTCGATGACCTGCTGCGGGCTGCCGACCGTCAGCGGCGTCTGCTCGGTGAACTCCTCGAGCGAGGGGCCGTGGCCGTAGACCGGCGCCACGTCGAAGTAGGGCCGGAACTCGCGCACCGCGTCCTGCGAGTTGGGCCGCATGAACACCTGGCCGCCGAGCCCGACGATGGCGGTGTCGGCCGCGCCGTGGCCGTAGTGCTCGAAGCGGCGGCGGTAGAGCGCGACC
This sequence comes from Jiangella mangrovi, assembly GCF_014204975.1. Classification (NCBI taxonomy): domain Bacteria; kingdom Bacillati; phylum Actinomycetota; class Actinomycetes; order Jiangellales; family Jiangellaceae; genus Jiangella; species Jiangella mangrovi. Next base: position 7,016,866 of record NZ_JACHMM010000001.1, read on the forward strand.
ATCTGCTTCGTGTGCGACATCGGCCAGAAGATGTTGTTGTGGAAGAAGCCGTCACCGTAGTAGGCGGCCTGCTCCGCGATCTCGGGGCTGCGGATCGAGCCGTGCCAGACGAACGGCGGCACACCGTCGAGCGGGCGCGGCACCGACGTGAAGCCCTGCAGCGGGGTGCGGAACCGGCCCTGCCAGTCGACGACGTCCTCCCTCCACAGCCGGTGCAGCAACGCGTAGTTCTCCACAGCCAGCGCGATGCCGTCGCGGATGTCCTTGCCGAACCACGGGTAGACCGGGCCGGTGTTGCCGCGGCCCATCATGAGGTCGACGCGGCCGTCGGTGAGGTGCTGCAGCTTGGCGTAGTTCTCCGCGATCAGCACCGGGTCGGTGGTCGTGATCAGCGTCGTCGCCGTCGAGAGGATGATCCGCTCGGTCTGCGCGCCGATGTAGGCCAGCGTCGTGGTGGGCCCCGAGGCGATGAACGGCGGGTTGTGGTGCTCGCCGGTCGCGAAGACGTCGAGGCCGACCTCTTCCGCCTTCTTGGCGATCGCGACCGTCGCCTTGATCCGCTCGTGCTCCGTCGGGGTTCGCCCCGTGGTGGGATCGGTGGTCACGTCGCCCACCGTGAAGATCCCGAACTGCATCTTCCGTCACTCCCTCTCGCCGGATGTTGACGTGTCAACCAAATGTACCCGCCACAACCGGAAGGTGCGTGCTCGTATTCCAGGGTGACACGCTTCGGTTCACCCGTGCAGTCGTGTGCGCGCCTCGGCGTAGGTGTCACGGACCCGGCTGCCGCCGTCGCCGCTGGGCTCGAGGGTCGTCTCGGTGTCGAGCGGCCAGGCGGGCGGGGTCGCGGCGCCCGAGAGCGCCCAGGCGGCCTGCCGGGCGGCGCCGAGCGCGACGTACTCCCCCGGCGCGGGCACGACGACGGGGACGCCGAACACCTCGGGGGCGACGGCGCGGACGGCGGCGGACTTGGCGGCGCCGCCGATGAGCAGCACCCGGCGCACGGTGACGCCCTGCGCGGCGAGCGCGTCGACGCCGTCGGCCAGGCCGCAGAGCATGCCCTCGACGGCGGCGCGGGCCAGGTTCGACGGGGTCATGGCGACGCGGGTGAGGTTGACCAGCGAGCCGGTCGCGTCCGGCAGGTCGGGGGTGCGCTCGCCGTCGAGGTACGGCAGCAGCACCAGGCCGCCGGCGCCGGACTCCGCCTCGAGGGCGAGCCGGTCGAGGCCGGCGAGGTCGGTGCCGAGCAGCGTCGCGGCAGCGGTGAGCACCCGGGCGGCGTTGAGAGTGGCGACGAGCGGCAGGTGCCGGCCGGTGGCGTCGGCGAATCCGGCGACCGTGCCGGTGGCGTCGGCGACCGGCGCCTCGGCGACGGCGAACGCGGTGCCGCTGGTGCCGAGCGAGACGACGACGTCGCCGGGCTCGAGCGTCAGGCCCAGCGCGGCGCCCATGTTGTCGCCGGTGCCGGGGGCGATGGCCGCGCCTGACGCCGTCGTCCCGACGGACTCCGACGGCGCAGCCACGCGCGGGACGCCGATCGCCCGGCCGAAGCCGAGCTCCAACAGGTCGGGGCGGTACTCGCCGGTCGCGGCCGACCAGTAACCGGTGCCGGAGGCGTCGCCGCGGTCGGTCGTGGGCTCGGCCGGGCGGCCGGCCAGCTGCCAGGTCAGGTAGTCGTGCGGGAGCATGACCTGGCGGACCCGGGCGGCGTTGTCCTTCTCGTGCTCGGCAAGCCAGCGCAGCTTGGTGACCGTGAAGCTGGCGACCGGGACCAGCCCGACGGCCTCGGCCCAGGCCGCGGGGCCGCCGAGCTCCGCCGTCAGGTCGCGGGCGGCGCCGGCCGAGCGGGTGTCGTTCCAGAGCAGCGCGGGACGCACGACGTCGCCGTCGTCGTCGAGCACCACCATGCCGTGCTGCTGCCCGCCGACGGCGACCGCCGCGGCCCGGTCGAGCAGGCCGTCGCCGGCCTTGCCCAGGGCGTCCCACCAGGCGCGGGGGTCGACCTCGGTCCCGTCGGGGTGGTCCGCCCGCCCGGACTCGACGACGGTGCCGTCGTCGCTGTCGACGAGGACGATCTTGCAGGACTGGGTGGACGAGTCGACGCCAGCGACGAGGGTCATGCCCCGCATCATGCCCGGCAGCCGGTCGTGCGCGCGAGCGCGGGGCTGACTACTGGGCGGCGGGGGCGCTGGCGCGGCGGTAGGCCTCGGCGAGGGCGCCGTCGAACACCTCGACCGGCTGCGCGCCCGAGACGCCGTGGGTGCGGCCCATGACGAAGAACGGGACGCCGCTCGCGCCGAACTGGCGGGCCAGGTCGATCTCGGCGCGGACGTCGTCGGCGTAGGCGTCGCCGTCGAGCACCTTGCGGGTCTCGTCCTCGGGCACGCCCACCTCGGCCGCCAGGCGGACCACGTTCTCCGGAGTGCCCAGATGCACGGACTCGATGAGGTGCGCGTGCATGAGCCGCTCGTGCAGCTCCGGGCCGACGCCGTGCTCGCGGGCCAGGTGCGCGACCCGGTGCGCGTCGAACGTGTTGGCGACCCGGGCGGTGTCGAGGTGGTAGTCGAGGCCCTCGGCGGCGGCGAGCGTGGTGACCCGCTCGTTCATCTGCACGACTTGCTCGGCGCTGACGCCGTACTTCGTCCGCAGGCTCTCCGACACCGGGCCGTCGGCGCCGGGCGGGGTGGACGGGTCCAGCTGGAAGCTGCGCCACACGATCTCGATGTCGCCGGCGTGCTCGAACCGGCCCAGCGCGGTCTCGAGCCGCCGCTTGCCGATGTAGCACCACGGGCAGACGAAGTCCGACCACACCTCGACCAGCACTGTCGTGTTCTCCTCTTCGTTGGGGGATCGCTCAGACGGCGCAGAAGCCGTCGGCGCACTCGCCGGCGTCGGTGGCGCCGTCGGGGGTGCCGAGCACGATGAGCGCGGGTGGCGCCGGCGTGTCGCCGATGTCGGTCGTGGCCGTCAGGTCCCGCGGTTCGCTCATGATGGTTGAAGCGTCAACGGGTACGGGCGCATTCCCGTCGCCGCCGTGATGTGCGCGAGAATGCGGCGTGCACACGCCAGAGCAGCGAGCAGAGATCCGCCGGCGCTTCGCCGCCGTCGACACGTCGAACGTCGCCGACGTCCTGGACGGATTCGGCCGGCCCGACCAGGGGCTGGCGCCGTCGCTGGCGGCGGTGTCGGGCGAGCGGGTGGCCGGCTGGGCGTACACGATCCGCGGCCAGATGCGCCCGTACTCGGGTGGCGGCGACGCGGCCAAGATGGAGGCCTGTCAGGGCATCGGCCCCGACGAGGTCGCCGTCTGGGCCGGCGACGGGCACGGCGTCTGCTACTTCGGCGAGCTGATCGCGCTGGGACTGCGCGAGCGCGGCTGCGTCGGCGCCCTCGTCGACGGCGGGGTGCGCGACCTGCGCTGGCTGCGCCGGCACGACTTCCCGGTGTTCGCCCGCTACCGGACGCCGGTGCAGTCGATCGGGCGGTGGGCGGTCACCGGCTGGCAGGAGCCGGTCTACCTACGCGGCGCGACGACGGCGTGGGTGTCGGTCGAGCCCGGCGACTTCGTGCTCGCCGACGAGGACGGCGCCATCGTGGTGCCGTCCTCGCTGGTCTCGCAGGTGCTGGAGGCCGCGGAGCGGCTGACGGCGACGGAGGTCTCGATCCGGGCGGCGCTGCAGGAGGGACTCACCCTGGTCGAGGCGCTCGCCCGCTTCGGCCACGTCTAGCGTGCAACGGACGGTGATCCGGCGGCGTCCCAGGGGTGAGGCCGGGGAGGCGCCGTGGAGACGTTCGAGGAGTGGGCCGGCAGCAGGCTGGTGCGGCTCAAACGCATCGCCGTCCTGCTGGCCGGGAATCACGCCGACGCCGACGACCTGCTGCAGGAGACGCTGACCAAGGCCTACGTGGGCTGGCGCAAGGTCAGCCGGGCCGACGATCCGGACGCCTACGTGCGGGCCATGCTGGTGAACACGCACATCTCCGCCGCTCGATCCCGGGCACGGCGAACGCAGCGCGACCGGCTCGCGGCGAGCCCGGAGGGCATCGACACCGTTCCGGACGTGGTCGACCGCTCGGCGCTGTCGGCCGCGCTGGCCGAGCTGGGGGCGCGGCAGCGCGCGGTCGTGGTGCTGCGCTACTACTGCGACCTGCCGGACCCCCAGATCGCCGCGCTGCTCGGGTGCAGCGAGGGCACCGTGCGCAGCCAGGCCGCCCGGGCGCTTGCCCACCTGCGCGCCGGCGCCGTGGAAGGCGAGTTGCGATGACCGACGACGACCGGGGAGGTCCGCGATGACGGTGAACGACGAACGCGAGCTGGCCGAGCGCCTGCACGCCGAGGTGACACAGGTCGACGTCGACGCCGCCGTGGTGGGGGTCGCGGTGCGGCACGGACGGCGGCGGGTGCTCCGCCGCCGCATCGCCACGGCCGCCGGGGTGACCGGCGGGCTGGCCGTCGTCGCCGGCGGACTGCTGCTGTGGGCCGACCCGCCCGGCGACACGGCCGACGGCGTCGTCTCGCAGCCCGAGAACGAGGTCCTGCTCATGGCACCGCCCGGTGTGCCGGACTCCCTGGGTCCGGGCCTCAACGTGGCCCGCCTCATGGGGCTGCAGGAGGGCACGCTCGCCGTGGACGACCGGAACTGCCTGGTGCTCGAGTCGAGCGTCGGGGAGCTCCTGGCGGTCGTGTGGCCTGCCGGTTCCACCGCGGCGCGCGACGCCGAGGGCCGCGCCGTGCTGTACGACCACAACGGCGCCGTCGTCGCGCGCGAGGGTCAGGGCATCTCCTTGGGCGGCGGCGTGGGCGGCTCGATCGATCCGGAGCACCCGTGCGCCGCCGACCACGTGTGGTCCGCCAATCCCGGCATCTCGCTGACTCCCGGCACCGATCCCGGCCCGGGTGGCCGGGACGTCACCCTGTCGATCATCGAGCCGATGCTGGCCGCACGTCCGGAGTTCGACGCGGGCTTCCGGCAGTGGAGCCGGCAGGGCGCGGCGGTGATCGTGGGCATCGTCGACTCCGTCGACCCGGCCGCGGCCCAGGCGTTCCAGAACGAGCTGAAGCAGGCCTTGGCCGCCGACGAGGCCGCGTCGAAGCTGTGGTTCCGGTCCGCTGTCGCACCGGAGGCGGAGCTGCAGGCCCTCGCCGACGAGTTCATGGACACCACGTCGGAGTGGGCGAGCGATCCGGCCGGGGTTCAAGAGATCATCAGCATGCCGGTCGAGGGCCTGCTCACGATCCTGGTCGACGGCCCCGAGGTGGCGCCGGGTCTGGACGGCACCACGCGGACACTGCCGTCGGGCGCCGTCGTGACCATCGACGTCATGTCCTGAGCCGGCGGATCCTCAGGCGCTGGTGCCGATGCCCCGCTCGCGGAGGTCGCGGCGGTGCTTCTCGAGCGCCATCAGCTCGCCGAAGAGCCGGTTGTAGATCTCGACCTGCGCCGACGGGTCGGTGCGCTGCAGCTTGGCCTTCAGCGCGACCAGCTGGCGCGACACCCACACCTCGTGCAGCCGCAGCACCACGGAGTCGGCGTAGCGCTGGACGGAGCCTTCGTCGACGGGCATGGCCTCGACGGCGAGCTGGGTGACGATGTGCCGGGCCGACTCGTCGGAGGCCGCGGCCAGCAGCGCCTCGACCCACTCGTGCCCACCGGCCTGGGTGGCGCAGCCGCCGGCCTTGGCGACGGTCTCGCGCACCGCGCGGTAGGCCGGCGACAGGAACGCCTCGGCCCCGAGGTCGTCGAACGTGGGGCCGGCCAGGGCGGGCCGCTGGACGGCGATGCGCAGCGCCGCCCGCTCGAGCTCGAGTGCCTGCGGGTCGACGTTGCCGTGAACGGGCACGCCGAGGGCCTGTTGCCCGGCCGCCGGTGGCGGGGCGGCGCGGCCACGCCCACCCCCGGCGGCGCGACGGTCCGGAACGCCGGCCGCGGCGCGCACGCGCGACACGACGTCGCGTTCCCAGTTCTCCGAATGGCCCGACGGCGGTCCGACCCAGCCGGACAACCGGACGGCGTACTGGTCGCGGACGGAGCGATCGCGGATGCGGGCGATAAAGGGGATCGCCTTGTCCAGTGCACGGGCCCGGCCCTCGGCGTTCTCGAGGTCGTACTCGTCGATCATGGTGCGCACCGCGAACTCGAACAGCGGCCGGTGCCGGGCGATCAGCTCGCGCACGCCGGGGTCGCCCGAGGTCTGCCGCCGCTCGCACGGGTCGAGGCCGTCGGGGTCGATGGCGACGTAGGTCTGCCCGACGAAGCGCTGGTCGCCCTCGAACGCCCGCAGCGCCGCCTTCTGCCCGGCGGCGTCGCCGTCGAAGGTGAAGATGACCTGGCCGCGGTACTCGTCCTGGTCGCGCAGCAGCCGGCGCAGGATCCGCGCGTGGTCCTCGCCGAACGCCGTCCCGCAGGTGGCGACGGCGGTGGTGACGCCGGCCAGGTGGCAGGCCATGACGTCGGTGTACCCCTCGACGACGACCGCCTGCGAGGTGCGGGCGATGTCCTTCTTGGCGAGGTCGACGCCGTAGAGGACGTGGCTCTTCTTGTAGATGGGCGTCTCAGGGGTGTTGAGGTACTTGGCCTCGATGCGGTCGTCGTCGTACAGGCGGCGCGCCCCGAACCCGACGACGTCGCCCAGCAGGTCGTGGATGGGCCAGACCAGCCGGCCGCGGAACCGGTCGTAGGGCGCGTTGCGACCCTGCGCGACCAGCCCCGCGGTGATGATCTCGTGGTCGCTGAACCCCTTCTGCCGCAGGTGCTTGCGCAGCACGTCGCCGCCCTGCGGGGCGTAGCCGACGCCGAAGCGCTGCGCCGCCTCCTGGTCGAACCCGCGCTCGTCGAGGAACCGCCGGCCGATCGTCGACTCCGGCGACCCGGCCAGCTGCTCGGCGTAGTACTCGGCGGCCACACGGTGCGCCTCGACCAGCCGGGTGCGCTGCTCGCGGTTCTGCCGCGGCGCCGGCCCGGACCCCGTCTCCTCGTAGCGCAGCTGCATGCCGACCTTGTCGGCCAGCCGCTCGATCGCCTCGGTGAACGAGAGCTGGTCGATCTTCTGCACGAAGCTGATGACGTCGCCGCCCTCAGAACAGCCGAAACAGTTGCCGGTCAGGATGTTGTCCGCCAGCACGAAGGCATGTCCGTCCCCGACCTCGGCGCAGAAGACCTCCTCGACGCGATCCGTCGTCTCCACCGACCGCACCACCCAACCCCGGCGGGTGTATTTCTTGTGCGCTGAGACGAAACGCTGCCTGTGCTCAGGGATGAGGAAGAACTCGTCGGTGAGATCGTCATTGACTAGATGGATCCGGAAGATGTCGCTCGGCTCCCGGCCTTCGAAGCCTTGGCGAGTCTGCTTGGTGATCCCGAATGTGCCGATCCCCAGCCGCATGCAGAGCGTGCGTACGAACTCGAGGTGCTCCCGCCGCGCTGAGTTGAGGATGACCGTCCCGTCGGCCGCCACACAGCCGTCGGCGGCGAAATAGCCTGCAAGCCAGCCGTAGAGGTACGGAGTCGACTCGTCCAGGTCCGGAAGGTCCTTGAAGAAGCGCGGCAGATGATGGACCAACATGTTCGGGCCCGAGGCGCTGGTGTGACTGTGGGGGAACCACTTCAGCAGTGCAGTGTCTTTTGGCGGACACAGCAGAGCCATGGTGCCAGTGCCGTTGCGCGTGCCGTCGCCGAAGGTGATGCCATGGGCTATGCCGAATGGCGAGGGAGTCGTACGCGCGATGCGTGATCGCGGATATGTGAACGCTAGCTTCGAGCCTGGCCGCAGTTCCTTGGTCAGTACTTCGCGTGTGGACCTCAAAGTCGCACCAGAGCGCACGAACCACCGATGCTCATCGGTCGCGTAGATCTCTTTGACCTGACGATTCCTCGTGAGCGTGATCTTCAGCAGAGGTTGGACGCCGTAGGACTTGAACGGAGCCTCGACCCAGTCAGCATGGCGGTTCAGGATGCGATGCGTTCCACCTGCCAGCTCACGTATGGGTCGCGGACCGTCCCAGGTGAGGACCTCTGTCTCACCCGCGAGGCAATGGAAGAATCCGCGCGCGGGCGTGACGTGGAAAGACGGCGACTTCTCGTCGTGGAAGGGGCAGAGGCCCTTGAGCGACCCGCCGCCCGCGTTGCGCAGCGCGACGTACTCGCCGACGATGACGTCGATGCGGGCGCGCTCGCGAATGGCCGCGATGTCCTCGTCCCGGATTCGACCTGCCACGCGCAGAGTCTACGACCGCCGGCCTCGCGCGGCCTATGTGACCGGCCGTCCGGGGTACGGATCCGGGCATGCCGGAGCTTCCGGACGTCGAGGGCTTCCGCCGGGTGCTGAGCAGAGCGGCCGGACGACGGATCGACGGCGTCGACGTGCTCGATGCGGGCGTGCTCCGGGGCGTCGACGGCGGCGAGCTGCGCGACGCGCTGGTGGGAGCCGCCTTCGCCGGTCCGCGCCGGCACGGCAAGTGGCTGATCGGACCGCTCCGAGCCGGCCCGCGGCACCGCCTCGACGAGCCGAGCGTGGTCTTCCACTTCGGCATGACCGGCTCTCTGACCTGGATCGACGCCGACGCCGATCGGCACCGTCTCGACCGTGTCATCATCAGCGCCGGCTCCCGCGAGCTGCGCTACCGCGACCTGCGCAAGCTGCAGGGCATCCGGCTCGTCCCCGACGACGACGGCGTCGGCTCGCTGCTCGCCGGCCTCGGCCCGGACGCCGCGCGGATCGGTGCCGCCGAGCTCGGCCGGCGCCTCGCCCGCCGGCAGCGCACCCTCAAGCCCGCGCTGACGGACCAGGCCGTCGTCGCGGGGCTGGGGAACCTGCTGGCCGACGAGATCCTGTGGCAGGCCCGCATCCATCCTCGCCGAGGCACCCTGGACCTCACCGACGCCGACCGGCGCCGTCTGCACCGCACCATGACCACCGTTCTGGACCGCTCGACGCGGGTGGGACGGGTGCCCGGCAGGGACGACTGGCTCACCGGCCACCGCGACGACCGTGACGGCGTCTGCCCGCGGTGCGGGACGCCGCTGCGGCGCACGCGGCTCGGCGGCCGCACGACGGTCTGGTGCCCGCGCTGCCAGTCGGAGTGACGACGGCGACCGGCCCTGCCGGCCGGTCAGCGGGTGAGCTGAGTGTGCAGGGCGACGGCGGAGTCGTCGGTCAGGGAGGCGACCTGGTCGACGATGACCCGGAGCCGGGCGGCGTCGTCGGCGGCGGTGGACCAGGCCTCCTGGAACGCCGGCTCCAGCGACCCCGGGGCGCGCAGCCGCAGCGCCGACACGAGCTCCTCGATCAGCTCCCGCTGCCGGGCGTAGATGGGCGCCCGGTCCGACGCCGTCATGACGTAGACGGCGGCCAGGCCCTTGAGCACCGCCACCTCGACCCGGGTCGCCCGCGGCACCACGAGGTCGGCCGCGTAGCGGGTCAGGCTCCCACCGCCGTACGAAGCGTGCGTCGCCCGCTCGGCGTCGTCGCAGAAGCGGCCGATCAGCTGGCTCGTCATGTCCTTCAGCGCCGCCAGCGACCGCAGCCGGCCGTCGTACGACGCGACCCAGTACGGCAGCGCGCGCAGCCGGTCCAGTGCCTCGGTGATCTCCTCGGCCTCGGCGTCGGGCAGGTACCACTCGCGGGTCAGCCCGGCCACCCGCGTGCGCTCATCTGCGTCGTCGAGGCGCCCGCCCACCTGCAGCCGGCCGCCCACGATGGCGTCCTCGACGTCGTGGACGCAGTAGGCGACGTCGTCGGAGAAGTCCATGACCTGCGCCTCGAGGCAGCGGCGATCGCCGGCGGCGCCGTCACGCAGCCAGCCGAACACCTCGGCGTCGTCGTCGTAGACGCCGAACTTGCGGCCCTCGCGTTCGCCGCGGCGCCACGGGTACTTGGTCGAGGCGTCGAGGCTGGCCCGGGTGAGGTTCAGCCCGGCCGACCGGCCGTCGGGGTGTGCGGCCTTCGCCTCGAGCCGGGTGAGCAGCCGCAGCGTCTGCGCGTTGCCCTCGAACCCGCCGATACCGGCCGCGATCTCGTCGAGCACCTGCTCGCCGTTGTGCCCGAACGGCGGATGCCCGAGGTCGTGCGCGAGGCAGGCGGCGTCGACGACGTCGGGGTCGCAGCCGAGCTCCTTGCCGAGCTCGCGGCCGACCTGCGCCACCTCGAGGGAGTGGGTGAGCCGGTTGCGGACGAAGTCGTCGCTGCCGGGCGCCACCACCTGCGTCTTGGCCGCCAGCCGACGCAGCGACGCCGAGTGGACGACGCGTGCCCGGTCGCGCTCGAACGCCGTGCGCACCGCCCGCTTCGGGGGCTCGGCCGCCCACCGCTCGCGGTCGGCGTCGTCGTAGCCGCTCATCACGGCCAGAGGTTACGCTGCCCGGCGCGCCGCCGCGCCCAGTACCCTGGCGCCAGGGTCCGTCCAGGGGGAGGCGCGGCGCATGAGTGAACCGTCCAACTACGCGGTCGTCGGCGGGGGCATCGTCGGCTCCGCCATCGCGCGCGCCCTGGCCCGCTCGGCCGACGGCGCCACGGTCACCGTGCTCGAGAAGGAGCCCGAGCCGGCGCTGCACCAGACGCGGCGCAACAGCGGCGTCGTCCACGCCGGCATCTACTACACGCCCGGCTCGGCGAAGGCCCGGTTCTCGCGCCGCGGCGTCGGCCTGCTGCGCGCCTACTGCGACGAGAAGGGCCTGACGTACGACGAGTGCGGCAAGGTCATCGTCGCCCTCGACGAGGCCCAGCGCGGCCGCCTCGACGACCTGCACAAGCGCGCCATCGCCAACGACGTGCCCGGCGTGCGCACGCTCGACCCCGACGAGCTGGCCGAACTCGAGCCGCACGTCCGCGGCGTCGCCGGCCTGCACTCCCCCTCCACCGCGATCGTCGACTTCGCCGCCATCGCCGCGGCGCTGCTGGCCGACGCCGTCGACGCCGGCGGGACGGTGCGCACCGGCTTCGAGGTGACGAACTTCCACCAGTCGGACGACGAGGTCCGGGTCACCGGCGCGTCCGGCGAGACCCTGGCCTTCGACCGCGTCGTCGTGTGCGCGGGCCTGCAGTCCGACCGGCTGGCCCGCCTCGCCGGCGACGACCCGTACCCGCGCATCGTCCCCTTCCGCGGCGAGTTCGCGCTGCTCCGGCCCGAGCGCCGGCACCTCGTCAACGGCCTGGTCTACCCGGTGCCGGACCCGCGCTACCCGTTCCTCGGCGTGCACCTCACCAAGCGGGTCGACGGCGAGGTCATGGTCGGGCCGAACGCCGTGCTGGCGCTGGCCCGCGAGGGCTACCGCAAGCGCGACGTCGACCCCGCCGAACTCTTCCGGCTGGCCCGCTGGGGCGGGTTCCGCCGGTTCGCCTGGTCCAACCGGCGCACCGCCGTCCAGGAGCTGCGCGGGTCGTACAGCCGGCGACGGTTCGCCGCGGCCGCCCGCGAGTACCTGCCCGAGCTGACCGTCGCCGACCTCGTGCCCGCGCCGGCCGGCATCCGCGCCCAGGCCATGGCCGCCGACGGCACCCTTGTCGACGACTTCCGCTCCAGCCGGCGCGGCAACATCATGTGCATCCGCAACGCCCCCTCGCCGGCCGCGACGGCGTGCCTGGCCATCGCCGACGACGTCGTCGGCGAGCTCCTCGGCGACTGACGCGAACGAGCGCCCGGCCCCGAAGGACCGAGCGCTCGATCGGCGTGCTGGTCGAGCCGGGTGGCTACGGCTTCACGAACCGGTGCCGCAGCGCGAGCGCACCGGCCGCGAGCAGCACCAGCGCGGAGCCGAGCAGCACCGCGGGAGAGCCACCGGTGTCCGGCAGCTCGCCGCCATCGTCGTCACCCTCGGAGGGCGACGGCGATGGGGTGTCGCTCGGGGACCCGCTGGGCGACTCCGACGGAGACCCGCTGGGGGACTCGCTCGGCGACTCGGAGGGAGACTCCGACGGGGTCTCCGTCGGCTCCTCGGTGGGAGGCTCCGTGGGCTCCTCGGTCGGCGGCTCGGTGGGCTCCTCCGTGGGAGGCTCGGTCGGCGGCGTGGTGGGCTCCTCGCCGTTCTCCTCGCCGCACACGAACCAGTGGCTGATGTTCGGGAGCTGACCGCCGTTGTTCAGCGGCGAGACGAACTCGCGGCCCTCGAACGGCGGCTGGGTGTAGACGTGGTAGCCGTCACCACCCTTGACGATGACGGCGGTGATGGTCCATGAGTCGTCGACCTGCTCGATCTCCAGGATCTTCCCGTCGGTGACGGTGCCCTCGACGATGTCCTCGCCGAGCTCGGTGTCGCCGGTGAAGTTCGCACCGGCGGCGATAGCGGCCTCGCAGGTGGTGACGTTGTCGTGATCGAAGAACTGCGGGTCGTCCGGCTCCTCGCCGGCGGCGGCCGGCAGCGCGGCCCCCAGGGCGACCGCCACGCAGGCAGCAGCAATGACAGTGGTACGCACTATTGCCCCTCAGATGTCAGAAGTAGGTGCACACACAGAAGCGCCCCTGCGGAGGCAGGGGGAACATATCGGACACCGGGCGTGCAAGGCAACGAGCGTCCACAAACGACACGCCGGGCGCGTGACCAGGTGGTCACGCGCCCGGCGGGCATCGGTGCGAACTACGGCTTGACGAAGCGGTGACGCAGCGCGGCCGCACCGGCGGCCAGCAGGATCGCGGCGGCCGCGATGAGAACCGTCGGCGAGCTACCGGTGTCGGGCAGGGCCGGCTCCTCGGGCGTCTCCGAGGGAGTCGGGGTCTGCGACGGCGACTCGCTGGGGGTCTCCGACGGCGTCTCGGACGGGGTCTCGCTCGGCGTCTCCGACGGAGTCTCGGTGGGCTCCTCGGTCGGCGGCTCGGTCGGCTCCTCCGTGGGAGGCTCCGTGGGCTCCTCGGTCGGGGGCTCCGTCGGGGGCTCGGTGGGCGGGTACGGGTGGACCTTGCAGACCGTGTAGTTCGCGATCTCAGCGGACTGACCGTCGATGTCCGGGGCGGTCAGGTCAGTGAGATCGTTGGTCCAGAGGTAGAGGTTCGTCTGCTCACCATTGCTCACCAGCGCGGCGAGGTCGATGCCATCGCTGATGTCGGTGATGTCGAGCGACAGGTCGTCATCGGAGACCGTGTCGGTGAACCACGGGTGGTTCAGCGAGGTCCCAGGGGTGGTGTTGCCCTCCCAGTAGATCTCACCGTCAACGACGTCGTTTTTGCAGGAGGTGATGTTGCCAACGAGGACCTCGTCGGGCTCGGCGGCGGATGCGGACAGGGTGCCGACGGCTGCGGCACCGATGAGGGCTGCCGGCAAAACGGCAGCAAGGAATGCGGATCGGCGCATGGTGGTGCCCCTTGAGTATGAAAACGCTCTCATTTCGACATTAAGCGGACGGAGAGTATCGAATCCGCACGCTTGGTCGCAATGTGCCCCGCCTGTCCGTTTTCAGCGACTGTCGCTGCCCTCCGTCGCCAGCGCCGCACGGCCGGCCTCCAGCCGGGCCACCGGAACCCGGAACGGCGAGCACGACACGTAGTCCAGCTTGATCGACTCGAAGAAGTGGATCGAGTCCGGATCGCCGCCGTGCTCGCCGCAGACGCCGAGCTCGAGGTCCCCGCGCGTCTCCTTGCCCTCCCAGGCGGCGATGGACACCAGCCGCCCGACCCCGTCGGCGTCGAGGGACTCGAACGGGCTCACGCCGAAGATGCCGCGCTCGAGGTAGGCCGGGAAGAACGTCGCCTCGACGTCGTCGCGCGAAAAGCCCCACGTCGTCTGGGTGAGGTCGTTGGTGCCGAAGGAGAAGAACTCGGCCGCCTCGGCGATCTCGTGCGCCGTCATCGCCGCGCGCGGCAGCTCGATCATCGTGCCGATGGGGAACCGCAGCTCCGTCCCGGTCTCGGCCGCGACCTCGGCCACCGTCGCCTCGGCCATGTCGCGGATCGCCTCGAGCTCCTGGACGGCAGCCACCAGCGGCACCATGATCTGCGGCCGCGGGTCCAGCCCGCGCGCCAGCAGCGACGCGGCGGCCTCGGCGATGGCCCGCACCTGCAGCTGGAACAGCCCCGGCACGACCAGCCCGAGCCGGACGCCGCGCATGCCGAGCATCGGGTTCTGCTCGTGCAGCCGCTGCACCTCGGCGAGCAACGCGGCCGCCTCCTGATCCGGCGAGCCGGTCGCGTCGCCGACGGCCACCCGCACGGACAGGTCGGTGATGTCGGGCAGGAACTCGTGCAGCGGCGGGTCGAGCAGCCGGATCGTCACCGGGTGGCCGTCCATCGCCTCGAGGATCTCGGTGAAGTCGGCGCGCTGCAGCGGGCGCAGCTCGTCGAGGCCGGCGTCGCGCTGCTCCGGCGTGCGGGCGAGGATCACGTGCTCGACGATCTTGCGCCGCGCGCCGAGGAACATGTGCTCCGTCCGGCACAGCCCGATGCCGGCGGCGCCGAGGTCGCGGGCCCGGCGGGCGTCCTCGCCGGTGTCGGCGTTGGCGCGCACCTCCATGCGGCGGCGGTCGTCGGCGTGGCGCATGAGCCGCAGGACGGCGTCGACGACCTCCTGCCGGGCACCATCCGCCGCGGTCGACGGCCCCGTCGGGGCCGACGGGGCCGCGTCGCCGTACAGCGCGTCGACGACGGCCGACGGCACCACCGGTACCTCGCCGAGGAACACCTCGCCGGTGCCGCCGTCGATCGAGATGACGTCGCCCTCGGCGACCCGGGCGCCGTCGGGCGTGGTGAACTCGCGCGCTCGCGGATCGACCCGCAGCGCCTCGACGCCGACGACGCAGGTGCGGCCCATGCCGCGGGCGACGACGGCGGCGTGCGACGTCTTGCCGCCGCGTGAGGTGAGGACGCCGCGCGAGGCGACCATGCCGCGCAGGTCGTCGGGGTTGGTCTCGCGCCGGACGAGGATGACGTCGTCGCCGCGCTGGGCCCACTCGACGGCGGTGGCGGAGTCGAACGCGGCCCTGCCGACGGCGGCGCCGGGGCTGGCCGCCATGCCGCGGGCGATCGCCGTCCGTGCCGCGGCGGGGTCGAACTGCGGGAACATCAGCTGCGCGAGCTGCGCCCCGGTGACCCGCGACAGCGCCTCGTCGGCGTCGATGAGGCCCTCGTCGACCAGCTGGCCGGCGATGCGGAACGCCGCTGCCGCCGTCCGCTTGCCGACCCGGGTCTGCAGCATCCACAGCTTTCCGCGCTCGATGGTGAACTCGATGTCGCAGAGGTCGCGGTAGTGCTTCTCCAGCGTCTCCATGATGTCGAGGAGCTGGTCGTACGAGGCCTTGTCCAGCCGCTCCAGCTCGGCCAGCGCCAGCGTGTTGCGGATGCCGGCGACGACGTCCTCGCCCTGTGCGTTGGGCAGGTAGTCGCCGTAGACGCCCTGCTCGCCGGTGGCGGGGTCGCGGGTGAACGCCACGCCGGTGCCGGAGTCGGGTCCGAGGTTGCCGAAGACCATGGCGACGACGTTCACGGCGGTGCCGAGGTCGTCGGGGATGCGCTCCTGACGGCGGTAGATGCGGGCCCGCTCGGTGTTCCAGGACTCGAAGACGGCGTGGATGGCGCGGTCGAGCTGCTCGCGCGGATCCTGCGGGAAGTCGACGTCGCTCTCGCGGCGGACGATCTCCTTGAACTCCGCGACCAGCTCATGCAGGTCCGCGACGTCGAGATCCACGTCCGACGAGGCGCCGCGCGCGTGCTTGCGCGCCTCGAGCGCCTTGTCGAAGTGCTCGCCGTCGACGCCCAGCACCGTCTTGCCGAACATCTGGATGAGCCGGCGGTAGGAGTCCCACGCGAACCGCTCGTCGCCGGCGACCGCGGCCAGCCCCTCGACGGAGGTGTCGGTGAGGCCGACGTTGAGGACGGTGTCCATCATGCCGGGCATCGAGAACTTGGCCCCGGAGCGCACCGACACCAGCAGCGGGTCGGTGGCGTCGCCGAGCCGCTTGCCCATGCCCGACTCGAGGCCGCTGAGATGCCACTCGATCTCGTCGGCGAGGCCGTCGGGCTCGCGGCCCGTGGCCAGGTAGGTGCGGCACGCCTTGGTGCTGATGGTGAACCCCGGCGGGACGGGGAGCCCCAGGGACGTCATCTCGGCGAGGTTGGCACCCTTGCCGCCGAGCAGGTCGCGTTGGTCCTTGCTGCCCTCGGTGAAGTCGAAAACGTACTGCACAGGCCGGCCCTCCGTGTCGCGTACGGCATCCAACGAGCGAGTTTCGCGGAGCCTAACGACGCGGACGGAGCGCCCGCCTGGACCACATCCGGACCAATTCCGGCGCGAGCGACCGTCCCGGCCACCCGTGCCCCCGTTCCCCGCGTCCGGCCCCGATCCCATGGTGGGCGGCGCGTGATGCACGGCACACGCGCTGGTACGGACCTCTCCCTACCAGTGGCGGGAGCTCAGCCGGGAGCCGACGAGCCGCCGGGAAGGTCCTCGCCGATGGTGTCGCTGAGCTGGTTCACGTTGAACACCAGCCAGACGAAGATGCCGGCCGCGAGCGCGGACACCACGATGGTGCCGAGCGAGAACTTGGACTGCACGGCCTTGTAGATGACGAACACGATGGCGACGGTGACGGCGACGGTCCGCAGCACCGGCTGCAGGTCCACGGCGGTGGTCGAAGCCCAGTCGAGGAGTCCTGCCTGCATACCGCCAAGATACGGATGAACCCCGCCGGCCCGCTGCCCCTCGCCCAATTCGCGGACGAGGGGCAGCGCCGGTGCCGGCCGGTCAGCGGTAGTTGGTGAACTCCTCCATGGCGATGACGGGCTTCACCCGCGCCTGCACGTCGGGCGTGACGAAGGCGTCGCGCAGCAGGTCGTCGGCGAGGGCGTTGCCGATCGCGCCCATCACCATGCCCTGGTCCAGTGAGAGGAACCACTCGTCGACGGTGCCGGTGCCGACGTTGACGGCGTCGCGGAAGCCCCACTCGGAGTAGATGTCGAAGTCGTCCTCCAGGTTCGCGAGGTTCTCCATCGCCTGCTCGGGGGCGTAGCGCAGCGCCAGGAACGAGGCGTGCGGCGTGACGACGCCGTTGGTGTAGTCCTCGGGCTCGGGCGCCGGCTGGGCCGGCTTGTCGCAGCCCTCCCAGCCGGGGTCGACGAGGGTGGCGTCGTTGTTCGACGGGTAGCCGTTCGGGTCCATCCCGATCGCGTCCACGCCGTAGACGTTGTAGCCGCCGTTGGTGTTGTTCGACGGCGAGAAGCCCCAGTAGCCGTACTGGGCCTCCTCCATTCCGTGCTCGATGTGCGCCTGGACGGTGTTGGGGTGGTTGACGGCCCAGCTGCGCCGGCCCCAGGACTCCTCGGGCACGAACAGCGACGGCATGAGCGCCTCGAACATGCTGCCGCCCCAGCCGGGGACCACCTCGATGCCGCGGTACTGGTAGGCGCCCTCCCAGACCTGCTGGCGCAGGTAGGTGCGGTGCTCGCCCTCGGACTTCTGCTCCGTCCAGCTCCAGTCGCAGGTGTTCGGGAAGCTGCGCCAGGTGCCGAAGTAGGTCTTGCGCGGCAGCTCGCCCTTCGCGATGCCGATGTAGGTGGCGATGCGGCTCTCGCTGACCAGCGTGTCGTAGCAGCAGGGCGCGGCGCCGGTGCTGGGCGCGTAGTGGAACAGGATCCGGTTCACCTCGGGCCGGTAGTAGAACCCGAAGTCCATGCTGTCGTAGAGCGCGCGGGCCGGTTCCGCGAGCTCCGGGACGGCCTCGGTGACGACCTGCAGGCCGGTCGCCAGCCAGCCGTTGTCGACCGACGACAGGTGCGGGACGACGGTGCTGCCGTCGTCGGGCCAGGTGGTGATGACCTCGCCGGTGTGGTGGTCGTACCAGTTGTAGAACTGGCCGCTCTCCTCGTGCCGCTCCAGCCCCTCCAGCGTGCCGAGGGTGACGGCGAGCCGGTCGACCAGCTCGGCGCGCTCGATGATGCCGAGCTCCTCGGCGACGACGGCGCTCCACATGTAGGCGCCGATGTTGGTGGTCGACGTCTGCACGCTGGTGGTGCCGTCGTGCTTGAGCTTGTCCGCGGGCATCCCGCTGGCCTCGTCCGTCATCGCGACGAACGACGCCCAGGTGTCCTCGGCGTAGCGCTGCAGCGTGGCGCGGTCGGCGGCGGACAGGCCGTCGGCGGGCCGGGCCGCGACGGTCGGTGTGGCCTGGGTGGGCAGGGCCAGGCCGGCCGCCAGGGCCAGGGCGGCCCCCGCGGCGACGGCCTTCGCGCTTCGTCGTAGGTGCATGAACAGTCCTTTCCGGGGTGGACGGGGTCAGCTGCCGGCGGGCCGGCTGCGGCCGGCGGCGGCGATGATCTCGTTGCGCTCGGTGCGCGTCAGCACGCCGTCGTGCACGAGGTGCTGGGTCACGCTGCGGACGTGCATGAGGAACCGGCCCTCGCTCGGCCACTCGGCCTCGTCCTCGATGAGGTCCTCGACGGTGCAGCCGTCCTCGCGCTCGTGGTTGGTGACGCCGGAGTCGACGTCGCGGATGACGACGGTCGGGCTCTCGTCGGAGTCGGGGCAGGCGTCCGGCGGCCCGGACTCGAGCACGTGGAACCAGTCGAACGCGACGGTGGTCGCCTGCGTCTGCTCCTGGCCGAACGCGTAGAGCCCGACGTCGGCCGTGGCCAGCCGGTCGTTCTCGATGACGCCCACCTGCTCGAAGTTCACGCCGTCGGCGCTGTACCAGCCGGTGTACGTCGTGCCGGACTTCTCCAGCCGCAGCCACCAGGTGGTGACGTCGGCGGGCAGCGTGACCTCGGGGAACGCCGGCTGGAAGATGTCGTCGATCTCGTGGCGCATCTCGATCTTGCGCTCGCACGGCTCTCCGACCGGCGAGGTGCCGACGTAGTCCAGCTTGAGGAAGGTCTGGTCGCTCTCGTAGACCAGCAGGCCGCCCTGCTGCCAGCGCTCGCATACCGGGCCGGACACCTTCGTCTCGACCACCCAGTCGCCGGCGGGCATGGACTGCAGCATGAGGTTCGGCGCGTTGTTGTGCTGGTCGAACAGGTTGGTCGGCGTGGTGTCGATCTTCAGTTGGCCGCCCTCGACCCGGAACCGGTTGAGGTCAGGCCGGACCACCTGGTCCCAGCGGCAGCCGTCGAGCCGGTCGCCGTCGAACTCGTCGTCCGGGGCGGGGTCGCTGCCCGGGTCGGCGCACTCGATGGGCGGCGACGCCTCGGGCACCGCCTCGACCCGGACGGAGTCGTGCGCCACCGAGCCGGCCGTGTCGGTGACCGTGACCGTCGGCCGGTAGACGCCGGAGAGCTCGTAGGTGTGGGTCACCTCCGCGCCCGTGGCCGTCGTGCCGTCACCGAGGTCCCAGGCGTAGGTGAGCTCCTGGCCCTCGGGGTCGGTGGCCTCGGCGCTGAGCGTGACCTCGTAGGGCAGCTCGCCGGACGGCGGCGTCGCCTCGACCGACCAGATCTCCGGCCGCGCGTCGACCGACACGCCCTTGCCGCGGAACTTCAGGTAGTTGAGGTTGAACAGGCCGGTCGACCCGGGCTCGTGGCGGAACACGAAGAACAGCTCGTGGGTGCCGCCGGGGTCCTCGACCGGGACGGTGACGTCCTTCCAGGACTGCCAGCCGCCGGTCGGCTCGATGAACCCGCTGTCGCCGACCAGGGGGCCGTCGGGCGCGCCGGAGCGGATCTCGATGCGCCCGCCGCTGCCGCCCGACGCGAACCGGTAGGTGATCGCGTCGATCCCGGCGAGGTTCATCGGGTCGTAGGAGATGTAGTCGCCGTCGTCGATGAAGCCGATGTTCTGCCGGCCGCCGCGCGGGTCGCTGGTCGCCTCGAGCTGGATGCCGCTCATCGTCTGGAAGTGCTCGGCCTCCTTGAGCTTGGGCTGCAGGACGTGCAGGTCGCGCCCGGTCAGCGCGCCGACGCCGTCGCCGCCCTGGTCGGTGTAACGCGCCTCGAGCACCCAGAACAGGTCCTCGCCGGCGGGGTGTCCTTCGTCGGTGTTGGTCGCGACGGTGCCCTCGCAGCCGGGCAGCACCTCGACGGGGTGCGCGTGGCCCGCGTGCCCGAAGAGCACCTGCAGGTCGACGCCGTCGCAGCTGATGGTGCCGTCGCCGGTGGAGCCGTCCTCGGCGTCGGTGACGTCGATGTCGAACGCGATGTCGTCGCCGAAGTCGAAGAAGCCGCCCTCGACGGGTGGGTCGAGGGTCACCTCCGGCGCGGTGTTGCCGGCGGTGATCTGGACGGTCTGCGAGCGGGTCGCGCCGTCCTCGGCCATCACCGTCAGCCGGGCGGAGTACTGGCCGGCGACGGTGTACGTGTGCGTCGGGTTCGGGTCGGTGGACTCGGCGCCGTCGCCGAACGCCCAGTGGTAGGTGACGGGCAGTCCGCTCGGGTGGCCGGAGCCCTCGCTGCTGAACTGCACCTCGAGCGGCAGCGCGCCGGACGTAGGGTCGGCGCCGGCCTGGGCGACGGGCCGGGTGCCGCTGCCGGCGTACTCGATGCGGTAGATGCCGGAGTCGGCGTTGTTGCCGCCGAACCCCGTCCCCCACTCGATGACGTACAGCGCGCCGTCGGGCCCGAACGTCATGTCCATGGGGCGCAGGAACTGCATGCTGGTGAGCAGCGGGTTGATGTCGTGGGCGTCGTCGTCGCCGTCGGGCCGGATCTCCCAGACGTCGTTGTCGAACGGCCGCACGTAGCCGTCCTCGGTGTTCGTCCACTCGTAGAACAGCGCGGCGCCGTCGTAGTACTGCGGCCACTTGACGTCGGAGTCCAGCGCGTCGTCGTAGCGGTAGACCGGGCCGGCCATGGCGCCTCCGCCGGTGCCCATCTCGGGCGCGTTGGTGCCGGACTCGGAGCGGCCGTAGTAGATGTCGGGTGCTGTGACGGGGGGCAGCTCGGTCAGGCCGGTGTTGTTCGGCGAGTCGTTGACGGGGGCGGCGCAGTCGAACGCCGGGCCGGCGGTGCTGGTGGCGAAGTCCCAGTCGCGGAACGGGCCGGCGCCGTGGCAGTACGGCCAGCCGAAGTTGCCGGCCGCGGTGATGCGGTTCCACTCGACCTGGCCCTCGGTGCCGCGGTCGGGGTCCGCCTGCGGCGCGTCCGGCCCGTAGTCGCCGACGAGCAGCGCGCCCGTCGCGCCGTCGACCTCGATGCGGAACGGGTTGCGGAAGCCCATGGCGTAGATCTCTGGCCGCGTCTGCGCCGTGCCGGGAGCGAACAGGTTGCCGTCGGGGACGGTGTAGCTGCCGTCGGGCTCGGGGTGGATGCGCAGCACCTTGCCGCGCAGGTCGTTGGTGTTGGCCGAGCTGCGCTGGGCGTCGTACGGCGCCCGGCCCGGCCGCTCGTCGATGGGCGCGTAGCCCTGCGACTCGAACGGGTTGGTGTCGTCGCCGGTGGCGAGGTAGAGGTTGCCGGCGGCGTCGAAGCTCAGGCTCCCGCCGGCGTGGCCCGAGACCGCCCGGTCGACCGGCACCTCGAGCAGCTGCACCTCACTGGCGAGGTCCAGCGTCGTGCCCGTGAGCGTGAACCGCGACAGGCGCTGCTCGGCCTCCGTCCCGTCCGGCGAGTAGTAGAGGAAGACCCAGCCGTTCTCGGCGAAGGCCGGGTCGAGCGCGATGCCGAGCAGGCCGTCCTCGCGCTGCGTGTAGACGTCGAGGGTGCCGACGACGGTGGTCTGGCTGGTCTCGGGGTCGATCATGCGGACCTCGCCGGCCCGCTCGACGTAGAGCACCCGGCCGTCCGCCGCGACGTCTAGCTCCATCGGGTTCGCCGTGCCGGTGTCCAGCGGGACCTTGTCGAATGTGTCCCACACCGTCCCGCCGCAGTCGGCCGCCGTCGCGCCGGCCGCGGTCTCGATGCCGCCGAGCAGGTGCTGCAGGAACTCCGGCTCGGAGTAGCTCTCGGTGGTGTGCCCGCCCGCGGTGTACCAGGAGCGGCCGCCGTCGTAGGCCTGGCACCAGGCGATCGGGTGGTCGAGGCCCATCGGGTTCGCCTCGGGGTCGTACGTCGACTCGTCGAGGCTGGCCAGCACGTGCACGTCGCCACGCGGGTTGGTGCGGAAGGAGTACCACTCGTCGAAGCGCTGCCAGTCCGTCGGGAGGTGCTGCGTGGACGGGTGGGCGCGGTCGGCGACGGTGATGGTGGCGTCCTGGTTGCGCGGATGGCCCTGGAAGTAGGCCCCGACCAGCTCGCCGTACCACGGCCAGTCGTACTCCGTGTCGCTGGCCGCGTGGACGCCGGCATAACCGCCGCCGGCCTGGATGTAGCGCTCGAACGCCGCCTGCTGCTCGTCGTTCAGCACGTCGCCCGTGGTCGACAGCCAGACGACGGCGTCGTACTGGGCGAGGTTCTCGTCGGTGAACGCGCCGGCGTCCTCGGTGGCCGTGACGGTGAACTCGTGCTGGGTGGCCAGCTGCCGGATCGCCGCGATGCCGGCCGGGATCGAGTCGTGCCGGAACGCGGCGGTCTTGCTGAAGACGAGGATCGAGTAGCCGCCGTGGCCCGGATGAGCCACGGCGGTCTGGGCTCCGGCCGCGGTCAGCAGGGCGGCGAGCAGCGTGAGGATCGCTCCCCACACCGCCGATGTGCGTGACGTGCGCCTGAGTCGTCGCCGGCGCGGTCCGGGCTGAGCCATGAGCGGTTCCTCTCCATCGAGTCCCCCTGCCCCCCGGTGCCCGGCCCCTGGATTCGGCTGGCCGCCCGCCGAATGTAACCGGTATCAGTAACCGGTTACGAAGAGATTTCCGTACCAAATGTCCGGTGTCAAGAGGCGGTGCCCAGGCTCCCGTCCTTGTGGTGCTCACTGGAGCTGTGGACAGCGATGATCATCAAGGATCGCGTACGCCACTACGCGTTCTCGCGCCCCACCACGCCTACATGCCTAGGGCGTGTCTAGTGGATCTTGTTGGTTGGTCTCGGTAGAACGGGTTTGTGCTTGATCGACATGACCTGACCGATGTGGAGTGGGCTGGTCTGGAGCCGTTGTTGCCGGATCGGAGTCCGCGCCGGGGCGGTCGTTGGGTGGATCACCGCATGGTGATCAACGGGGTGCTGTGGCGGACCCGGACCGGCGCCCCGTGGCGCGATCTGCCGCCGGACTACGGGACGTGGCAGACCGTGTATGCGCGGCATCGCCGCTGGTCAGCCGATGGTACGTGGGAACGGATCGTCGCTGGGTTGCAGGCCGGGAGCGACACCGACGACGCCGGGCGGTGGGTGGTGGCGATGGACTCGACGGTGGTCCGCGCCCACCAGCATGCCGCGGGCGCGCGGCATGAACCGCCCAAGGATGTGCCTGCCGAGCGGCTGGGGGTCGCCCTGGGCGACCAGCCGGCCCGGACGGGGGGGCGGCATCGAATGACAAGAAGCCGCCGCTGCGGGAAGGGTTGGGTCGTTCTCGCGGCGGATTGACCACGAAGCTTCACCTGATCGCTGATCGCCGCTGCCGTCCGTTGGCGCGGGTGACCACCGCCGGGAACCGCAACGATTCGCTGGCCTTCGAACCGCTCATCACCCGATTGTCGATCCGCCGCCGCGGCGGCGGGCGGGCACGCACCCGGCCCAGCCAGCTGCTGGCCGACAAGGCCTACTCCACCGGGCCCATCCGCGCGTGGCTGCGCAAACACCACATCACCGCGGTCATCCCGACCCCCAGCAGCCAGCAGCGTGGACGCCGCAACCGCGGCCGCAACGGCGGCCGGCCCCCGAACTTCGACCCCGCCGCCTACCGCGACCGCAACACCGTCGAGCGCACGATCAACAAGCTGCGCGGCTACCGCGCCGTGGCCATGCGCACCGACAAACGCGACTTCGTCTACCGCGGAACCATCGACGTCGCCAGCATCAGAATCTGGCTCCGCGACCACCAACGACAAGATCCGCCAGACACGCCCTAGTGAAGGTCGGGTAATCATGGTGGGCGGCCCAGGAACACCGGGAATCCCACCACGTGGACACCACCGGTCGTCGGGAGGGGGTTATCCCCGCTATAGCGAGGAAAAGTCCCACCCGACAACCGCAGCGGCCGCCGCAACCCCGCACCCGTCGCCAGACTCCCCCCGTCCCCCTGATAGCTGCCCGTTCTTAGACCGCGGGGACCCGGGTCAAGTCGAAGCCCCCCAACCACACGGTCAAGCAACCCCAGAGGGCGCCGACTTGAGGCGGGTTCCCGCGGCTAAGAGAATGGGCAGCAGGGGGACGGGGAACCCAACCCAACCCCACGAGCCCAAAGATCAGCCGCCGGAGATGCCGATCTCGGCATCGGCGAGGTCGCCCGCGTCGCAGGTGTCGTCGAGCCAGCCGGCCGGGAGCGCGACCTTGCGCGGACTCCCCTGGCGGCCGCGGGGCGTCCCCAGCTCCGCGACGGGATAGGGCTGCGACGGGTCGAGCTCGCCCAGCAGGACGTCGAGCTCAGCCAAAGAACTGACCATTCCCAGCGACGCCCGGACCTGCGAACCCGCGATGAAGCCCTTGAGGTACCAGGCCATGTGCTTGCGCATGTCGCGCAGGCCGCGGTCCTCGCCCATGAGCTCGGCGAGCAGCTCGGCGTGCCGGCGCATCATCGCGGCTACCTCGCCGAGCGTCGGCAGCGACGGCACCGGCTGACCGCGCAGCACCGCGGCCAGGTCGCGGAACAGCCACGGCCGGCCCAGGCAGCCGCGGCCGATGACGACGCCGTCGGCCCCCGTGGTCTCGAGCATGCGGACGGCGTCGGACGCCTCCCAGATGTCGCCGTTGCCGAGCACCGGGATGGACACGTGCTCCTTGAGCCGCGCGATGGAGCCCCAGTCGGCCGAGCCGGAGTAGTGCTGGGCGGCGGTGCGGCCGTGCAGCGCGATGGCGGCCGCGCCAGAGTCCTCGGCGATGCGCCCGGCGTCGAGGTAGGTCAGCAGGTGGTCGTCGATGCCCTTGCGGGTCTTCATGGTCACCGGAATGCCGTACGGCTCCGCCGCGGCCACCGCCGAGCGCAGGATCCGCTCCAGCAGCCCTCGCTTGTACGGCAGCGCCGCGCCGCCGCCCTTGCGGGTGACCTTGGGCACCGGGCAGCCGAAGTTGAGGTCGACGTGGGCGACGCCGTAGTCGCCGGCGAGGACCTTGACCGCCTCGCCGACGTAGTGGGGGTCGACGCCGTAGAGCTGGACCGAGCGGACGTCCTCGACGTCGGCGAAGACCAGCATGTTCAGCGTCTTCTCGTCGCGCTCGACGACGCCGCGCGAGGTGATCATCTCGCACACGTACAGCCCGGCGCCCTGCTCGGCGCAGAGCCGGCGGAACGCGGCGTTGGTGACGCCCGCCATGGGCGCCAGGACGACGGGCGGGTCGACCCGCAACGACCCCAGCTGCAGCGGGGCCACCTCCGGCAACGTGGTCAGCATGTGGGGAGTCGCTCCAGGAGGTAGCCCTCGACGCGGTCGAGACCGATGCGCTCCTGGTGCATGGTGTCGCGGTCGCGGACGGTGACGGCGTCGTCCTCGAGGGTGGCGAAGTCGACCGTGACGCAGAACGGCGTGCCGATCTCGTCCTGACGGCGGTAGCGGCGGCCGATGGCGCCGGCGTCGTCGAACTCGACGTTCCACCGCGCCCGCAGCCGGGTGGCGAGGTCGCGCGCCTTGGGCGAGAGGTCGGCGTTGCGCGAGAGCGGCAGCACCGCGACCTTGACCGGCGCGAGCCGCGGGTCGAAGCGCAGCACGTGCCGGGTGTCGACGCCGCCCTTGGCGTTGGGCGCCTCGTCGACGTCGTAGGCGTCGAGCAGGAACGCGAGCACCGAGCGGGTCAGCCCGGCGGCCGGCTCGATGACGTACGGCGTCCAGCGCTCGCCCTTCTCCTGGTCGAAGTAGCTGAGGTCCTGGCCGGAGTGCTTGGCGTGCGTGGTGAGGTCGAAGTCGGCGCGGTTGGCCACGCCCTCGAGCTCGGCGAACTCCGTTGTCCCGAAGCCGAAGCGGTACTCGATGTCGACGGTGCGCTTCGCGTAGTGCGAGAGCTTCTCCTTGGGGTGCTCGTAGAGCCTCAGGTTGCCCTCGGACAGCCCCAGCCCGGTGTACCAATTCCACCGCTCCTGCAGCCAGTACTCGTGCCACTGCTCGTCGGTGCCGGGCTCGACGAAGAACTCCATCTCCATCTGCTCGAACTCGCGGGTGCGGAAGATGAAGTTGCCGGGCGTGATCTCGTTGCGGAACGACTTGCCGACCTGCGCGATGCCGAACGGTGGCTTCTTGCGCGAGGCGTTCATGACGTTGACCACGTTGGCGAAGATGCCCTGGGCGGTCTCGGGCCGCAGGTAGTGCAGGCCCTCGTCGGACTCGACCGGGCCGAGGTGGGTGGTGAGCAGGCCGTTGAACATGCGCGGCTCGGTCCAGGAGTCCTTGGCGCCGCACGTGGGGCAGGGCACCTCGGCCATGCCGCCGACGACGGGGCGCCCGGAGATCTCGGCGAACTCGTCCTCGAGCTGGTCGGCGCGGTAACGGCGGTGGCAGGCCTGGCACTCGACGAGGGGGTCGACGAACTCCTCGACGTGGCCCGACGCGACCCAGACCTCGCGCGGCAGGATGACCGCGGAGTCGAGGCCGACGACGTCGTCGCGCTGCTGCACCATGGCGCGCCACCACTGCCGGCGCACGTTCTCTTTCAGCTCGACCCCGAGCGGCCCGTAGTCCCAGGCCGAGCGCGTACCGCCGTAGATCTCACCCGTCGGGAAGACGAAACCACGGCGCTTGGCGAGGGAGACGATGGCGTCGACGGGCGCAGGCACGGTGGTCACTCCATTCGGGGTCTCGGCGTCCGGGTCAAGCTTCGAGGGTAGACGACGTGGGCTTGCGGCGTCGGCCAGCCGGGCGGGCCGATCGTCCCCGGACGGCCAGAACCGCGAGCGCCGTCGTCACCGGGACCGCCGCGATGATGCCGAGCCCGCCGACGAGCGCCCGCACGATCTCTTGCGCCACCGCCTCGGTGGTCAGGACGTCGGTGACCCCCTGGCCCGCGACGCTGAACAGCATGAGCAGCGGCAGGGCGGCGCCGACGTAGGCCAGGACCAGCGTGTTCACCGTGGCGGCGACGTGCTCGCGGCCGATGCGCAGCCCCGCGGCCAGCAGCGACCGCCGCGACGACGACGGGTCGGCGGCGGCCAGCTCCCACACCGCCGCGCTCTGGGTGACGGTGACGTCGTCGAGCACGCCCAGCGCGCCGATGACCAGCCCCGCGAGCAGCAGCCCGCGCAGGTCGATCTCGGTGTTGACGGTGCCGAGGTAGGACGCCGCCTCGCCGGCCAGCCCGGTGAAGTGCGCCACGGACGTGAACAGCGACCCCAGGAGCCCCGTCAGCGCCAGGCTCACCAGCGTCCCGATGAGCGCCACCGACGTGCGGATCGACAGCCCGTGCGCGAGGTACAGCGTCACGATCATGATGAGCGACGCCCCGACGACGGCGACCGGCAGCGGCGACTCCCCCGTCAGCAGCGCCGGCAGCACGAACACCAGCAGCACCACCATGGTCACGCCCAGCCCGCCGAGCGCGGCCAGCCCCTTCCAGCCGGACAGCACGACGACGGCGACGGCGAACAGCCCGGCCAGCCACAGCAGCGGCACGCTGCGCTGGAAGTCGAGCACTTCGTAGCGGCTCTCGAGCGGTGCGTCGGGCAGCGCGCTGAGCACGACCTCGTCGCCCTCGTGGAACTCCGGTGCACCGAGGCCGAACGGCAGCGGGACGATCGTCTCGATGCCCTCGTCCGGGCCGGCGTCGACGCGGACCCGCGCCTGCAGGCACTCGCCGGCGGTGTCCTCGCCCTCCGGCGTCGGCGGGGTGTCGACGACGTCCTCGCACGGCTCGACGGCGAGGATGGTGCCGTCGGTGCGCACCCCGGCCTCGATGCTCGGCGTCTCGCCGGACGGCCACAGCACGACCAGCCCGGCGATGGTGGCGAGGATCAGCGGGATCAGCACCGCGAGCACGAGGTTGCGCACGTGCGGGCCGGCGGGCGGCGCGGGTTCGGTGCTGTGCAGGTGGACGGCGCTCACCGGTCGAAATCCGTGGGGACGACGGGTGCGGCGGCCTCGCCCAGGCCCACCTGGTCGGCGTCGGAGGCCCGGACGCTGGCGCCGCTGCTCTCGACCGTCGCGACGATCTCGAACGCCGTCGGCTCGTCGATGGCCAGGGACAGCAGCGGGACGGCCTCGAGCTTGGACTCGTACGACGAGAGCGCGCGCCGGTAGGAGCCGACATTCTCCCACTCGCTGCTGACCACCCACAGCTCGGGATCGTCGGCCGCGCGGCCCACGTGGCCGCCGCGCCAGCCCGGCTTGGTGGCGAGCACCTCGAGGGCCCGGCGGGCGCGGTCGCGGAACGTCACGGCGTCCGCGGGCGGGACCCGGTACCGGGTGACGACGAGCATCGTGATCCTTTCGAGGCCAGGAGCCGGCTCGACTCTGTCGGAGCCATGGAGCAGTATGTCGACCAACCACCGTACGATGCTCGGTGATCAGCCCGTCCCGAAGGATCTCCAGTGCCGCAGAACCGCCAGCCGCGCCGCAACCCGAACCGCCGGCCCACCGCGCCGGGCGCCGGGTCGCGCGCTCCGCGGTCCGGGGGCAGCCGCCGTCCCGCCCCGGCCGGCCCGCCGCCCAGGTCGAGCCTGCGCGCACGCATCGAGGCGGCCAGCTACCCCGTCCTGGTGAAGCTCACCGCGGCGCCCAAGTGGCTGCTCGGCGTCGTCACGGCGGCCGTGCTGCTCGGCGGCCTGCTCGCGCCGTCGCCCATCGGCCCGGCGCTGCTCGGCCTGGTCGTGCTGTTCCTCGCCTGGCTGCTGGTGCTGGCCTGGCCGCGGCTCTCGGCCGGCCAGCGCATGAGCCGCGGCTTCATCGTGCTGGCGCTCGGCGCGCTCGTGGTGGCCCGCGCCGGCGGCTGGCTGGCCTGAACCATGTCGCCCTCGCCGCCATCCGATCCGTGTCGTTCTGCGTAGGTTAGGTTAGGCTATTCTCGCCTCGACAACCGGATCGCACCCACCGAGGACACCATGACCCGCCGACGCTCCATGACCGCGTTCGCCGCCGGCCTCGCCGCCGCCGCTCTCGGGCTCACCGCCTGCTCCGACAACAGCGACGAGGACCCCGTCGCGTCGGCCTCGGACGACACCCTGGTCGTCTACAACGCGCAGCACGAGCAGCTGACCCAGGAGTGGGCCGACGCGTTCACCGAGGAGACCGGCATCGAGGTCGTCCTGCGCAACGGCGGCGACGCCGAGCTGGGCAACCAGCTGGTCCAAGAGGGTGACGAGTCGCGCGCCGACGTCTTCCTCACCGAGAACTCCCCCGCGATCTCGCTGGTCGAGAACGCCGGCCTGCTGGCCCCCGTCGACCAGGCCACCCTGGACCAGGTGCCCGAGCAGTACCGGCCCGCGACCGGCGACTGGACCGGCATCGCGGCCCGCTCGACGGTGTTCGTGTACAACCCGGACGAGCTCACCGAGGCCGAGCTGCCCGCGTCGATCATGGACCTCGCCGACCCCGCCTGGAAGGGCCGCTGGGGCGCGGCGCCGGGTGGCGCCGACTTCCAGGCCATCATCTCGGCCATGCTCGAGCTCGAGGGCGCCGACGCGACCGGCCAGTGGCTGGAGGCGATGAAGGACAACGCCACCGCCTACCAGAACAACATCGCGACCATGAAGGCCGTCAACGCCGGCGAGGTGCCCGGCGGCGTCATCTACCACTACTACTGGTTCCGCGACCAGGACGGCACCCAGGAGAACAGCGGCAACACCGAGCTGCACTACTTCCGCAACCAGGACCCGGGCGCGTTCGTCAGCGTCTCCGGCGGCGGCGTGCTCGCGTCCAGCGCGAACCAAGACGAGGCGCAGCAGTTCCTCGCGTTCGTCACCGGCGAGACCGGCCAGGAGATCCTCGGCACCGGCTACAGCATGGAGTACCCCGTCGCCAGCGGCGTCGCGGCCAACCCGGCGCTGCCGACGCTCGACTCGCTGCAGGCGCCCGCCGTCGACCCGTCCACCCTCAACAGCGTCGAGGTCACCGATCTGATGACGGACGCGGGGTTGCTCTAGAGGGTGTCCCGCTCGTGACCGTCATCCCCGACACCCTCCCGCCGCCGCCCACCACCGGCGCCGACCGCGGGCCGCGGCCGTCCTTCCTGCTCGTGGTCGCGGCCACGCTGCTGGCCGCCGTCATGCTGGTGCCGCTGGGCTACGTCGTCTCGGTGGTCGTCGACGTCGGCTGGGGCACGCTCGAGCCGCTGATCTTCCGCCCGCGCGTCGGCGAGCTGCTGGTCAACACCGTCCTGCTGGTGGTCCTCGGGGTGCCGGCGACGGTGCTCCTGGGCGTCGGCGGGGCCTGGCTGGTCGAGCGGACGACGCTGCCGGGACGGCGGTTCTGGGCGGTCGTGCTGGTGGCGCCGCTGGCCATCCCGGCGTTCGTCGCCAGCTACGGGTGGGCCAGCGCGGTGCCGTCGATCCACGGGCTGAGCGGCGGGCTGCTGGTGTCGGTGCTGGCCTACTACCCGCTGGTGTACCTGCCGGCCATGGCGGCGATCCGCGGCCTCGACCCGGCGCTCGAGGAGTCCGCGCGCTCGCTGGGGCTGGGCTCGTGGGCGGTGTTCGGGCGGGTCGTGCTGCCGCAGCTGCGGCTGGCGATCCTGGGCGGCGGGCTGATCGTCGCCCTGCACCTGCTGGCCGAGTACGGTGCGTTCGCGTTCATCCGCTTCGACACGTTCACCACGGCGATCGTCGTGCAGTACCAGTCGACGTTCGCCGGCCCCGCGGCTGGCGCCCTGGGCGTCGTGCTGTCGGCCCTGTGCCTGACGCTGCTGGTCGGCGAGGCGGCGGCGCGCGGCCGGGCCCGGTACGCGCGGGTGGGGTCCGGCGCGGCGCGGCCCGCGGTGCCGCAGCGGCTGGGCGCGTCGACCCCCCTGGTGCTGCTGGCGCTGACGGCGCTCGGCGTGGCCGCCGTCGCAGTGCCGCTGGCGAGCGTGGTGCGCTGGCTCGCGCGCGGCGACGGCTGGGCGCAGCCGGAGCTCTGGCCCGCCTTCGGGCAGACGGTGGTGCTGGCCTGCGGCGGGGCGCTAGCGGCCGTGCTGGTGGCGCTGCCGCTGGCCTGGCTGACCTCCCGCCACCCCGGCCCGCTGGCCCGCCTGCTGGAGGGCACGTCGTACGTCGCCGCCAGCCTGCCCGCCATCATCGTCGCGCTGGCCCTTGTGACGGTGACACTGCGGGTGCTGCCGGGGCTCTACCAGACGGCGTTCACCGTCGTGCTGGCCTACGTCATGATCTTCCTGCCGCGGGCGCTGGTACCCCTGCGCTCCGGGATCGCCCAGGCGCCGGTGGCGCTCGAGGAGATGGCCCGGTCGCTGGGCCACCCGCCGCTGCTGGCGCGGCTGCGGGTCACGCTGCCGCTGCTGGTGCCGTCGATCGCGGCGGGGGCGGCGCTGGTCGCCCTCGGCGCGGCCAACGAGCTGACGGCGACGCTACTGCTCGCGCCGAACGGCACCCGGACGCTCGCGACCCAGTTCTGGTCCCAGGCGTCGGCCATCGACTACCCGGCGGCGGCGCCGTACGGGCTGCTGCTGATCCTGTTGTCCGTGCCCGCCGTGGCGATGATGTTCGCCCAGTCCCGGAAGTGGGGTGCCCGATGACCACGCTTTCGCTGGCCGGCGTCTCGAAGTCGTTCGGCCGGGTCCCGGTCCTCCATGACGTGTCGCTGACG
Source organism: Jiangella mangrovi (assembly GCF_014204975.1). Lineage (NCBI taxonomy): Bacteria > Bacillati > Actinomycetota > Actinomycetes > Jiangellales > Jiangellaceae > Jiangella > Jiangella mangrovi. Next base: position 7,048,447 of record NZ_JACHMM010000001.1, read on the forward strand.
GTGGCCGCGGGCACCCGCACCGCCGTCGTCGGGGCGTCCGGCAGCGGCAAGAGCACCCTGCTGCGGCTGATCGCCGGGTTCGAGCGCGCCGACGCCGGCAGCATCACGCTGGGTGCCACGACGCTGGCGGCCCCGGGCCGGTTCGTGCCGGCGCACCGGCGCGGCATCGGCTACGTCGCCCAGGACGGCGCCCTGTTCCCGCACCTGACCGTCGAGCAGAACATCCGGTTCGGGCTGCCGCGCCGCTCGCGAGCCCGCGAGGACCTCCCGGCCCGGGTGCGCGAGGTGATGGAGCTCGCCTCCCTCGACGCCGCCCTCGCGCGCCGCTACCCGCACCAGCTCTCCGGCGGCCAGCAGCAGCGGGTGGCGCTGGCCCGCGCGCTGGCGCCCCGCCCCGAGGTCGTCCTGCTGGACGAGCCGTTCAGCGCCCTCGACACCGGCCTGCGCGAACAGACCCGCCAGGCCGTCATCGACGCCCTCGAGCACAGCGTCGTCACCACCGTCCTCGTCACCCACGACCACGACGAGGCGCTGTCGTTCGGCCGGCAGATCGCGGTCATCGCCGACGGGCACCTGGTGCAGTCCGGCGCGCCGTCGGCGGTCTTCGACAACCCCGTCAGCACCGAGATCGCCGCTTTCCTGGGCGCCGCGATCGTGCTGCCCGCCGAGGTCGTCGGCTCCAGCGGCGACGTCGACTGCGCGCTGGGACGGGTCGCCGTCCGCCACGACCGCCGCGACGGGGTCGGGCGGGCGGATGCGCGGCTGCTGCTGCGGCCGGCCCAGCTCGAGGTGAGCGCCGCCAACGGCACCCACAACGCCGTCGTCGAGGACGTCCGGGCGCGTGGGTCGCACGCCGAGCTCCTCCTGCGTCCCGCGGCGGGCGGCGGCGGTGCGGCGCTGATCCCGCTGCGGGTGCCGGCCCACGAGGGTCCCGCCTACCAGACCGGCATGAAGGTCTCGGTCATCGTCACCGGCGGCGGCGTCCTCTACCCCGGCGACTGAGACACCCGAACGATAGCTCGTCGCAATGCAAGAGGCCCGGTACGGTGGTGAGATGAGCGACGACAGCAGACCGGTCGACCCGCTCGACGCCATGGAGGCGGAAGCCTCGGACCCGGTCGACGTCGAGCTGGTGCAGGCCCTGCGCGCCTCCCTCGACAAGCACGCCCGCGAGCGGGCCGAGGAGACCACTGACGACGACGGCGAACCGCTGCCTCGCCTGATCCTCGAGGGGCCGCGCCCCGAGACCGGCGACCCGCTGCTGCTGGTCGGGTACGCGCTGCTCGGCCACCTGCAGGAAGGGTGGGAGTACGCCACCCTGCACGCCTCGGCGGCGGCCGACGACCTGCGGATGGCCGCGACGGTCAAGCTCGCCGGCGAGGGTCCGCTGACGTTACGGCACCTGCACTACCTGCCCGACGTCGCCGCGGCCTGCGCGGAGCTGCGCCGGTCGATGTACCAGGACGACGGTCGCGGCGCCTGGTTCAACATCACGATCATGCTCCGGCAGAACGGTGCCATCAACTTCATCGTCCTCGACGAGCAGCCGCCGTTCGCGTACTGGGGTCCGGGCGACGCCGAGCTGCTGCGGCGCGATCAGGAGCTCTACCCGCGCGATCCCGAGCACCTACCTTTCTGGCACCCGGCCCGCTGAGTCGAGGTCAGCCGAGGTCGCCGTGGTCGAGGGCGGCCCGGCAGGCCCAGACCCACAGATCGGCGGCGCCCGAGCCGGGCGGCGTGGCGACGTCGACGAGGCGTTCGGCGCCGTCGGCGGTGCGGACGAGGGCGCGCAGGCCGCCCGGCGGCGGGCCGTCGCAGTCGGCGGCGAAGCCGTCCTGGACGAACCGGCCCCAGTCGCCCGGCTCGACGGTCACCGGATCGGGCGCGTTGCCGGCGGTAGGGGTGATGCCGTCGGCCTCGATGTGGAGGATCTCGATGCGGTGTTCGCCCGCGTTGAGCAGGTTCAGCTCCACCATCCCCGTCAGCCGCGCGCCGGGCTGGGTCAGCAGCGGCACCACCGGGCCGCCGACCACGCGGGCCTCGGCGTAGTCGGCCGCATCGCCGCGGGCCTGGACCACGACGCCGCCGACGATCGCGCCGAGGAGGAACACCGCCGTCAGCACGAGCCAGGCGGGCGGGCGCCGACGCGCCGTCCGGTCCGGAGTCAGCGTCTGGTCGCCCGGCTCCGCCGGCCCGACGACGCCCAGGTCGAGGGGCTCCGAAGCTGCCTCACCGCGGTCCACCCCACCATTGTCAGCCCGCCCGTCAGGCGGCCGGCCAGCCACCAGGCCGCGACGCCGACGGCGAGGGAGCCGGCCACGGCGAGGCCGGGGTGGATGTCGTTCAGCCGCGGGTAGACCTGCCAGTGCGTCAGGTAGACGTACAGCGAACTGCTGGCCAGCACGCTCACCACCCGGCTCAGCGCCGACGGCACCGGCACGGTGGTCAGCCACAGCAGCGACGCGATCCCGGCGACGATCGCCAGCTCGCGCGCGGACTGGCCGAAGAAGCCTGGCACGGTCGCCGCCAGCACCGCCGTCAGGGCCAGCCGCTGCCACCACGTCGTCGACCGGGCCGCCGCCCAGCCGAAGGCGAACAGCCAGAACACCGGCATGGTGTGCGGCACCCCGAGGTCGACGATCCCGTACCGCCCGAGCAGCCCGAACCCCAGCAGCACGGCGGGGAAGACGAGCGGGAACCGCCGCTCCAGCCGGTCGACGGACGGGATCGCCAACAGCGCCGCCAGGACGACGAGGATGTAGACGAGCACCTCGACGAACCAGAAGTGCCACTCCGACGTCCACGACGACGGCCCGAACAGGCCGTTCATCAGCACGATGTTGAGCGGGCCGTACTGGTTCGTCAGCAGCACGACGCCGGCGATCCAGATGACGCTGGGGACGGCGATGCGGGCGATGCTGACGGCCTGCTGCCGCAGCCGCGTCACCCGGCCGGCGCTCGTGAGCCGGAACCGGGCGAAGTTGAACCCGGCCACGGCCACCAGCACGTGCGCCCCGCCGAGCAGCGTGAACAGCCCGGCGTGGGTGCTGATGACGCACACGATCGCCAGCGCCCGGAGCGCCGCGCTCGTCTCGAGCCGCCGCAGCCGCAGCACCCGCCGCCAGCCGCGCGCCTCCACGGCGACCAAGGACGACGCGCCGGCCGCCAGCTCGCGCAGCGGCGTCACGTGCCAGTTCGGCGGGACGACGCCGAGCTCGTCCTCGAGCCGGATCGACATCTCGACGTACGAGAGCGAGTCCCCGCCGAGGTCGACGAAGGTGCTGTCCAGTGTCGCGTCGGGCCGGCCCAGCAGCTCGGCATACAGCGCGCGCAGCCGCTCCGGCAGGTCGCCCGGCGACGAAGACCCCACCGCGGCCGAGGCGACCGGCGCGGCCGGCGCGGCCGACGTCACCAGCCGCGCCAGCTCCGGGTAGTCGACCTTCCCGTTGGCCAGTCTCGGCAACGGGGCGACAGCGGCGACGGTGACCGCGCGAACCGGCAGCCCGAACCGGTCGGCGATCTCCCGGCGGACGGCGTCCGGCTCGGCTCCGTCGACGGCGACGAGCAGCTCGCCGTCGGCGCCGGTGCAGCGGACGGCGACGCCGGGGCGGGACAGGGCGGTCTCGAGGTGGTCGAGGTCGACCCGCAGCCCGGCGATCTTCACGAACCGGCTGCGCCGCCCGACGATCTCGACCAGGCCCTCGGGCGTGCGCCGGGCGAGGTCGCCGGTGCGCAGCGCCGTCACGGTCCGGCCGAGGGCGAGGTCGGCCGGCTCCGACGCGTACCCCAGCATCACGTTGGGGCCGTGGTAGACGAGCTCGCCGACGCCGGGCGTGGTGACCTCGGGCGCCGGCTCGATGACGAACGAGCCGCCCGGGATCGGCACCCCCACCGCCGACGGGTGCGCGGCGGCCAGCTCCGGCGGCAGGTACGCCATCCGCGCCGTCGCCTCGGTCTGCCCGTACATGACGACGAAGTCCCACCCGCCGCGCCGCCCGAGCTCGGCGTAGCGGCGCACCCGGCCGGGGTCGAGCCGCCCGCCGGCCTGCGTGACGTAGCGCAGCCGCGGCAGCCGCATCCGGTCGAATCCGACACGGTCCAGCAGGTCGAACGTGTGCGGGACGCCGGCGAGTGTGGTGCCGCCCTCGGCCTCGAACAGGTCCCAGAAGCAGGAGTCGGCGACGGACAGGTCGCTGAGCACGACGGTCGCGCCCCGCAGCAGGTGCGTGTGCACCACCGACAGCCCGTACACGTAGTGCAGCGGGAGGGTGGTCACGGCGCGGTCGGTGTCGCGCACACCGAGGAACTGCGCGATCGACTCCGCGTTGGCCTGGACGTTCCGGTGCGACAGCCGGGCCAGCTTCGGCGAGCCGGTCGAGCCGGACGTCGACATCAGCAGTGCCAACTCGGGGTGCAGGTCGTGCGCGGGCGGGCGCCGCCGGACCTCCAGCTCGCCGCCGGGCGGCAGCACGGCGTCGGGGTCGTAGGCGGCCGCGACGGTGCCGGCGTGCGCGGGCGGCACCAGTAGCGCGACGTGCCCGCCGACCAGCGCCGCGAGGTAGGTGACCAGCTGGGCGGCGTCGTTCGCACCACTGACGAGCACCAGCCGCCGTCCGCCGCCGAGCCGGGCCGCCGTCGCGTCGACCTGCTGGGCCAGCTCGCGGTAGGTCCAGCGCTGATCTCCGGCGACGACGGCGAGCCGGTCCCCGTGCCGGGCGAGGTCGCGCGCGAACGGCACGGCCACAGGCGCACCCGCCGCGGGCACGGACTGCGGCAAGGCCAACGTCATGACTTCTCACGCACCGTTTCGCACGGAGCCGTGCTCGAGGCTCGGCGACTTTTAAGGCGAGGCTTACCTTAAATGTCGCGAGCCAGACATTCAACCCAGTGAGGCAAGGCATCCCTCACCAGCGCGCGCCACGGTCAGAAGCGTAGCCAGGTCCCGGCCAGTGGCTGCTGCTCGGCCCCCGGCACGGAGTAGTCGCAGACGCCGCCGTCGAACACGCCCAGCAACCGTTCCCACTGCGCGTCGCTGAACTCGACGGCGTAGTCGGACCGTTGCGGCGAGCGCAGCCGGCACTTGACGACGTCGGCCGCGACGGACTCGCCGGCCACCTCGCGCGGGAAGGACGCCGTCGGGTACAGGGTCTCGCAGGTGCTGGACGGGTCGCGGGTGAGGGTCTCTGCCACGAAGACCGGCTCGGCGTCGCGGGTCATGCAGCCCTCGACCAGCGTGGCCGGCCGCGCCGCGGCCACATCGGGCGACGGCGACGCCGCCAGGTTCCGCAGCCAGGTGTCCATGCTCGCGACGGCGTGCCGCAGCAGCGGGCTCTCGGTGCTGAACCCGGTGTAGCGCATGTCCTCGACCAGCCCGACGAGGTTCGCGGACGAGCCGTTCGCCTTCTCCAGCCGCTCGCGCATCGAGAACGAGTGGTAGCGCAGGTGCAGCTCGCCGTTCGGGTTGTCGTCGCGATACGTGCGGTAGTCGATGATCGGGACGCTCGCCAGCCCGCCGCCACCGCTGGTCAGCCGGCCGGTCCGGTACGCCGCCGCGATGGCCGCCGGGTCCCCCGTCGTCCGCTCCGGCACCAGGTTCGCGTCGTCGTCGAAGCCGCCGACGTGCTCGTTGAGGTCGAGGAACTGGTCGGCGCTGATGGCCCCGGACGACAGCGCAGCCAGCCCGTACTGCACGCCCACGTTGTCCAGCGGGCGGCGCGCGAACCCCGTCGCCGGGTCGCGGCCGTAGACGTTGACGGCGTGGTCGTAGACGCCGCAGCGGACGCCGTCCGGGTTGGCCGACGGGTCGTAGCGCTGCGCCGCCGGCACCATGGCGCAGTAGGAGCGCGGGTCGATGCGGCGGGCGCCCCCGGCGACGGCGGCAGCGGTGGCATCGGTCGCGAACCCGGTGACGGCCAGCCGCTCGTCCTCGGTCCAGGAAGACCCCCGCCTGGTGAAGTAGGAGTCCAGGAGCCAGGCGTCGGTGATCATGTTCACGGTCGCGAAGCCGACGTCGGGGAACGAGCAGCCGACGATGATGCCGTCGAGGAGCCCCGGGTAGTTGTCGGCGATCTGGTACGCCTGGTACGACCCTCCGGAGCAGCCGAACCCGATGACGTGGTCGACCGGGCCGTACCGCTCGACAAACCGCTCCTTCACCATCGAGGCGGTCTCGGCGGCGGTGAGGTCGCTGCAGTTCGACCCGAAGACGTTCAGCGACGACGACATCAGCCCGTATCCCTGGCCCAGCAGGTACGGGTCGACGACGCCGCCGGTGTTGCGGCCCTGCCGGTACCAGCCGTTGGTGCAGCCGCCGCCGAACGTGAACACCGTCGCGCCGTTCCACCCCGGCGGGCGCGCGTGCTCCGACGGCGCGGGCGCCGGATCCGCGAGCGGGTCGTGCAGCACGGTGGTCTGGTAGACGGCGCGGTTGACGGTGCCGGTCTCCATCCGCACGACGAACGGCACCCGCGCGCCGTCGCTGGTGGTCGTGGTCACCAGGTCGGCCGGGTACTCGGTGGCCCCGTCCGGCCATGGCGCGAACGTGTCGCCCGTCGTGCGGTAGAAGTGGTCGACGCGCTCGGCGATGCCGCAGTCCTCGTCCAGTGGCGCACCCAGCGTGCCGCCGATTACCGGCACCGTGAACTGCGCCGTCTCGCAGCGGAACGGCTGCTGGTGCGGGCCGGAGAAGACCGGACCCTCGATCGGGTGGCCGGTGAGCCGGACCGCGGTCCGCGAGGCCTCGGACCCGGCGCGCGCGGCCAGCACGTTGGCGCCGTCGTGCAACCCGGTGACCAGGCCGGTCAGGCTACGACCGGCCGGGTCGGGGGCGAAGGACGCGGAGACGTCGACGTCGTTGACGGTGACCGCGACGGCGTCGAGCGGAACGCCGTCGTCGTTCACGGAGACCCGCACCAGCGCGTCGCCGCCGCTCACCGCGTCGGGCCGGCTGGACAGGACGCTCAGCGCGAGCGTCCCGTCCCCCTCCTCGTCGCCGGCCTCCGAGGTCGTGACGGTGACCGGCGCGGACGCGGGACCGGCGAAGGCGGGCCGGCCGGGGTCGGGCTCGGTGAACGCGTAGACGCGGAACTCGTAGCTCGTCGACGGCGCCAGCCCGGTGACGTCGAGCGACGTCGCGGCCGCGCCCACGCGCCCGGCCAGCTCCCACAGCTCGGTCCCGGCGACCCGCCGCTCGACGTCGTAGCCGTCGGCCCCGTCCGTCCCGGTCCACGAGACCCGGGCCGACGACGGCGACAGCGCGCTTCCCGCGACTCCCGCCACGGCGCCGGGAACCGGGTCGCGGGTGACCAGCACCGCGTCGGCGATGACGAACCCGTCGGCATCGTCGGACAGCTCGACCCGCCCGGCCGCGCCCGCCTCGAACCGGTACGCCCCGAGGTCCACCCAGACGCCCGGCCGCGAGTCGCCGACGACCCTGGCCTGGCCGCGCTGGTCGATCCGGGCCGTCGTCGCGCCGTCGGCGTGGTGGACGGTGAACGGCGCGTCGGAGGCGCGGTTGGCGTGCGCGACCGCCCACGCCAGCACGTGGTACTCCCCCGTGACCGGCACGTCGACCTGCCAGCTGACCGACCGGGCGCCGGTGCCGGCCGCCGCGGACCGGTAGCTGACGCCGTAGTACGGGTGCCCCGCCTGGCCCGTCGCGCGGCCCCAGGTGCCGGTCATGCGGAACGCGCCGACAGACTCGTCGTCGACGACGACGTCGCGCTTGGTCTCGTCGGACGGGTGCTCGGCGGCGATCAGCGTCAGCTCGTCCGGCGCGATCGTGGTGCCGCCGAGCCGGCCCGGCTCCAGCAGCGTGAACCGGATCCGGTGCAGTCCACGATCGAGCGCGACGTCGCCGTGCTGGTAGGTCTGGTACGCCGCGCCGCTGTCCAGGCTCGGGTCCAGCACGCCGTCCGGCAGCAGCTGCCCGTCGATGCTCATCTGGATCCGGCCGGCGTCCTGACCGCGGGCGTAGCGCACGGCGACCTCGAACGCGCCCTCGTCGCGCGGCAGCCGGAACGGCAGCTCCAGGTAGTCGCCGGGACCGGTCGCCTCGTACGTGAGCGCAGCGCCGCCACGGGCGTTCTCGTCGGCGACGGGCTCGGGTCGGGGCTGCGGCACTCGTGCCCGTTCGGTCTCGTCCAGCGGCAGGTGCACGACGGCGTCCGCCGCGGCCGCGCTGTCCCGAGAGGCCGCCAGCGCCGCCACCTCGTCCGCCGTCAGCGCCCGGCCGTACAGGCGCACCTCGTCGACGCCGCCCACCAGCCGGTTCGCGCCGTCCGGCCGCTGCCCGACGTAGATGCCGTCACGGGCGCTGAACGCGAGGTCGCCGGTCGGGGACGCCGCCTGGGCGACCCGGACCCCGTCGACGTACAGCGCGAGGTCGCCGCCGCCGCGGGTCAGCGCGACATGGTGCCAGGCGTCGTCGGCGTAGGCGCCGGGCGCGGTGAGCGTGGCGGTGGCCAGGCCGGTGTCGACGAGCGCCTGGATCCGGTTGCTGCCCGGCTCGGCGCGCAGCCACCACTGCGGCGTGGCCGACCCCCAGCCGTACGCCCAGAGGATCGCCTGGCTGGCCGTGGCGCCGGTGCGGAACCAGGCCGTGGCGGTGAACGTGTCGCCGGCGGCGCGGACGGCGTCGGTGGCGGGGATCTCGAGGTGGTCGTCGCCGTCGAGGATCGCGGCGCCGTCGGCGAACGACGGCGCCCCGCCCACCAGCGCGTCGTTGCCGCCCGCGGCGTCCGGCGTCACGGTGCGGGTGGCGGGCGCCCCGGCCGGCGGCCGCGTCACGGCGCCCGCCGCGTCGCCCAGCTCGAACGCGTGCTCCGTGATGCCCGGCCCGTCGCCGGAGCCGGTGTCGCGGCCGTCGGTCAGCCAGGCGAGGTCGAACCGCGCCATGACCAGCCGCGCCGGCGAGCCGAGGATCTCGCCGTCGCGGCCGTAGAACAGCAGCAGCGTCCCGTCGGACAGCACCGCGAGGTCGGAGTAGTACGACGGGCCCGGGTTGACGATCGTGTCGTAGCGGTAGGTGGCGCCGTCGTCGTAGCTGACCGACACGGTGAGCGCCTCGCGGCGGGCGGAGTCGGGCCGCGCGTGCAGCAGGCGGCCCACGCCGTCGGCACCCTCGTAGTGCAGGAACCCGGCGTCGACGGCGGTGTAGCGGCCGGTCGCGGGCTCGAGCACGGGGTCGGACCAGGTCTCGCCGCCGTCGGCGCTGACCGAGCTGATCCGCTGCCGGTGCCCGCCGGCCGCCGACCGCCCGTTGACGACCAGGGCGCCGTCACCGCGCTCGTAGATGCGGCTCTCGTTGATCGGGTAGTTGACGTCGACGGGGACCGGCTCGCCCGCGTGCCAGGTGGCGCCGTGGTCGTCGCTGTAGATCGCCGAGACACCGTAGAGCCGCTCGGGCGTGGTGTGGCCGACGACCTCGCGGCGGTGCAGCACCTGCATGACCAGCCGGCCGTCCTGGAGCTGCAGGCCGTGGCCCGGGCCGGGACCGTGCAGCGTCCAGTCGTACGGGTTGCCGGCGAACAGCTCGTCCAGCTCCTCCGGCGCGCTCCAGGTGACGCCGTCGTCGCTGCTGCGGCTCAGGTAGATCTCCTGGTAGTCGCCCGAGCAGCCGGTGTTGGCCGGGTCGAGGATCGAGAGGCCGAAGAACAGGAAGACCTCGCCGGTCTCGCCGTCGACCACGGGCGTCGGGTTGCCCCACGACTGCCCGTCGACGGACGGGACGACGATGCGGCTCGGCTCCCACGAGTCGCCGCCGTCGGTGCTGCGGCGCAGGACGATGTCGCGCGGCCCGGCGTCGCAGACTTCGTGCCGGCCCTCGGTGAACGCCAGGGTCGTGTCCGACGGCGTCACCGCGAGACCCTGCACGTGGTAGCTCTCGTGCGGGCCCTCGGCGGAGTCCCAGAGGACGGTCTCGTCGAACTCCCCCGGCGCGGTATCGGCGACGGGGTCAGCTGCCGGTTCCGCTGTGGTCACCGCGGGGGTCGCCGCAGGGGTCGCCGCGGCCGGCGGCACCGTCGTCAGGGTGAGGGCCGCGGCCAGCACCGTCGCCGCCGCCCGCCAGATCCGCCGTCGCATGCCAGCTCCCTAATACGTATTAGAGTGGATGGCCACGACGTTACCGGGACATTTCGAGCGCGGACAATGGCTCCCCCGCGCACCGCCGCCCGGCACGCAGACCAGCGATCACCGTCCGCCCGTGACCCGATTCGCCATCCCAGCCCACGTTGATCTTGGAGTAACCGTGGGATCAACCGGGACATTCCGCTCGCCAACCCCGCGGTTACTCCAAGATCGACTTCTGGCCGGCGGGCAGCCGGGGTCGGCGGAGTGCGAACGTCACTGTCGGCACCCGCCCGTAGGGTGGGACTCCCTCCCAACCGGGCGGGGACCGCACCCCGAGCGAGCGGACGCGTGAACCGCGCCGCGGCCGTCAGGCGGCGGCGCAGCGGGGGCAGGTGCCGAAGATCTCGAGCGTGTGCGACACGTCGGCGTAGCCGTGCTGGTCGGCGACCGACTTGGCCCAGCGCTCGACCGTGGGGCCGGCGATCTCGACCGTCGCGCCGCAGGACCGGCAGACCAGGTGGTGGTGGTGCTCCTCGCGGACGCAGCGGCGGTACACGGCCTCGCCGGCGTCGGAGCGCAGCACGTCGACCCGGCCGTCGTCGGCGAGGGTCTGCAGGGTGCGATAGACGGTGGCCAGCCCGACCCCGGCGCCGCGAGCCCGCAGCAGCGAGTGCAGCTCCTGGGCGCTGATGAAGTCCTCGGTCTCGTCGAGGACCTCGTCGACCGCGGCGCGCTGTCGCGTGCGGCGGTGCTCCTTGGCCGGCTGTTGGCGTACCGTCACGTGAGTCGCCCGCTCCCCCTGCTCGCGCCTGTCGATTCTCATTCCCAACACAGTCTATCTCCGAAGGTGCTTCGGAGACGAGCGTCCGCGCCGCTTCGGCCCCGAAGATCCTCAACGGGCGAACGCCCCAGGACGTTCCGAACAGGCCCTTTTGACAATGGTTGTCACTCTTGATGAGAATGTCTCCCATGAAGAACCGTCGTGCGGCTGCGGCCGCGCTGAGCACCGCCGCCCTGGCGGGCCTCCTCCTCACCTCCTGCGGCGATGGCGGCGACGCCACCGCGAGCGGCGGCGACGGCCCCACCGTCGCCGCGGCCTTCTATCCGCTGGCGTTCGTGACCCAGCAGGTCGCGGGCGACCACGCCACGGTCGAGAACCTCACCCAGGCCGGCGGCGAGCCGCACGACCTCGAACTGACGGGCCGGCAGGTCGGCGAGATCGCCGACGCCGACCTGGTCGTGTATCTGGCCGGCTTCCAGCCGTCGGTCGACGAGGCGATCGAGCAGAACGCCGAGGATCGCGCCGTCGACGTCGCGGGCCTGGTCGAGCTGCTCGACAACCCCGAGGACCACGGCGACGAGCATGCCGAGGAGGAGCACGCCGAGGACGAGGACCACGAGGGTCACGACCACGGCGACCTCGCCGGCGACCCGCACATCTGGCTCGACCCGACCAACCTCGAGCCGATCGCTGCCGCCGTCGCCGACCGGCTGGCCGAGGCCGACCCGGACCACGCCGACGACTACCACGCCAACGCCGACGCGCTGACCACCGAGCTCGAGGCCCTCGACCAGGAGTTCGAGGCCGGCCTGGCCCAGTGCACGCAGCGGGTGTTCGTCGTGGCGCACGAGGCGTTCGGCTACCTCGCGCACCGCTACGACCTCGAGCAGGTGGGCATCTCCGGCATCGACCCCGAGGCCGAGCCGTCGCCGGAGCGACTGGCCGAGGTGCACGACGTCGTCCGGGCCGAGGGCGTCACCACGATCCTCTACGAGCGCCTGGTCAGCCCGGACGTCGCCGAGACGCTGGCGAACGACCTCGGCGTCGAGGCGGCCGTCCTCGACCCCATCGAGGGACTCACCGACGACACCTCCGACCAGGACTACTTCAGCCTGATGCGGGCCAACCTGGAGGCACTGCGATCCGCCAACGGGTGTTCGTGAGTACGGTGACCTCATGAGAGCCGCCGTCGTCGACGTCCGCGGGCTGCGGGTCGAGCTCGACGATCGCCCGGTGCTGCACGGCGTCGACCTCCGCGTCGTCGAGGGCGAGGTCGTCACACTCCTGGGCCCCAACGGATCGGGCAAGTCCACGCTGGTGCGCTCGACGGTCGGCCTGGTGCCGGTGGCCGCCGGCGAGATCCAGCTGTTCGGGACCCCGCTCAAGTCCTTCCACGACTGGTGGCGGGTCGGCTACGTGCCCCAGCGCACGACGGCGGCCGCCGGGGTTCCGGCGACGGTGCGCGAGGTGGTCGCCGCCGGCCGGTTGGCCCGGCGCACGCTGTTCCGGCCGGCCCGCAAGGCCGACCGCGACGCCGTCGACCACGCCATCGAGCTGGTCGGGCTGGCCGAGCACGCCGGGCGCAGCGTCGCCAGCCTGTCCGGCGGGCAGCAGCAGCGGGTCCTCATCGCCCGCGCCGCCGCTTCCGAGCCTGACCTGCTGGTGCTCGACGAGCCCAACGCCGGCGTCGACCGGCGCAGCCAGGAGGCGTTCGCCCGGGCGCTACGCACGTTCGTCGCGTCGGGCCGCACGGTGCTGCTGGTGCTGCACGAGATGGGGCCGCTCGCGCCGCTGGTCGACCGCGGCGTCGCCCTCGAGTCCGGCCGCGTCGTCCACGACGGCCCGCTGCCGACGCCGTCGATGACGCTGACCGGGGCGCCGGACCACCACGACGACCATCGCGAGGACTACGGGGCGGGCCTGTTCGGATGAGCTTCCTCGACTACGACTTCATGCAGCGGGCGCTGATCGCCGCCGTCCTCACCGGGCTGGCCGCGCCCGCCGTCGGCACCTACCTGGTGCAGCGGCGGCTGGCGCTCATGGGCGACGGGCTCGGGCACGTCGCGCTGACCGGTGTCGCCGTCGGCCTGCTGACCGGCTGGGCGCCGGTGTGGACGTCGGTGGCGGTCGCCGTGCTCGGCGCGCTGGCCATCGACGCCGTCCGCGCCAAGGGCCGGGCGTCGGCCGACGTCGCGCTGGCCATGCTGTTCTACGGCGGCATCGCGGGCGGCGTGCTGATCACCGGGCTGGCCGGCAGCACGGCGGCAACGCTCAACACGTACCTGTTCGGCTCCATCACGACGGTGTCCTCTGACGACCTGTGGGTGGTCGCCGTCCTGGCGGTCGTGGTCATCGCGCTGGGCGTGGGCCTGGCGCCGCAGCTCTTCGCCGTCTGCCAGGACGAGGAGTTCGCCCGGGTCAGCGGCCTGCCGGTGCGGCTGTACAGCATGCTGATCGCCGTCATGGCCGCGGTGACGGTCACCGTCGCCATGCGCACGGTCGGGCTGCTGCTGGTCAGCGCGCTCATGGTGGTGCCGGTCGCGACGGCGCAGCAGCTCACCCGCAGCTTCCGGACCACGTTCGCGCTGGCCATGGCGCTCGGCGTGGTGCCGTCGCTGGGCGGCGTGGTCTTCTCGTACTACGTCGACGTCGCGCCGGGCGCGAGCATCGTGGTCGCGTCGCTGTGCGGGTTCGTGCTGGCCTGGCCGCTGGGCTCGCTGCTGCGGCGACGGCGCAACGCCCGTTCCGTCAACGGCGAGGACCCGCGGGTCACCGGGGCGCACGTGCCCACCGAGCAGCACCCGCACCAGCACGACGACGAGTGCGGCCACCCCAAGGTCGAGCACGGCGACCACTCCGACTACCTGCACGACGGCCACCTCCACGCCGCGCACGGACGCCACTACGACGAGCACTGACCCGTCATTGTCGGTGCCATGCCGCAGAATGGGCCGAGTGAACGGGGTGAGTACGGCAGGCGTCGAAGACCTCCTGCGCGAGCAGGCGCCACAGGTGCTGGGTGCGCTGGTGCGGCGGTACGGGCATTTCGACGCCGCCGAGGACGCCGTCCAGGACGCTCTGCTCGCCGCCGCCGTCCAGTGGCCCGACGCCGGCGTCCCCGACAACCCACGCGCGTGGCTCATCACCGTCGCGTCGCGGCGGCTCACCGACCAGCTGCGCAGCGAGTCCGCAAGGCGCCGGCGCGAGGAGTCGGCGGCCGCGCTCACGCCGTCGGCCGACCAGTTCACCGCGCCGCCCGCCGACGAGGCGCCGGCCGACTCCGACGACACCCTGACGCTGCTGTTCATGTGCTGCCATCCGTCGTTGTCGGCGCCGTCGCAGGTGGCGCTCACGCTGCGCGCCGTCGGCGGCCTCACCACCACGCAGATCGCGCGGGCGTTCATGGTGCCCGAGGCGACCATGGGTCAGCGCATCAGCCGGGCCAAGCAGAGCATCAAGACCGCCGGCGCCCGGTTCGACCTCCCGCCCGAAGAGGACCGCGCCGACCGCCTGCGCACCGTCCTGCACGTGCTGTACCTGATCTTCAACGAGGGCTACACCGCCACGTCCGGCGCCGACCTGCAGCACGTCGAGCTCGCCGCCGAGGCGATCCGGCTGACCCGCCAGGTGCACCGGCTGCTGCCCGACGACGGCGAGGTCACCGGGCTGCTGGCGCTCATGCTGCTCACCGACGCGCGCCGGCCGGCCCGCACCCGCCCCGACGGCAGCCTGGTGCCGCTGGCCGAGCAGGACCGCGGTCTCTGGTCGGCCAAGGCCGTCGACGAGGGCGTGGCGCTGGTCACCGCCGCCCTCCAGACCGGCGACGTCGGGCCGTACCAGGTGCAGGCCGCCATCGCCGCGGTGCACGACGAGGCGCCCACGGCCGACGACACCGACTGGCCGCAGATCCTGGCGCTGTACGAGGTGCTCGAGCGCATCGCGCCCAACCCCATGGTCACGCTCAACCACGCCGTCGCCGTCGCCATGGTCCACGGGCCGCGGGCCGGGCTCGACCTCCTCGCGACGCTGGCCGACGACACCCGCCTGGCCGAGCACCACCGGCTCGAGGCCGTGCGCGCACACCTGCTCGAGATGGCCGGCGACACGTCCGCCGCGCGCGACGCGTACCGCCTCGCCGCACAGCGCACCACGAGCCTTCCGGAACAGCGCTACCTCGAGGGCAAGGCGGCCCGGCTCACCTCCGCGGAATGATCACTGTCGACTGTGCACCTGGTCATGATCTAGGAATTGCGATGATCACTCACTTCGAACGATTCATCCCAGCCCATGACGAATGCGCCCAACAACCGCGCGAACCTCCCGTCGTCGCCGTTGGGCCGGTCGGCCGGCCTGGGCCGCCACTCGGCCATTGCTTCGTCAACAACGTCGACAACGCGATACAGAGCGCGCCGAGTCCACATAATCTGGTCAGAGGAATGCCGCGGTTGCCGGCGAGAATGTGCCCGCTGAAGCGCTATCATGGCGCGTTCAATCGTGGCGAGTGAGTCATTCTCCGGTGCGCCCGCAGGCATGAGTCGTCGGTGCTCAGAGGAGCTGTCATGAACGGGTCGAGGGGGGCCGCGGACCGGCACCCGATCGGGTACTGGCTCAAGCTGGTCGATCGGCTGATCGACCAGTCGTTCGACGCCGTCCTGGGCAGCGCCGCCGTCACGCCCCGCCACTGGCAGATCCTCAACCTGCTCGAGGACGGCCCGGCCAGCTACGCGCAGATCGACGACGAAGCCGCGCTGTACCTCGCGCCGCACATGCCCACCGTCCGCCCCGTCGTCGACGACCTCTGCAGCCGCGGCTGGGCCGCACCCATCGGGCCCGACCGCGTGGCGCTCACCGAGACCGGCGTCAAGGCGCTGAACGACATCCAGGCGCGGGTCGCTGCCGACCGGCAGCGGGTCACCGAGGGCATCACCGAGGACGAGTACCGCGCCACCGTCGAGGTGCTCGCCCGCATGGCGACGAATCTCGGCTGGCGCGAAGAGCGCGACATGGGCCCGGTCTGACCCGCCTTGGGGCGGGATTCAGGGGATGCCGTCCCCGCCCACCATCACACAGCCGGCGCGGTGGGGTCGGCGCCCCCATAGCGGCGGTCGCGCCGGGCGTAGATCTCGATGGCTTCCCAGAGCCGGCGCCGGTCGAAGTCGGGCCAGAGGGTGTCGAGGAAGACCATTTCTGCGTACGCCGACTGCCAGAGCATGAAGTTCGAGGTGCGCTGCTCCCCCGACGGCCGGACGAACAGGTCGACGTCGGGGAGGTCGGGGTTGTAGAGGTAGCGCCCGAGGGTCCGCTCGTTCACCTTGTCAGGCTTGACGCGGCCGGCGGCGACGTCGGCGGCCAGCGCCGCCGCGGCGTCGCCGAGCTCGGCCCGGCCGCCGTAGTTGACGCAGAACTGCAGCGTGATGACGTCGTTGTCGCTGGTGCGCCGCTCGGCGTCCTGGAGCTCGCTGATCACGCTCTTCCAGAGCCGCGGGCGGCGGCCGGCCCAGCGGATGCGCACGCCGAGCGCGTCGAGCTCGTCGCGGCGGCGGTGGATGACGGTGCGGTTGAAGCCCATGAGGAAGCGCACCTCCTCGGGCGAGCGGCGCCAGTTCTCCGTCGAGAACGCGTACACCGACAGGCAGCGCACGCCGATCTCGATGGCACCGTGGATGACGTCGAGCAGCACGGCCTCGCCGGCCTCGTGGCCCTTGGTGCGCGGCAGCCCGCGGGAGTTGGCCCAGCGGCCGTTGCCGTCCATGACCAGCGCGACGTGCGCCGGCACGAGGTCCGGCGGAATGGGCGGCGGGACGGCTCCCGAGGGGTGCGGCGTCGGGGGCGTGTACGTGCGCTTCGTCTTCACCGTTCGGGCGTCACCGTTCCACCAGGCCGAGCGAGCGGAGCCCGCGTTCGAGGTGCCACTGCAGGAACGCCGCGGTGATGCCGCTGGCCTCGCGGCGGGTGCGCGGCTGGCTGGAGTCGGCCGCGGGCCAGTCGCCGCTGAGCAGCGCCGCCAGCAGGGCGACGGTGTCGGCCGACGGCGCCACCGTGCCGGACGGGCGGCACGACCCGCACACCATGCCGCCGGCCTGGACCGAGAACAGCCGGTGCGGCCCGTGCGCGTCGCAGCGAGCGCAGTCGGCGAAGCTCGGCGCGAACCCGGCGACCGACAGCCCCCGCAGCAGGTAGGCGTCGAGGACCAGGCCGGGGTCGTGCGCGGCGCCGGCGAGCGTGCGCAGCGCACCCACGAGCAGCAGGTACTGCTGGACGGCCGGCTCGCGTTCCTCGGCGGTGAGCCGCTCGGCGGTCTCGAGCATGGCGGTGCCGGCGGTGTAGCGCCCGTAGTCGTCGGTGATGCTCATGCCGTACGGCGCGATGGTCTCGGCCTGCGTGACGATGTCGAGCGTGCGGCCCGTGGCGAACTGGCAGTCGACGTGCATGAACGGCTCGAGCCGCGCACCGAACCGGCTGGTGGTGCGCCGCACCCCCTTGCCGACGGCCCGGACGCGGCCGTTGTTCCTGGTGAGCAGCGTGACGATGCGGTCGGCCTCGCCCAGCTTCTGGGTGCGCAGCACGACCCCTTCGTCACGGTAGAGGCTCACCTGTCCAGGGTAGCCGTAGCGTGGCGACTCCCCTGCTCCCGACGCACGGGTTCACGCCGGGGACCTCGGCGCGGCGCCCGCTGACAGCAGCGCCACACCGGCCGCCCGGGCCGCCGTCGTCGATTCCGCCGGCCGACCGGCGCGGTTCTGGACCCCGCGCCCGTGTAGACGCTGAGAACAAGCAGTTGGCCTCAGCGTCTACACGTCGGGCAGGGACATCGACGCCAAACCCCGACACGCCGGCGCCATGCGCGTCGCCGTGTGGGTCACTCGCGCCAGGATCGTCATGTCAGCAGGCCTTGACCCAAGAGCACTCGACGTCGTCGGGGAGGTCGACGGCGGGGATGCGGGTGCGGGTGGCGGCCGCCGCGCCGTCCTCGGTGTGGGTCGCGAGGCGGACGGCGATCGCGTCCTCCAGATCGCTCGGCTTGCCGCTCAGGTAGTCGTTGAGGACCACCGAGAAGACCAGCCGCCGGCCGTCGGCGTCGTCGACATAGCCCGACAGCGACGAGGCGCCGGTCAGCGAGCCGGTCTTGGCGTGCACGTTGCCGGCGGCCGGGGTGCCGGCCATCCGCGAGCGCAGCGTGCCGCCGACCATGCGGTCCGAGACGCCGGCGATCGGCAGCGCCTCGTGCCAGAAGTCGAACCAGGGCCGGTCCTGCGCGGCGACCAGCAGGTCGGCCAGCTCGGCCGCGGGGACGAGGTTGCGCCGCGACAGCCCGGAGCCGTCCCGGTTCGCGACGGTGGCGGTGTCGACGCCGTAGCCGGGCAGCTCGGCGCGCAGGACCGCCAGCCCGGCCGCCCAGGTGCCGGCGCCGGAGACCTCACGGCCCATCGCCTTGATCAGCACCTCGGCGTGGCCGTTGTTGCTGAGCTTGAGGAACGGGACCAGCAGCTCGCTCAGCGGCATCGACTCGTGCTCGGCGACGACGGTGGCGCCGGACGGGGTGACGCCGCGGCCGGTCCCGCCGGTGACCCGCACGCCCGCGGCGGCCAGCGCCTTGACGAACACGTCGGCGGCGTAGTCGGTGGGCTCCTCGACGCTGGCCCACTCGCTCGCACCGCTGCCGCCGGCCGCGACGGTGCCGGAGACGACGATGCGGTCGCTGCCGTGCTCGCGCTCGACGGAGACGTCGGTGGCGGTGCCCGTGGTCGCCTCGTTCACGATGGTGACGGCGTCGGTGTCCGGGGTGAGGGTGACGACGGCGTCAGCCCCGGCCGAGGCGCTCGGATCGACGTTCACGATGACGGTGCCCGCGTCGTAGTCGGTGTCCGGCGCGACGGTGAGCGCCGACACCGGCGCGGCGTAGTAGTACGGCTCGTCGTCCCAGGCCCAGTCGTTGCCGAGGCGCTGGTCGTCGAACCAGGTGTCGTCGGCCAGCACCCGCCCGGAGACCACGCGGACGCCGTCGTCGGCCAGCTGCGTCGCCAGCTCGGCGTAGTCCGCCGCCAGCAGGGTCGGGTCGCCGGTGCCGTGCAGGTAGAGGTCGCCGCGCAGCACCGGGCCGGTGCGCCCGGCCGTCGTCGCGACGGTGGTCGCGAACGTGTGGTCCGGGCCCAGCACGTCCAGCGCGACGGCCGAGGTCAGCAGCTTCTCGTTCGAGGCCGGCATCAGCCGCTGGTCGCCGTCGTGCTCGTAGAGCGTCTCGCCGGTCGCGGCGTCGCGCACGACGACGGACGCCTGACCGCCGTCCAGCCGCGGGTTCGCGAGGAGCGCGTCGAGGTCGGCGGTCAGGGCGTCGTCGGCCGCGACCGCGGCCGGGTCCGCAGCCGGCTCCGCCGCCAGCAGGTGGGAGGCGACGTTCCCCGTCACGACCAGCGCGGTGGCGCCGGCCGAGACGGCCAGGGTGCGGGTCCAGGTGGCCATCGTGGGGCTCCTCTTGGTCGGGAGCCGACACGATGGTCTATACCATTGGGACTGTCAAGATCCGGAGCGCGCCGCCGAGCGGTTGACGGCGCTGACGATCGCCTTGAGCGACGCGGTGACGATGTTCGGGTCGATGCCCACGCCCCAGAACACCTCGCCGCCGACCGAGCACTCGAGGTACGCGGCCGCCTTCGCGTCGGCGCCGGAGGTCAGCGCGTGCTCGGCGTAGTCGAGGACGCGGACGTCGTAGCCGATGCCGCGCAGCGCGTCGGTGAACGCGTCGATGGGGCCGTCGCCGCTGCCGTGCAGCACCTGCCGCTCGCCGTCGACGTAGACGCCGACCTGCAGGGCGTCGCGCTCCCCCGCCGCCGACGAGGTGTGCACCGAGTTCAGCGCCAGCGGCGTCTCGCGCTCGAGGTACTCGGCGCGGAACACCTCGCCCATGCGCGCGGGCTCGATCTCGCCGCCCTCGCCGTCGGTCAGCCCCTGCACGACGCCGGAGAACTCGATCTGCAGCCGGCGCGGCAGGTCGAGCTGGTGCTCGCTCTTCATGATGTACGCGACGCCGCCCTTGCCGGACTGGGAGTTCACCCGGATGACCGCCTCGTACGTGCGGCCGACGTCCTTGGGGTCCACCGGCAGGTACGGGACCTCCCAGGTGTGGTCCTCGATGGCGACGCCGGCGTCCTTGGCGTCGCGCTCGAGCGCCTCGAAGCCCTTCTTGATGGCGTCCTGGTGGCTGCCCGAGAACGCCGTGTAGACGAGGTCGCCGCCCCACGGGTGCCGCTCGGGGACCGGCAGCTGGTTGCAGTACTCGACGGTGCGCCGGATCTCGTCGATGTCGCCGAAGTCGATCTGCGGGTCGATGCCCTGCGTGAACAGGTTCATGCCCAGCGTCACCAGGTCGACGTTGCCGGTGCGCTCGCCGTTGCCGAACAGGCACCCCTCGACGCGGTCGGCCCCGGCCAGCAGGCCCAGCTCGGCCGCCGCCACCGCCGTCCCGCGGTCGTTGTGCGGGTGCAGCGACAGGATCATCGACTCGCGGTGCGGCAGGTTCCGGTTCATCCATTCGATGGAGTCGGCGTACACGTTCGGCGTCGCCATCTCGACCGTCGCCGGCAGGTTGACGATCATGCGGCGGTCCGGCGTCGGCTGCAGCACGTCGGCGACGGCGCCGCAGATCTCCGCGGCATAGTCGAGCTCGGTGCCGGTGTAGGACTCCGGCGAGTACTCCCAGTAGATCTCGGTGTCCGGGGTGATCGCCTCGGCGTACTTCTGCGCCGCCCGCGCCCCCGACGTCGCGATGTCGGTGATGCCGTCGCGGTCGAGCCCGAACACGACGCGCCGCTGCAGGATCGACGTCGAGTTGTAGAGGTGGACGATGGCCTGCTTGGCGCCGACCAGCGACTGGAACGTCCGCTCGATGAGGTGGTCGCGGCACTGCGTCAGCACCTGGATGACGACGTCGTCGGGGATCAGCTCGCCCTCGATGAGCTGGCGGACGAAGTCGAAGTCGGTCTGGCTCGCGGCCGGGAAGCCGACCTCGATCTCCTTGTAGCCCATGCGGACCAGCAGCTGGAACATGCGCATCTTGCGCTCGGCGTTCATCGGGTCGATGAGCGCCTGGTTGCCGTCGCGCAGGTCGACGGCGCACCACTGAGGGGCCGCGGTGATGCGCTTCGTGGGCCAGGTGCGGTCGGGCAGCTCGACGGCGATCTGCTCGTGGAACGGCCGGTACCGCTCGGCGGGCATGCCGGACGGCTGTTGCGCGGGCGGCCAGACGTTGGCATTGCTCATGGCGGTAGAGCTCATGGCGGAAAGGCTCCTGCTCGGGAAGGTCGAACACAGCGCGACCGGCAGCGCGAACTCACCGCGATGAGGGAGCCGGTCTAGCGGACCCCATCGCGGCAGCTAAGCAGGAGGCTGAAACGCCGCACGAGACGAGACTCTAGCACCCGCTCAGAAGCCGAGCTTGCCGAGCTGCTTCGGATCGCGCTGCCAGTCCTTGGCCACCTTGACGTGAAGGTCCAGGTAGACGGGGGTGCCGAGCAGCCGCTCGATCTGCAACCGGGCGTTGGTGCCGACCTCGCGCAGCCGGGCCCCCTTCTTGCCGATGACGATGGCCTTCTGGCTGTCGCGCTCGACGTAGAGGCTGGCGTGGATGTCGAGCAGCGGCCGGTCCTCGGGGCGGTCCTCGCGCGGGATCATCTCCTCGACGACGACGGCGATGGAGTGCGGCAGCTCGTCACGGACGCCCTCGAGCGCGGCCTCGCGGACCAGCTCGGCGACCAGCGTCTCCTCGGGCTCGTCGGTGAGCTCGCCGTCCGGGTACAGCGGTGGCCCCTCGGGCATCTGCGCCAGGAACAGCTCGGTGAGCAGCTCGACGCGGTCGCCCGACGTCGCCGACACCGGGACGACGTCGGCCCAGGCGATGCCGGTCTCCTCGCCCAGCGCGGCGACGGCGGCCAGCTGATGGGCGAGGCGGTCGGGCCGGACGAGGTCGCTCTTCGTGACGACGGCGATCTTCGGGGTGCGCCGGATGGCGGCCATCTCGCCGGCGATGAACCGGTCGCCGGCGCCGATGTCCTCGTTGGCCGGGATGCACACCCCGACGACGTCGACCTCGGACCACGTGGCGCGGACGAGGTCGTTGAGCCGCTGACCCAGCAGCGTCCGCGGCCGGTGCAGGCCCGGGGTGTCGACGATGACCAGCTGGCCGTCGGGGCGGTGCACGATGCCGCGGATGGCGTGCCGGGTGGTCTGCGGCCGGTTCGAGGTGATCGCGATCTTCTCGCCGACCATCGCGTTGGTCAGGGTCGACTTGCCCGCGTTGGGCCGCCCGACGAAGCAGCCGAAGCCCGAGCGGAAGCCTTCGTAGTCACCGATCACGGAGTCGAGTCTCCCATCTCGGGCGTTCTTACGATGCCGAGTTGTACGAGTGTCCCATTCTTTTGGTACGGTCGTACAGGAATTGGTTCTATGTTGGAGGACATCATGGCGTGGCTCTACGTGATCGTCGGCGGGCTGTTCGAGACGGCCTTCGCGGTCTCGCTCAAGGAGTCGCACGGCTTCACCCGGCTCTGGCCGACGCTGAGCTTCGCCGTCTCGGTGACGGTGAGCATGCTGCTGCTGGGCCTCGGCCTGCGCGAGCTGCCGGTCGGCACGGCCTACGCGGTCTGGACCGGCATCGGCGCCGCCGGTACGGCGATCGTCGGCATGCTGTTCTTCGAGGACCCGGCGACGTTCTTGCGCATCGCCGCCATCGGGTTGATCGTGTGCGGGGTGATCCTGCTGAACCTCGCCGGCGGAGGGGCGCACTGATGACCACCGCCAAGGGCGAACAACGCCGCGCCGCCCTGGTGCGGGCCGCCACCGAGCTGCTGCAGTCCGGCGGGCTCGAGGCGGTGGCGCACCGGGCGGTGGCCGGACGGGCCGGCGTGCCGCTCGGGGCGACGACCTACTACTTCGCCGACCTCGTCGAGCTGCGCCGGGCCGCCGTCGACGCCCTCGCCGACGCCGACGTCGCCCGCATGGCCGCCGCCGTCGACGCGCTGCCGGCCCGGCGCCGCGGTGGTGCCGCCGTCGCCCGCATGATCGCGACACTGCTGACGCCGGACGAGTACGGCGCCCTGGTCGCCTGGTACGAGCGGTACGTGCTGGCGGCCCGCGAGCCGCTGTTCGCGGCGGCCGCCCGGCGCACCAACGCCGCCGCCCGCGACGCGGTCGCGACGGTGCTCTCGCGTTCCGGCGTGGGGGCCGGGCTGCCGCCGCAGGTGATCCTGGCGGTGGTCGACGGCGCGGTCCTCGGCGCCCTGGCCGACGGTGCCGGCCTGACGGGGGTCCGCTCAGCCGCCGCCGACGCCCTCACCGTCGTCCTCGACAGCGCCAGCCGTCCTCGATAGCGCGGCCCGTCCTCGATAGCGCCGGCCGACTTCAATAGCGCAGACCGTCTTCTGCGTCCGCGTGGGCCGCTCAGAAGACGGCTCGCCCTATTGAAGTCGGCTCCCGCTATTGAAGTCGGCTCACGGCATCGAGGACGGCGGGCGGCATCGGAGGCGGGACCGCAGCAGACAGCGCGACGCCGGCCGGGGCGTGAACCCCCGGCCGGCGTCGGTGCTGCTGCGATCAGCGGCTGCTGCGGCGGCGCAGCGCCTCGTCGACCTCGGGGTCGCCGAGCTGGCTCAGCCAGGTCAGCAGCTCCGGGTAGGTCGACGGGTTGGCGGCGACGTACTTGCGCAGCCCCGGCTCCTGGGCGGCGATGTCGGCCAGGACCTGCAGCGGCGTGTTCGGGTCGAGCGCGGTGCGGGCGTCGAAGCCCGACGAGCCCGCGACGTCGTCGGTGACCGGCGGCTGGTCGACCCGGGTGGCGGGCTCGACCAGGGGCTGGTTGACGCGCGTGGCGGTGTCGTCGGCCGCGCTCCCGGCCGCGGCCTCACCGGCGGCGAGCCCACTGACCGGGCCGGGGCCGTCGCCGCCGATGCGACCGGACGGGGTGGCGGCGGTGCCGTTGCCCGTGCCGGACTCGCCGGCCGGAGCGTCGGTGACCGTTTTGGCCTCGTCGGCCGGGACCGCGGGGCTGGCCGGCACCTCGCCGTCGGCGTCGCCCTGGGCCTTCGCCTCGGCGGCGCGGGCGTCGGCCGCGGCCTTCGACTCCGTGACCCGCGCCTGGGCGTCCGCCTCGGCCTTCGCGGCGTCGGCCTTCGCCTTCGCCTCGGCCTTCGACTCCGCGGCCTTCGACTCCGCGGCCCGCGCGGCGGCGGCGCCCGAGGCGGCCGCAGTCGCACCGGTGGCCACGCCCGCCCCCGCCGGACGAGACGCCGTCGCGGACTCGCCCTCACCGGAGCCGGACCCGTTGCCGGGCAGCACGCTGCTGAGGCTGAGCTGGTTGGCGCCGATGGGCCCGTACTCCGACCGCACCGACGACGGCGCCGTCAGCACCACGAACAGGGCGAGCCCGAACACCCAGAGCACGCTGACGATCGTGGCGGTGACGATGTCGACGATGGTCTCGTCGGAGGCGCCGAGGATGGCGACGACGACGATGCCCAGCAGCAGGAACACCCCACCGGCCACGACGGCGATGGCCCGGCCCGCGTTGGCGTCGCGGACCAGCGCGTTGCGGCCGACCAGTGCGGCCAGCACCAGGATCAGCATGAGCACCAGGACGACGATGGCGATGCCGCGGCCGACGTCGGCGCCGATGATGTTCAGCACGAAGAACACGACGCCCGCGACGGCGGTGAGCATGACCAGCTCGAGCGCCCGGACACCCACCGCGGACCAGTAGCCGGCGCCGGCGGTGTGCGTGTACCGCGGCCGCAGGCCCGGCGCGGCCGCCGCGACCGCGATGGCCGGGACGAGGATGAGCTGCGGCCCGAACGTGCTGAGGCTCCACGCGTCGGCCATGGTGCCGTCGGCGCCGAGCTGCCACACGCCCACGAACAGCGCCGTCACGCCCAGCAGCAGGAGCACGTCGCGCCAGGCGGCGTCGCCGCGGAACACGCCCCACAGCGGCAGGGCGGCCAGCGCGAGGAAGAACACCATGGCGACGACGAGGTAGGTGATCTGCTCCCACTCGAGCACGTCGGCGTCGTCGGTGAGGAACGTGACGAGGCTGATGACGGTCAGCAGAGCGAAGAGCCCGCCGATGCCCAGCGTGATCCAGCGCCACAGGGCACCGTCGCCGCCGTCGGACGGGGTCTGCTCGGCCTCGCGGCCCTGCGCGGCCAGCAGCGCGCCGGCCAGGCCGAACATGATGCCGACTCCGACGCCGTCGCCGCCGTTCTCGCCCACGTAGCCGAGGACCAGCGTGATGAGCACGACGACGACGTAGGGCGCGTTGGCCGCGAGCCGGGCCAGCCGCAGCTCCGCGGTGCCCCACGACCCCGGCAGCACGCCGCCACGCTGCAGGTAGGGCAGCGCCAGGGAGATGACGGACAGCAGCGTCACGAGGATGACGTAGACCTTGCCCGTCACCGTGTCGGTGAGGTCCCACGGCATGCCGAACGAGACCAGGAGGAGCACGAGGGCGACGATGTCGCGGACGTAGTCGAGTGCCGGGATGTCCGCGAACGGGTTGCCGCGCCCCGCGGCGCCGGGCGTGCCGGTGCCGAGCGTGCCGCCGATGGGGCCGCTCTGGCGTGTGCCCGGCTGCCCTGCCGGCGGCTGTCCGGCCTGGGTCCGGCCCGCTGTGGCCTCCGCGGTCGCCGTCATGGGCGAGCCGCAGTTGCCGCAGAAGGCCGAACCGGTGGCCGGCGCCCCGCAGTTACTGCAGTAGTTCATTCGTCTCTCCGTCTCGGTCGGTCGCCTCGGAGGTCACGCGCGGGCAGCGCCGGACTCCGTATGCGCCAGGTGTGCCCCGGACTCGAACGGCCGCACGTTAGCGCACTCGGGTGCCGATGGCTACGAACGCAGCGCCGTGAGCGGCGTGCCGTCGGGGCCGGCGACGTACACGGGTATACCCGGTCCGCCCAGATCCGACACCACGACGACGTCCACCTGGCCGGGGACGCCGGTCGTGACGACGGCGGCCGCCTCGAGCCCCGTCGCGCCGCTGGACACGGCCGAGGCCACGGCCAGCTGCAGCGCGCTGAGGCGCAGCGACGGGAGCGCGACGTCGGCGGCCGCGTAGGTACGCCCGTCGGTGTCGCGGACGGCGGCCCCCGCGGCCACGCCGGTGCGGGCGCGCGCGGACCGGGCCAGGGTCAGGATCTTCGCGTCCTCGGGGTCGAGTGTGTCCCTCACTGGGCATGCTCCTCGTGCGGCTCGGTGTCGGTGACCTGAACGAGCCGGCTCACCCGGACGGTTCCGATGCGGTTGCGCCGGCCCGACGGGCCCTCGGCCACGAGGCGCAACCCGGCGACGTCGACCTCGGCCCCGGCGATGGGCACCCGGCCCAGCTGCTTGGCCATGAGCCCGCCGACGGTGTCGACGTCGTCGTCGGAGAGCTCGAGCCCGAACAGCTCGCCGAGGTCGTCGATGTGCAGCCGCGAGCTGACCCGGACGTCGCCGTCCTCGAGGGTCTCGACGCCGTCCTCGTCGGAGTCGTACTCGTCGGTGATCTCGCCGACGATCTCTTCGAGGATGTCCTCGATGGTCACCAGGCCGGCGGTGCCGCCGTACTCGTCGACGACGACGGCGACATGGATGCGCTGGGCCTGCATCTCGCGCAGGAGGTCGTCGGCCGGCTTGGAGTCGGGCACGAAGAACGCCGGCCGGAGCACGGAATCGATGCGCTCGACGGACTCGGCGTCGCGGTTGTCGTAGAGCCGGCGGGCGACGTCCTTGAGGTAGGCGATGCCGACGATGTCGTCGAGCCCGCCCGGCCCCACTGCGGGGATGCGGCTGAACCCGCTGCGCAGCGCCAGCGACTGGAACTGCCGCAGCGTCTTGCCGGCCTCGATGAACACGACGTCGGTGCGCGGCACCATGACCTCGCGGACGACGGTGTCGCCGAGCTCGAAGACGGAGTGGATCATCTGGCGTTCGCCGGACTCGATGATGCGGCCGGCCTCGGCGAGGTCGACCAGCTCGCGGAGCTCGGCCTCGGTGGCGAACGGTCCCTCGCGGAAGCCCTTGCCCGGCGTGAGCGCGTTGCCCAGCAGGATGAGCAGCCGCGGGATGGGCCCGAGGACCCGGGTGATGCCCAGCAGCAGGCCGGCGAAGGCCAGCGCGATGCCCTCGGCGTGCTGACGGCCCAGCGTGCGCGGCGCGACGCCGATGACGACGAACGAGACCACGACCATGCTGCCGGCGGCGACGAGCAGCGTCTGCCACCAGGGGTCGAAGTACTCCTCGCACACCACCGCGACCATGACGACGGCGGCGACCTCGCAGGCCATGCGCACCAGCAGGGCGGTGTTGAGCGCGGGGACGGGGTCGGAGGCGGCCCGGACCAGCGCGGCCGAGCCACGACGGCCGGCGCGGTGCAGCTCTTCGGCGCGGGTGCGCGAGATGCTGGACAGCGCCGCCTCGGACATCGCGAACAGCATCGCGACGATCACCAGCACCGCCGCCGACACCAGCAGCCAGACGGTGGACGCGCCACCGGCGGTGGTGGCGGTCTCCGCGGCGAGCACCGGTGCGGCGGGCAGCGGTGAGGCGAACATCAGCGGCCGCCCCCTCGGGCGTCCCGCCAGTCGCTCAGCAGCTGTTTCTGCAGCCCGAACATCTCTTTCTCCTCTTCCGGCTCGGCGTGATCGTAGCCGAGCAGGTGCAGGATGCCGTGCGCGGTCAGCAGCTGCAGCTCGTCCTCGGTGCTGTGGCCGGCGGCCTTGGCCTGGGTGGCCGCGACGTCGGGGCACAGGACGACGTCGCCGAGCAGCCCGGGCTCGGGCTCGGCGTCGTCAGGGGTGGGCCGCAGCTCGTCCATGGGGAACGACAGCACGTCGGTGGGGCCGGGCTCGTCCATCCACTGCACGTGCAGCTGTTCCATGGTGTCGGTGTCGACCAGCAGGATCGCCAGCTCGGCGAGCGGGTGGATGCGCTGGTGGTCGAGGACGAACCGGGCGAGGTCGGACAGCGTCTTCTCGTCGACCTCGGCGCCGGACTCGTTGTTGACCTCGATGGTCACGGGCGCCGGCCGGGAACGCGCGACCGCCCGTTGCCCCCTGCCGCCTCCTGCGCGGCGTCGTAGCGGGTGTACGCCTCGACGATCTCGCCCACCAACCGGTGCCGGACGACGTCGCGGCTGGTCAGACGGCAGAAATGGACGTCGTCGATGCCGTCCAGGATGCCCTCGACCACGCGCAGCCCGCTGGTGGTGCCGGCCGGGAGGTCGACCTGGGTGACGTCGCCGGTGATGACCATCTTGGAGCCGAACCCCAGCCGGGTGAGGAACATCTTCATCTGCTCGGCGGAGGTGTTCTGCGCCTCGTCGAGGATGACGAAGGCGTCGTTGAGGGTGCGCCCGCGCATGTACGCGAGCGGCGCGACCTCGATGGTGCCCTCGGTCATGAGCCGCGGGATCGAGGCCGGGTCCATCATGTCGTGCAGCGCGTCGTACAGCGGCCGCAGGTAGGGGTCGATCTTCTCCGACAGCGTGCCGGGCAGGAAGCCCAGCCGCTCGCCCGCCTCGATGGCCGGGCGGGTGAGCAGGATGCGGCTGACCTGCTTGGCCTGCAGCGCCTGCACGGCCTTGGCGACCGCGAGGTACGTCTTGCCCGTACCGGCCGGGCCGATGCCGAAGATGACGGTGTGCTTGTCGATGGCGTCGACGTAGCGCTTCTGGTTCAGCGTCTTGGGCCGGATGGTGCGGCCGCGGTTGGAGAGGATGTTGGCCGTGAGCACCTCGGCCGGGCGCTCGCCGGTGCGGGAGCGCAGCATGGACACGGTGCGCTCGACCGCCTCGGGGGTCATGCCCTGACCGGTGCGCAGCACCGCCACCATCTCGTCGATGACGCCCTCGGCCTCGGCCATGTCGCCCGGCCGGCCGGTCATCGTGATCTGGTTGCCGCGCACGTGGATGTCGACGCCGGGGAACGACGACTCGACGACCTTGATGAGCTCGTCACCGGAGCCGAGCAGACTCACCATGGAGATGCTCGTCGGGATGACGATGGTGTGCTGGGCGGCCTGCTGGTCGGCCTGATCTGTCTTCGTCATGGGCGGCCCCCGCTGGGCCTCTCACGCCTACTTCCCGTCTCGATCACGCTGTTCAATGGTTGTCTTGAATGCTACCCGCGAGGGCTGACAAGTCATTCCGAATAAACCGGCTCCGTCAGCCGGGCGGCCAGGTCATGGCCCGCCCGCCGAGGACGTGCACGTGCACGTGGAACACCGACTGACCGGCCTCGGACCCCGTATTGAACACCAGCCGGTACGCCTCGATTCCCTCGGCCGCCGCGACGGCGGCGGCCTCGCGGACCAGTTCGGCCAGCGTGTCGGGCGATTCGGCGGCCAGCGACGCGACGTCGCGGTGGTGCTCGCGCGGGATCACGAGGACGTGCGTCGGCGCCTGCGGCGAGATGTCGCGGAACGCGAGGGTCCGCTCCGACTCGCGCACGACGTCGGCCGGGATCTGCCCGCCGGCGATCTTGCAGAACAGGCAGTCGGCGTCTGCGCTCACGGTGCCTCCGGTGGTTCGGGTAGCAGGGATCGTAGGGCACCCGGGTGGCGCGGAGGTGACGCCGTCGCCGTCGTCGATGCAACCGGACCCGCCCGCCGCGCGTCATCACCATGAACGACCACCGCGGGCGGGGTGTCCTGACCGGCGCCCTCGCCGCCCGACCGTACCCTCTGGAGCCATGCCGAACCCGCCCGACGAGCAGCCGTCCGACCCCTCCCAGCCCGCGCCGGCCGATCGTCCGCGCCGGCGCCGCCGCAACCGCCGCATCCTCGTCGGGGTGCTGATCACCCTCGTGGTCCTGCTGGTCGCGGTGGCCGGCGGTGCGTTCTACTTCGTGAACCGGCTGTCGTCGAACATCGAGCGGATCCCCGACGCGTTCGACATCCCCGAGACCGCGCGCCCCACCGAGTTGCCGGGCGACAGCATCACGTTCCTGCTGGGCGGCCTGGACGGCGAGGACAAGGTCGACGTCTACGAGCCCGGCGCGGCGCGCACCGACACGATCATGCTGGCGCACTTCCCCGAGGGCCGCGACCGCGGCTACCTGGTCTCCATCCCGCGCGACACCTACGTCCCGATCCCCGGTCACGGCGAGAACAAGATCAACGCCGCGTACTCCTTCGGCGGGCCAGCGCTGTTCGTGCAGACCGTCGAGGAGCTCACCGGCATCCGCGTCGACCACCTGGCGCTCATCGACTGGAACGGCTTCCAGGCGCTCACCGACGAGCTGGGCGGCGTCACACTCACGTTCGACGAGGAGACCCAGCTCGCCGACGACACCACGCTGCCGGCCGGCACGCACACCCTCACCGGCGAGCAGGCGCTGCAGTACGTCCGCGACCGCAAGGACCTCCCCGGCGGCGACTTCGACCGCGTCAAGCGCCAGCAGAACTTCCTCCGCGCCCTCATGAACGAGCTGGTGTCGTCGGGCACCCTCACCGACCCCGGCAAGGTCAACGGCGTCGCCGGCGCCATCGGTGAGGCCGCCCGGGTCGACGAGGACCTCAGCGCGTTCGGCATGGTTGACCTCGCGCTGTCCATGAACGGCCTGCGCGCCGACGACATGACCTTCCTGACGGTGCCCACCGACGGCACCGGCATGGCGGGCGCGCAGAGCATCGTCGTCTACGACGAGGCACGCGCGGACGAGCTGTGGACGGCGCTCAAGGACGACGACGTCGACGCCTTCCTCGCCGCCAACCCCGACCTCGTCACCGGCGCGGACGTCCAGTAGCGGTGCTGTGACCGCGTTCTCCTGAAGATCGGCGGCCTGATCCCCTACGGTGGGCCCGCGATCCGGTAAACCAGCGCCGGGGGCAACGCGTCTGTAGGGGTATGTGGTGCAAGACAGGACCGGGTCCGACGCCGACGAGGCGATCACCGACCTGTACGCGGCCCACTATGTCCGGCTCGTCCGCATGGCGACGCTGCTGCAGGTCAGCGAGGCCGTCGCCGAAGAGGTCGTCCAGGACGCGTTCGTCGCTCTGCACCGGCGCTGGCGGCGGCTGCGCGATCCCGCCGCCGCCGTCGCCTACCTGCGCACGTCGGTCGTGCACGGCTGCCGCAGCGTGCACCGCCGTCGCGGCGTCGCGGCCCGCCACCCCGAGGACCCGCCCGCCCATGCGCCCAGCGCCGAGCAGGTCGCGGTCGGCGGCGCCGCAGCGGACGCCGTCGTCGAGGCCCTGCGCGGGCTGCCCGACCGGCAGCGCGAGGCGCTGGTGCTGCGCTACTACGGCGGGCTGTCGGAGTCGGAGATCGCCGGCGCGATGAAGATCAGCAACGGCGCCGTCAAGAGTCATGCGTCGCGGGGCCTCGCCGGCCTGCGCGACGCCATGGCGGAGTGGTCGTGAGGAGGCAGCCGTGAACACGCCCGAGAACTGGACGCCCGAGGAGCGGCGGCTGCACGACGCCCTCGAGCGCGCCGCCGAACGAGTGGAGCCCGGCCCCGACGGCCTGGCCCGGATCAGAAGGAGGGCGGCGGTGGTCCCGATGTGGCGACGACCGGTGGTGATCGGCCTCGCGGGGGCGACGGCCCTGGCAGCGGCCGTGCTCGTGGGCGGTGTGATAGCCCTCAACAGCAGCGACGACGACACCCCGGTGGCGTCCGAGTCGACGACGACTACGCCGAGCGAGACGCCGACGACGCCGCCGGCGGAGACGACGCCGCCCGCCGAGACGACGCCGCCCGCACAGACGCTGACCGTGCCGGCCTACTACGCGGCCGACTCCGGCGACGGGCTGCGGCTCACGCGCGAGTTCCACACCGTCGAGACGTCGCTCTCCCCCATCGCCGCCGCGGTGCACGAGATGCTGGCCGCGCCGGCCGCCGACCCCGACTACGCGACGCTGTGGGCGCCGGGCACCGAGGTGGTGGCGGCCGAGGTCGGCGACGGGTTCATCGGTGTCGACCTGACGGGGACACCGGCGCTCGACGCCGCGGACGACGCCGAGCTGGCGCTGCAGCAGCTCGTCTACACGGCGACGGCCGCGGCCGCGAACGCCGGGCTGGACGGCTCGCTGCCGGTGCGGGTGACCGTGGACGGCGCACCGGTGGAGCGGCTGTTCGACTCGGTGGACGCCGCCGAGCCGGTCGGGCGGGCCGACCCGCTCGAGGTCCGGCAGCTGGTGCAGATCAACGAGCCGGGCGAGGGCGCGACGGTGTCCGGCCCGGTGACCGTCACGGGCGAGGCGGCGGTGTTCGAGGCCAATCTGTTGTGGGAGCTGCGCCGCGACGGCGAGGTGGTCGACTCCGGCAACACGTCCACGACGGAGTGCTGCACGTTCGCCGAGTTCAGTCTCGAGCTGGACGACCTCGAGCCGGGCAGCTACGAGATCGTCATGAGCGAGGACGACCCGTCCGGCGGCGAGGGCCGGGCGCCCATGAGCGACAGCCGGACGTTCACCGTCGAGTAGGCGCCTGGAACCGGTCGAGCCGGCAGCCCGCCAGCATCGGCTCGACGGCGCCGTCGACCACCTCGCGCGCGACCAGGCGGCCGACGGCCGCGGCGAGCGTCACCGCGGGGTGCATCACCGCCACGTAGAGGCCGGGCAGCTCGGCGGCCGGCCCGACGATCGGCACGCCGTCGGCCGGCATGGGGCGACCGCGGACCGAGGTGCTGAGCAGCTCGACGTCCGCGGCGCCGCGGAAGGTGGACCGGACGGCGGCGAGCGTCCGCTCGGGCGAGTCCGCGGCGGCGATGAGCCGGTCGGCCGCGACCTGCCGGAGGTCGAAGTGCTGGTTGTTGACCACGCCGCGGATCAGACCGGCCGGAGCGCGGAACCGGAAGAGCGTGGCCGGCGACGGGCCGACCGGGACGCGGACGCCGGCCGACGTGCCCAGCTCGGCCGTGGCCACCCCCGCCGCGAGCACCACCGTCGCACCGGAGAGGAGTTCCGCGGCTGTCTCGACCCCGGCGACACGGCCTTGGGTGTCCCGGCGGACCGCGATGATCGGGGTGTCCGGGCGGATCCGGGCGCCGTGGGCGCGGGCGCCCTCGACCAGCCGCTCGGTCACGCCCACCGGATCGATGGCGCCGTCGCCGGGTGCCCAGACGGCCCATTCGGGCGGCTCGAGCAGGGTGGGCTCGAGCGCCGCGACGGTGGCGGCGTCGACGATCTCCTGCCCGGGCCCCGCCTCCGGCACCTCCTCCGTCGTTCCCCAGGACAGCGAGCCGGACCAGGTGATCGGGAGCCCCGGAAGCTCGGCCTCCAGCCGGTGGTACTCGTCCGTCGCGCTCGCCCGCAGCGCGCCGGCCGGCCCGGCGTGGACCCCGGACGATCCGATCCAGGCGAAGGAGTCCGCCGTCACACCGGCGCCCGGCCGCCCGGCGTCGACGAGGGTCACGGCGGCACCGGCCCGGGCGGCGTGGTAGGCCACGGAAGCGCCGACGATGCCGGCGCCGACGACCACGACGTCGCTGCTCACCACTGGCTCGACCCGATCATCGGCACACCGTACCCACGGGGTCCGGGCGTGACGAACGGTTTTCGGACGACCCCTAGGCCCAGCGGGCGGTCCGCGCGAGCACGATGCCGGCGGCGACGGTGCCGGCGGTCGAGGTGCGCAGGACCGTCGGGCCGAGGCGGCCGGCGACGGCTCCGGCGGCGGTCAGCTGGTCCAGCTCGTCGGGCGCCACCCCGCCCTCGGGGCCCACGATCAGCAGGATGTCGCCGTCGGCCGGGAGCTCCAGGGCGCCGAGCGGTGCCGTCGCCTCCTCGTGCAGGACGACGGCGGCGCTTGCGGCCCCCGCGCGGGCGGCCAGCTCCGCCGTCGACACCACGTCGCCGACCACGGGCAGCCAGGCGCGGCGGGCCTGCTTGCCGGCCTCGCGCGCCGTCGACCGCCAGCGGCGCAGCGCCTTGTCGCCGCGTTCCCCCGTCCAGCGGACCATGCACCGCTGCGCCGACCAGGGCAGGATCTCGTCGGCGCCCACCTCGGTGAGGGTCTCGACGGCGGTCTCGCCGCGGTCGCCCTTGGGGACGGCCTGGGCGACGACGACCCGCGGCCGTGGCTCCGGCACCTCGAGGCGTTCGCTGACCTCGCAGGTCAGGCCCTGCTTCGAGGCCGCGACGACGACGCAGCGGGCCAGCTGCCCGGCGCCGTCGGTGAGCTCGACCGCCTCGCCGGGCGCGATGCGGCGCACGACGGCGGCGTGCCGGCCCTCGTCGCCGTCGAGCACGACGAGGTCCGACCCGCGCAGTGCCGCGGCGTCGGCGAGGAACACCGGTGCGGTCAGTTGAGGCCTTCCTTGAAGGCGTCGCGGATGCGGGTGAAGAAGTTGCCGTGGCCGCTGGCGCCGCCCGGGCCCTGCACCCGCTCTTCGCCCCGCAGCCCGGCGAGCTCGCGCAGCAGCTCTTCCTGACGGGCGTCGAGCTTGGTGGGCGTCTGGACCTCGACGTGGATGAGGAGGTCGCCGCGGCCGGTGCCGCGCAGCTTCGGGACGCCACGGGCGGCCAGTTTGATGACCTCGCCGTGCTGGACGCCGGAGCGCACCTCGACCGTCGTGGGCCCGTCGAACGTCTCGAGCTCGACCGTCGTGCCGAGCGCGGCCGCCGTCATGGGCAGCTGCAGCGTGCACTGCAGGTTGTCGCCGTTGCGGCTGAACACCGGGTGCGGCGTGACCGCCAGCTCGACGTAGAGGTCGCCGGCCGGGCCGCCGCCGGGGCCGACCTCGCCCTGGCCGGTCAGCTGGATGCGGGTGCCGTTGTCGACGCCCGCCGGGATCTTGATCGTGAGCGAGCGGCGGGTGCGGACCCGGCCGTCACCGGAGCACTCGACGCACGGGTTCGGGTTGACGGTGCCGAAGCCCTGGCAGGCCGGGCACGGCCGCGTCGTCATGACCTGGCCGAGGAACGAGCGCTGCACCTGGCTGACCTCGCCCTGCCCCTGACAGGTGGGGCAGGTGACGCGGGTGGTGCCCTTGGCGGTGCCCTCGCCGTGGCAGACCTCGCACACGACGGCGGTGTCGACCTGCAGCTCGCGGGTCGCGCCGAAGACGGCGTCGGCCAGCTCGATCTTCAGCTGCACCAGGGCGTCCTGGCCGCGGCGGACCCGGCTGCGCGGGCCGCGGGCGCCGCTACCGCCGAAGAACGCGTCCATGATGTCGGTGAACGAGAACGCGCCGCCGAAGTTGCCGCCCGCGCCGCCGCCGCTGGAGAGCGGGTCGCCGCCGAGGTCGTACATCTCGCGCTTGCGGGGGTCGTTGAGGACCTCGTAGGCCGTCACGACCTCTTTGAACCGCTCCTGCGTGGCGGGATCGGGGTTGACGTCGGGGTGCAGTTGCCTGGCCAGCCGGCGGTACGCCTTCTTGATCTCCTCGCTGGAGGCGTTCTTCGGCACGCCGAGAACTTCGTAGTAGTCGGTGGTGGGCACCCTGTGTCTTCCCTAGTGAGCCTTGAGGATCTTGCTGACATAACGTGCAACGGCGCCGACGGCCGCGATGGTGCCGGGGTAGTCCATGCGCGTCGGCCCGACGACCCCCATGCTAGCCAGCGCCAGTTCGCCCGGCCCGTAGCCCGAGGTGACGACGGACGTGGCCAGCAGCCCCGTGCCGACGTTCTCGCTGCCGATGCGGACCCGGACGGGGGTGGGGCTGGTGGCCTCGCCGAGCAGCCGGAGCAGGACGACCTGCTCCTCGAGCGCGGACAGCAGCGGCTCGAGCTCGTGGTCGAACTCCTGCCCGTAGCGGGCGAGGTTGCCGGTGCCGGCGACGGCGACCCGCTCCTCGTGCCGCTCGATGAGCGTGCTGAGCAGGGTGGCCGTGACGGCGGCGACGGTGGCGCGGTCCTCGGGACCGAACCGCTCGGTGAGCTCGGTGACCCGGGCCTCGACGGCGGCGAAGTCCTGCCCGACGGCGAGCGCGTTGATGCGGGCGCGCAACTCGCCCACCAGGGCGTCGTCGGCGTCGGAAGGAAGGTCGACGACGCGCTGCTCGACCCGGCCGGTGTCGGTGATGAGCACCACCAGCACCCGCGACGGCGCGAGCATGACCAGCTCGACGTGGCGCACCGTGGACCGGCTGAGCGACGGGTACTGCACGACGGCGGCCTGCCGGGTCAGCTGCGCCAGCAGCCGCACCGTCCGCGACACGACGTCGTCGAGGTCGACCGCGCCGTCGAGGAACGTCTGGATGGCCCGCTTCTCGGGCGCCGAGAGCGGCTTCACGTTCGACAGGCGGTCGACGAACAGCCGGTACCCCTTGTCGGTGGGCACCCGGCCGGCGCTGGTGTGCGGCTGCGCGATGTAGCCCTCGTCCTCGAGCGCGGCCATGTCGTTGCGGATCGTGGCCGGGGACACGCCGAGGTGATGCCGGTCGACCAGGGCCTTCGACCCCACCGGCTCCTGAGTGGCGACGTAGTCCTCGACGATCGCCCGCAGGACGTCGAGCTTGCGGTCATCGACGGACAACCGGGCACACCTCCCGTCGCGCACTGGCACTCGGACCTTCCAAGTGCCAATTCTACGTGGTTCCGGCCGCGTCCGTCTCTTGCCAGTTGCCCGGGGGTGGTGAGGTGGGCTCGCCTCGCACGTCCGCTGCGGCACTGTCCTGGTCTGATGTCACATCCTGGTCCCCAGTCACGCGTTCGGGCCGAATTCGACCGTTTCGCGTGACGCCAGACCAGCACGTGACGGCAGACCACGGGACCCGCAGAACGCCGACCTTGTCAGTGCCGCCGCGTAGGTTCCATAGCGAGCCAGTCACACCGATGTGACGCAGGTCACATCGATGGCCGGAAATATCCGGGGATGCCCTCCCCGTTTCAGCTCAGGACAGTGTGAAGTGGGGACGCACTCCCCGGTTCACGAAACGGGGATCCAGTCCCCGTTTCACCGCACGACTCCGAAGGGGGAATCATGGGCGGCATGGCGACAGCCGAGCGCAAGGCACAGTCGGCTCGCGTCGACGCCACCCGCAACCGTGAGCGCATCATCGCCGCGGCGCGCGAGGCGTTCGTCGAGCACGGTCCCACCGTGCCCCTCGACGCCATCGCCCACCGCGCCGGCGTGGGCAACGCCACGCTGTACCGGCACTTCGCCGACCGGCAGGAACTCATCCACGTCGTCGCGTCCTACTCCATGGCACGCATCACCGAGCAGGCCGAGGCCGCCCTCGACGAGGAGCCCGACGCCTTCGAGGCGCTGCGACGTTTCGTCCACCGCGCCGCCGACGAGCGGGTCGGCGCGCTCTGTTCGCTGCTGTTCGAAGGGTTCGACAAGAACGACCCGCACGTGGTCGACGCCCGGCTCCGGCTCGAGGCGGCGGTCACCCGGCTGATGGACAACGCGCGCGAGTCGGGAGAGCTCCGGCCCGACGTCGGCCTCGGTGATCTCATGGTCGCGATCACCCAGCTGACCCGCCCCGTCGCCGGCACCGCGTGCGCCCAGGTCGAGCGCTTCATGCACCGGCACCTCCAGCTCTTCCTCGACGGCCTGCGCGCCCCTGCCCGCTCGGAGCTGAGCGGCACGGCGGTGACGTTCGAGGACTTCGAGACGACGTAACCGGTCGTCGTTCTCGCCAGTCCCGGCCGGCCGTCGATTTCCGACCCGACCTCACTGAACCACGCCTTCATACTTTTCGATTGGACCCTCGTCATGCCTGAAACACACCAGCCTGATCCCAGGCGCTGGCGGGCTCTGGCGTTCATCGCCATCGCCCAGCTGATGGTGGTGCTCGACGCCACCATCGTGAACATCGCGCTCCCGTCGGCACAGGCCGACCTCGGCATCTCCGACGCCAACCGGCAGTGGGTCATCACGGCCTACGCGCTGGCCTTCGGCAGCCTGCTGCTGCTCGGCGGCCGGGTCGCCGACATGTGGGGCCGCAAGAACACCTTCCTCACCGGCCTGATCGGCTTCGCCGGCGCGTCCGCCCTGGGTGGCGCCGCCGCGAACGAGGCCATGATGTTCGCCTCCCGCGCGCTGCAGGGTGCCTTCGGCGCGCTGCTGGCCCCGGCGGCACTGTCGCTGCTCGCCGTCATGTTCACCGACGGCAAGGAGCGGGCTCGCGCGTTCGGCATCTTCGGCGCCATCGCCGGTGGCGGCGCGGCGCTCGGCCTGATCCTCGGCGGCATCCTCACCGAGTACCTCGACTGGCGCTGGGTGTTCTTCGTCAACATCCCGATCGCCGCGTTCGCGTTCGTCGGCGCCGTCACCTCGGTACACGAGCCCGACGGCACCCGCAACCGCTCGCCGCTGGACCTCCCCGGCACCGTGCTCGGCACGCTGGGCCTCGTGGCGCTGGTCTACGGCTTCACCCGCGCCGAGACCGAGGGCTGGAGCGACACCGGCACCATCTCGATGTTCGTCCTGACCGTCGTCCTGCTGGCCACATTCGTGCTGGTGGAGCGGAAGGCCAAGGCGCCGCTGCTGCCGCTGCGCGTCATCCTCGAGCGCAACCGCGGCGGCGTGTACCTCGCGCTCGGCCTCGCGGTCATCGCGATGTTCGGCCTGTTCCTCTTCCTCACCTACTACCTGCAGGTGGTCAAGGGTTACAGCCCGATCCGCTCCGGCGTGGCGTTCCTGCCCATGGTCGCGGGCATGGTCATCGGCTCGACCCAGCTGGGCGCCCGGCTGATGACCCGCGTCCCGGCGCGCTACCTCATGACGCCGGGCCTGCTGGTCGCCGCCGTCGGCATGCTGCTGCTCACGCAGATGACCGTCGACAGCTCGTACGTGACCCTGCTGCTGCCGGCCATGATCCTGCTCGGCCTCGGCCTGGGCACCACGTTCATGCCGGCCATGAGCCTGGCCACCTACGGCGTCGAGCCGCGCGACTCCGGCATCGCCTCGGCCATGATCAACACGTCGCAGCAGGTCGGCGGCGCCATCGGCACGGCGCTGCTGAACACCATCGCGGCCACCGCCACCACGTCCTACATCACCGCGCACGCCGGCGGGACCACCCCGCCCGAGGTGGTGCAGCTGCAGGGCATGGTCGACGGCTACACCACCGCCATCTGGTGGGCCGTGGGCATCCTGGTCGTCTCCGCGGCCATCGCGTTCTTCTCCGTGAACGCGACCCCGGAGAGCGAGGAGGCCGCGTTCGACGAGCTCGACGGCGAGGGTGAGGCCGCTCCGGTCATGATCCACTGACCGGCGCACCCACGCCGACCGCAAGACTGGGGCCCCGTCGTCCGGCGACGGGGCCCCTGCCATGTCCGATTCGTGTCGCTGCCGGGTACGCCCGCGGCGAGCCGCTAGCGTCGGCTGGCGTGAGCCCCTACAACGACCGCTACGGCCGCGACGTCCTCACGAACTCGCCGCACCCGAAGCGCCCGGTCAGCACCCAGGAGCCGGCCGAGCCGGGGCTCGTCGTCGAGGACGTGCAGACGGGGTTCGTCGGCGCCGTCGTCGAGGTCGACAAGCACGGCGTCATCCTCGAGGACCGGCACGGCAAGCGCCGCGGCTTCCCGCTGGGCCCCGGCTTCTGGATCGACGGCAAGCCGGTCGAGCTGGTCCGCCCGACGGCGCCGGCCGCGCCCGCCGGCCGCATGGTGTCGGCGTCGGGCTCGGTCGCCGTCCTGGACCACAAGGCCCGCACCGCGCGCGAGAGCCGCATCTACGTCGAGGGCAAGCACGACGCCGAGCTGGTCGAGAAGGTCTGGGGCCACGACCTGCGGGTCGAGGGTGTCGTCGTCGAGGAGCTCGGCGGCGCCGACGACCTCGCCGCCGTGGTCGCGGAGTTCGAGCCCGGCCCCGAGCGGCGCCTCGGCGTCATGCTCGACCACCTGGTCGCCGGCAGCAAGGAGACCCGGCTGGCCGCCTCCGTCACCTCCGGCCCCCACGCCGACCACGTGCTGATCGTCGGCCACCCCTACATCGACGTCTGGCAGGCGGTCCGCCCCTCGGTGCTCGGCCTGAAGGCCTGGCCCGACGTCCCCAAGGGCGAGCCCTGGAAGGAGGGCGTGCTGCAGCGCCTGGGCTGGCGCGGCGAGACCTGGGAAGCCTGGGCGCACATCCTGGGCAAGGTGAGCACCTACACCGACCTCGAGCCCGCCTTCCTCGGCCGCGTCGAGGAGCTCATCGACTTCGTGACGGAGCCCGGCTCGGTTTAGGGCCGAGGGTCAGGGATGCCGTCCCCCCGCCCGCCGAGGCCGAGCCGGCCCACCCCGGAATTCAGGGGAGGAGGTCGCGGACGACGGCGTCGGCGAGCAGCCGGCCGCGCCGGGTGAGGACCAGCCGGCCGGCCTCGAACGCCGTCGCCGAGGCCAGGCCGTCGGCGACCATCTGCACGGCCGCTACGCTGCCGCCGTCGTCGAGCAGGGAGAGGTCGAGGCCGGCCGCCAGCCGGACCTCGAGGAGCACCCGCTCGACCCGCCGCGTCTCGTCGTCGAGGATCTCGCGTGCGTGCGCGGGACTCTCACCCGCCGCCAGCCGCGCCGCCCACGCCGCCGGGTGCTTGACGTTCCACCAGCGGGTGCCGCCGACGTGGCTGTGCGCGCCCGGGCCGGCGCCCCACCAGTCGGCGCCGGTCCAGTACAGCTCGTTGTGCCGGCACCGCCCGGCCGCCGACGTGGACCAGTTGGACAGCTCGTACCAGGAGAACCCGGCCGACGACAGCAGCGAGTCGACGAGCAGGTACTTGTCGGCCTGGTCGTCGTCGTCCGGGAGCGGCAGCTCGCCGCGCGACATGCGGGCCGCCAGCCGGGTGCCGGGCTCGACGATGAGCGCGTAGGCGCTGACGTGGTCGGGCCCGGCGTCGACGGCGGCCGAGACGCTGGCCCGCCAGTCGTCGGCCGACTCCCCCGGTGTGCCGTAGATGAGGTCGACGCTGACGTGCTCGAACCCGGCCGCGCGCGCCTCTGCCACCACCTGCGCCGGCCGGCCGGGCGTGTGCACGCGGTCGAGGACGGCGAGCACGTGCGGCCGGGCACTCTGCATGCCGACGGAGACGCGCGTGAAGCCGGCCGAGCGCAGCTCACCGAGCGACCGGGCGTCGACGGACTCCGGGTTGGCCTCCGTCGTCACCTCGGCACCCGGCGCCAGCCCGAACTCGTCGCCCAGGAAGCGCAGCACCAGCCCGAGGTCGGACGGCGGCAGCAGCGTGGGCGTCCCGCCGCCGACGAACACCGTCGAGACCGGGACGTCGGCGTCGCCGAGCACCTGCCGGGCCAGGCGCAGCTCCGCGATGGCGCCGTCGGCCCAGGACGAGCGCGACGCGCCAGGCGCCTCGCCCAGCTCCGACGCGGTGTAGGTGTTGAAGTCGCAGTAGCCGCACCGCGTGGTGCAGAACGGCACGTGCAGGTACACGCCGAACGGCCGCGTCCCGACGCCGTCCAGCGACGACGCCGGCAGCGAGCCGTCAGTAGGCGCGGGCGAGCCGTCGGGCAGGGTGGAAGGCACGTCCCATTGTCCCCGCCCGGCGGCCCCGGAACGAAACCGCGAGCGAGACCGTCAGGCGTACATGCCGTCGAGGATGTCCATGTACTTCTTCTCGACCGCCTTGCGCTTCACCTTGAGGCTGGGCGTGAGGTCGCCGCTCTCGATGGTGAGGTCATGCGACAGGATCTCGAACTTCTTGATGGTCTCCCAGCGCTCGAGCCGCCCATTGAGCTGGTCGATCTGGCCTTGGACCAGCGCACGGACCTCGGGCGCCTGGGTGAGCTCTTCGTACGACCGGCCGCCCAGCTCGTGGTGCTGCGCCCAGTCGGTGAGGGCGTCGGGGTCGAGCGTGATGAGCGCGACGCAGTAGTTGCGGGTGTCGCCGTGCACGACGATCTGGCTGGCGTGCGGGCTGACCGCCTTGAAGATGATCTCGATCTCCTGCGGCGCGACATACTTGCCGCCGGAGGTCTTGATGAGGTCCTTCTTGCGGTCGGTGACGCGCAGGTAGCCGTCGGCGACCTCGCCGATGTCGCCGGTGCTGAACCAGCCGTCGGCGTCGAGCACCTCGGCGGTGACGTCGGGCAGTTTGTGGTAACCGCGCATGACGCCCGGGCCCTTGAGCAGGATCTCGCCGTCGTCGGCGATCTTCACCTGGGTGCCGGGCGCCGGCGGGCCGACGGTGCCGAAGCGGCAGTCGTAGGGCATGTTGACGAACGACGCGGCGCTGGTCTCGGTGAGGCCGTAGCCCTCGAGGATGAGCATGCCGGCGGCGTGGAACCACTCGGCGACGTCGCGGGACAGCGCCGCGGCGCCGCTGACGAAGAACCGGATGTTGCCGCCGAGGCGCGCCTTGATCTTGTGGAACACCAGCCGGTCGGCGAGGTCGTACTGGAACTTCAGCAGGCCGGTGGGCTCCTTGCCCTGCTGGCGCAGCGCCGACACCTTGGCGCCGACACCGAACGCCCACGCGAAGATCTTCGCCTTGGCGCCGCCCTCGTTCTCGACGCCGGTGATGACCCGGGCGCGCACCTTCTCGAAGATGCGCGGCGCGCCGGCCATGAACGTGGGCTTCACCGCGCCCAGGCCCTCGACGATGTTGTCGAGGTTGCCGTCGACGGCGGTGGCGAAACCGATGCGCAGCTGGATGGCCTCGAGCGCCTTGCCGAACGAGTGCGACAGCGGCAGCCAGAGGTACTGGACGTCGTCGACGGAGAGGATCTTGAACGCGTCGACGGCCACGCCCTCGTACACCCAGTTGTCGTTGACCAGCCGGACGCCCTTGGGCCGCCCGGTGGTGCCGGAGGTGTAGATGAGGGTGGCCAGCGTCTCGGGGCCGACGGCGGCGAGGGCGTCGTCGACGGCGTCGGGGCGCGCCTCGAGCGCGGCCCGGCCGAGCTGCTCGAGCTCGGTCAGACTCAGCACGAAGCCGTCATGACGGTCGACGCCGTGGCCGTCGAAGACGACGATGCGGCTCAGCTGCGGGAGCTTCTCTCGGTGCTCGACGACCTTCGCGACCTGCTCGGCGTTCTCGGCGAAGACGACGCGGGTGTCGGAGTCGCCGAGGATGTACGCGACGTCCTCGGGCGTGGTGGTCGGGTAGACGGTGGTGGTGGCCGCGCCGACGACGTTGATGGCGAGGTCGGCGAGGATCCACTCGATGCGGGTCGACGACGCGATGGCCACCCGCTGCTCGTGCTCGATGCCGAGGTCGAGCAGCCCCGCGGCGAGCACCCAGACGCGGTCCTTGGTCTCGTCCCACGTGAGCGACGACCAGCCGGCGCCCTCGGGGTAGCGGTAGGCCTCACGGCTCGGCGTGGCCTCGACGCGGTCGAGGAACATCCTGCCGATCGACGCCGGTCGCACCGCGACGAGGTCAGCCTTGTCAGTGGTGCCCAGACCCATGCGCTTCCTCCCAATCGCCCTTGACGGGACCCGCCGGAACCGGCCAGGTGGAGGAAGGTTACGACCTGGTAGCTTCCAGCGACAGTCTCCGCCGTGCCTCATCTTTTCCGTGCCCTTGGCGGGCAGCCCGTTGTGCGGTCTGCAGACCGTGCACCGCAAGCATTCCCTCAACGGTATCCGACCAGGAGAAATCCTGGGCTCGGCGGCGCGCGGCCAGCCTCGCCTCGGGGCCCGCCGCGGCCACCTCGAGCACGGCCTCGGCCATGGCCACGGGGTCCGACGGCGCCGTCCTCCCGGACTCGCCGACGACGAGTTCCGGCAGCGCGCCGCGGTCGCTGGCGACGACCGGCGTGCCGCAGGCC
The DNA here is from genome assembly GCF_014204975.1 of Jiangella mangrovi. NCBI lineage: Bacteria > Bacillati > Actinomycetota > Actinomycetes > Jiangellales > Jiangellaceae > Jiangella > Jiangella mangrovi. The sequence continues at coordinate 7,091,913 of NZ_JACHMM010000001.1, forward strand.
ATGGCCTCGAGCGCGGCCAGCCCGAACGTCTCGTACGGCCCCGGCGCGACGACGACGTCGGCACTGGCCAGCACCGAGGCGAGCTGCGCGCGGTCGGTGACGAAACCGGCCATGGTGACGGGGTTGCCCTCGGCCTGCTCGGCGACCATGTCGCGGACCGAGCCGTCGCCGCACACGACCATGCGCACGCTGGTGCCGCGCCGCACGAGCTCCTCGACCATGGGGACCAGGAGGTCGGGGCGCTTCTCCGGCGACAGCCGCACGGCGGTGACGATCAGGACGTCGGCCCCACGGGCCAGCTCGGCACGCAGCCGCAGGTCACGCCGTCGTGGATGGAAGGTCTCGAGGTCGATGCCCAGCGGCACGTGCGCGAGGTTGTCGACGCCCAGCCGGACGAACTCCTCGGCCGCCCACTGGGTGGTGCAGACGACGGTGTCGAACGACGCGGCCAGCTTGCGGTTCCAGTGGTCGGCGATCTGCCGGGTCGGCACCGCGCGGCCGAGGTGGAACTGCAGCAGCGCGTCGAGGCGCTCGTGGGAGAAGACGGCGGACGGCACCTTGCGGCGCGCGGCCCACTGCCCGATGCGGGCCAGCGTGAGGCGGTCGGACACCTCGACGCGGTCCGGCGCGACGACGGCGAGGAGGTCCTCGACGATGCGCCATTTGGTGATCATCCGGTAGCCGCCGGTGGACGGGATGGTCGGCGCGGCGATCTCGATGATGCGGCCGTACGACGTGGCCCGGGTGGCGTTGCGCTCCCCCGGCACCACCGCCACGACCTCGTGTCCGGCAGCGGCGTAACCGTCGGCGAGGTGCCGCATCATCGTCCGGATCCCACCGGAGTGCGGCGCGACGAAATTGGCGGCCTGAAGGATGCGCACGGCCGTCACTCTGTCGCCCCGGATCGGACCCGAGGCGACGCCGACGTGACCAGAGGGTGAATTCCAGCGTCCGCTTTCGCCCCTCCTTCACGATTCGTCACATCCACATTCACGAATTGACGCAATGGGCGGGACAGGCCTGAAGGCTGTTGATCACGATCAAGAAATCCTCTGCCGCGACCGCCCGGATCTCGGAAGAATCCCCAGCTCACAAGATCGAAATGTCCGTATTCTCCGTGGATACAACGCACTGTGTATTTGATCACGCATTTATGCCAAAATGCCCGAGGATTGAAGGGGGTAAAACTTTGCCACGGCAACGAAAACGCCAGCGACGCGGTCGAGGCCGCATCGTCATCGCCGCAGTAGTTGTCCTCGGCCTCCCGTTCCTCGGGTGGGCCGCCGTGAATGCGCTGACCGGAGACGACCCCGGCGGTGGATCAGCAGCCACCGCCGACGCGTCCCGGGTGGACAGCGCCGACGCTCCGTCCCGGGGTGGCGACTCCACCCCCGGCTCCTTCGAGCTCGCCCAGGCCGCACGTGACTCCGTCAGCGCCTGTGCCACCCGCCTCGCCGCCGGCGACGCCTACGTCGAGAAGGCCGGCGTCGGCATCGGGCACTGGGGCGAGCACGTCCAGGCCCGCACCGACATGCTGAACGGCACCGTCGGCCAGGAAGAGATGCGCGCCATCTGGAAGCGCACCCGCCTCGCCGGTCCCGACGACGTCGCCCAGGCCACCGCCGCCCTGGAGGAGTACCAGGCGCTCCCCACCTGCGAGGAGCTCGCCGCCGCCGACCTCCCCGAGAACATCGCCGAGCAGGCCGCCGCCTGCGTCGAGCGCGAGACCGCAGTGACCGCCGCCGTCGACGCCGCCACGGCAGGCCTGCAGGACTGGGCCAACCACCTCAACAACATGGCCGCCCACGCCGACGGCGAGATGACCGCCCAGCACGCCCAGGACCTCTGGGTCGCCTCCTGGGAGGCCGCCCCCGTCAACATCGGCGCATACAACGATGCCCGTGCCCAGCTGGCTGCGGCGCCGGCCTGCGGGTAGCGCCACCGCGGCGGCGCCGATGACGTCGTTGCCCGCGGTCGCCGGTGCGGCCGCGGGCAGTGCGTTGTCGCCGTCGTCCGCGCCATCGGCCGTCACCGTCACCCGGCCGGCGCGCGAGCCGATCGTCACCAGGGGTGAGGTGGCACTCGCGTTCTCGACGCTGTTCGTCCTGGCCGCCGTCGTGCTGGGCAGCGTGCTGGTGGAGCCGCCCCCGGCCGTGCACGCGGTGGCGCAGTTCGTGCACCTGGCCTGCGTGGTCCTCGGGCTCGGCAGCGTCCTCGCGGTCGACTGGTTCGGGCTGCGCTGGCAGTTCGGCAAGGGCACGCTGCGCGAGGTCGTCACGACGGCGACCGCGCTGGCGGTGCCGATCTGGCTGGGTCTCGGCGGGCTGATGCTGTCGGGGATGCTGTTGTCGCCGGACTTCGGCTCCACCATCACGCTCGTCAAGATCGGGATGGTCGGGGTCGCGGGCGTCGTGGGCGTGCTGGCGCTCGCCGTGAGCCGGCGGCTGGCCGCCCGCACGGTGCCGTCGCGGCGGCTGCTGCGAGCCGGTCTGATCATGGCGACGGCGTCACAAGTGGCGTGGTGGACGGCGACGGTGATCGGGTTCCTCAACCGGACGTGATCGTCCCGTGTAGAACTGACCCCATGAACCAGACGGCGGTCGACTCCCACGAGAACTGGCTCACCCCGGACGAGCTCGCGTCCGCGCGCCGGCGCCTCCCGATCCTCTACGTCAACGCGGTCCCCGTACGGGTCGACGACACCGGCGTCGCGACGTCCGTCGGCCTGCTGCTGCGCTCGACCCCCGAGGGCGAGATCCGGCGCGAGCTGGTGGCCGGCCGGGTGCTGTTCCACGAGCGCATCCGCGACGCTCTCGTGCGGCACATCGAGAAGGACCTCGGACCGCACGCCCTGCCGCGGATCCCCGTGTCGCCGTCGCCGTTCACCGTCGCCGAGTACCTGCCCACACCGGGCGTCACCCCGTACCACGACCCGCGCCAGCACGCCGTGGCGCTGGCGTTCGTCATCCCCGTGGCCGGCGACTGCGCGCCGCGTCAGGACGCGCTGGACCTCATCTGGCTGTCGCCGTCCGAGGCCGCCGACGACGGCCTGCAGAAGGAGATGCTCGGCGGCCACGGCATCGTGCTGCGGCAGGCGCTGGCCCACCTCGGCTTCCCGCCAGGACCGCCGGTCGGCTAGCTCGAGGAGCCGCCGCTGTCGGACGAGAGTGCCGCGATGAACGCCTCTTGCGGCACCTCGACCCGGCCGACCATCTTCATGCGCTTCTTGCCCTCTTTCTGCTTCTCGAGCAGCTTCCGCTTCCGCGTGATGTCGCCGCCGTAGCACTTGGCGAGGACGTCCTTGCGGATGGCGCGGATGTTCTCTCGGGCGATGACGCGGGCGCCGATGGCGGCCTGGATGGGCACCTCGAACTGCTGGCGTGGGATGAGGTCCTTGAGCTTGCCCGCCATGGCGACGCCGTACGCGTAGGCCTTGTCCTTGTGGACGATGGCGCTGAAGGCGTCGACGGGGTCGCCGTGTAGCAGGATGTCGACCTTGACGAGGTCGGCCTCCTGGTCGCCGGTGGGCTCGTAGTCGAGGCTGGCGTAGCCGCGGGTGCGCGACTTCAGCGCGTCGAAGAAGTCGAAGACGATCTCGGCCAGCGGCAGGGTGTAGCGCAGCTCGACGCGGTCCTCGGACAGGTAGTCCATGCCGAGCAGCGTGCCGCGGCGGGCCTGGCACAGCTCCATGATGGTGCCGACGAACTCGCTGGGCGCCAGCAGCGTGGCCCGGACGACCGGCTCGCGTACCGACGCGATCTTGCCCGACGGGAACTCGCTGGGGTTGGTGACGATGTGCTCGGCGCCGTCCTCCATGGTGACCTGGTAGACGACGTTGGGCGCGGTCGAGATGAGGTCGAGGCCGAACTCGCGCTCGAGCCGCTCGCGGACGATCTCGAGGTGCAGCAGGCCCAGGAAGCCGCAGCGGAATCCGAAGCCGAGCGCCACCGAGGTCTCGGGCTCGTAGACCAGCGCGGCGTCGTTGAGCTTGAGCTTGTCCAGCGCCTCGCGCAGGTCCGGGTAGTCGGAGCCGTCGAGCGGGTAGAGACCCGAGAACACCATGGGCTTCGGGTCGCGGTAGCCGCCCAGCGCCTGGGTGGCCGGCTTCGCGGCGTCGGTGACGGTGTCGCCGACCTTCGACTGGCGGACGTCCTTGACGCCGGTGATGAGGTAGCCGACCTCGCCGACGCCGAGCCCGGCGCCGGGGCGCATCTCGGGCGAGATGACACCGATCTCGAGCAGCTCGTGGGTGGCCTTGGTCGACAGCATGAGGATGCGCTCGCGCGGCGTCAGCTTGCCGTCGATGACGCGGACGTAGGTGACGACACCGCGGTAGGAGTCGTAGACGCTGTCGAAGATCATGGCCCGGGCCGGGGCGTCGGGGTCGCCCACCGGCGCCGGCACGTCGGCGACCACGCGCTCGAGCAGCTCGAGCACGCCCTCGCCGGTCTTGCCGCTCACGCGCAGGACGTCGTCGGGGTCGCCGCCGATGAGGTGGGCGAGCTCCGCGGCGTACTTCTCCGGCTGCGCCGCCGGCAGGTCGATCTTGTTCAGCACCGGGATGATCGTGAGGTCGTTCTCGAGCGCCATGTACAGGTTGGCCAGCGTCTGCGCCTCGATGCCCTGCGCGGCGTCGACCAGCAGGACCGCGCCCTCGCATGCCGCCAGGCTGCGGCTGACCTCGTAGGAGAAGTCGACGTGCCCGGGGGTGTCGATGAGGTTGAGCGCATAGGTGGTGCCGTTGTTCTCCGGCGCCTGCGAGGCGAACGGGAGCCGTACCGCCTGGCTCTTGATGGTGATGCCGCGCTCGCGCTCGATGTCCATGCGGTCGAGGTACTGCGCGCGCATGGACCGATCGTCCACGACGCCGGTGAGCTGCAGCATCCGGTCCGCCAGCGTCGACTTGCCGTGGTCGATGTGGGCGATGATGCAGAAGTTCCGGATCAGCTCCGGCGGCGTCGCCGACGGCAGCGGCGCGTTCTCACTGACTGGCACGCAGGTTTCCTCGGGCTTGGGTGTGGCTTCGGTGTGGGTTCCGGGCAGGGTTCGTCGTCCTGCCCGCAGCAGACATCATCCCATGGTCGGTGATGCGGGCTCGCCAGAAAAGTGATATCACTTAGCTATCGCGCTGCCGGGGTTCGGCCGCGATCACCTGGAGGAGACATGACCGAGACCCCTGTGGACGTTCCCGGCTCGGCGCCCGGTTCCGCGCCCGGGGCCGCTCCCGGTCCGGCGCCGGTGGGCCGGGCGGGGCACCGCATCGACGTCGACGAGCACCGCGCGTGGGCCATGAGCGGCTTCTTCGCGCTGTTCCTGGCGCTCGCAGCCGTCGTCTACGCCGTCTGGCAGATCGTCCAGCTGGCGCCGTCGCTGCGCGACGCGTTCGAGAACGAGGACTGGGCCGGGGTGTCCGGCGGCCGGGCCGGACTGGTGGTGCTCGCGCTGCTGGTGGCGGCGCTGCTGGCGTCGCCGCTGGTGGTCATCCAGCCCGGCCAGACGCGCGTCATCCTGTTCTTCGGGCGCTACATCGGCACCGTCCGGCGCACCGGGCTGGTCTGGGTCGTCCCGTTCACCACCCGGCGGCCGGTGTCGGTGCGGGTGAACAACTTCGAGACCGCCGAGCTCAAGGTCAACGACGCCGACGGCAACCCCGTCAACATCGCCGCCATCGTCGTCTGGCAGGTCGCCGACACCGCGCGCGCCTCGTTCGCCGTCGAGGACTACCGCGACTTCGTCCAGGTGCAGTCCGAGTCGGCGCTGCGCCACGTTGCCACCACCCACCCGTACGACGACCCGAACGACCAGGGCACGTCGCTGCGCGGCTCCACCGACGTCGTGTCCGGCGAGCTCGCCCACGAGGTCGCCGCCCGGGTCGCCGTCGCCGGCGTCGAGATCCTCGAAGTGCGCATCAGCAACCTCGCCTACGCGCAGGAGATCGCCCAGGCCATGCTCCAGCGCCAGCAGGCCAGCGCCATCGTCGCGGCGCGCGAGCGGATCGTCGAGGGCGCCGTCAGCATGGTCGAGCTCGCGCTGTCGCGGCTGGAACGCGAGAACGTCGTCACGCTCGACGAGGAACGCAAGGCGGCCATGGTCTCCAACCTGCTCGTCGTGCTCTGCGGCGACCAGCGGGCCACGCCGGTCGTCAACGCCGGCAGCCTCTACACCTGATCGCGGTGGCTTCGCCTGCTGACGGGGGCCGCTCGGGCGGACGGCGCGAGCGGCACGCCGTCCTGCTCCGCCTCGACCCGGCCGTCCACGAGGCGCTCACCCGCTGGGCGCAGGACGAGTTCCGCAGCGTCAACGCCCAGGTCGAGCTGGTGCTGCGGAACGCGCTGCGGGCGGCAGGGCGCGAGCCGAGGAACGCCGGACCGCTCCCCCGCCGCGGCCGGCCGCCGTCGGGCCCGTCGCCGCCGTCCTCGTCGTCGTCCGCCGAAGAGTGAGCCGGGCGGCGGGTCGCGGCGCTACAGTGCCGACGTGGCCCGCCTCCTCCGTGACCTCGTCCGGACCCTGCTGACCCCGCCCAAGCGCCGCCGCGACGACCGGCGCCCGCGCCCGTCGGACCCCCGCCCGCCCCGCGGCGGCTCGGGCGGTCACGACGGCGAGGAGTCGCCCGGGCAGTTCGGCTCGAACGCGACCACCGAGGCGCACTCCGTCGGCGCCGTCCACACGTCGTACAACCCGAGCACCGACGGCGACCCCGACCCGGGCGAGATCGTCTGGACCTGGGTGCCGTACGAGGAGAACGACGGCCGCGGCAAGGACCGGCCCGTCCTCATCGTGGCGCGCGAGCCCGGCGGCACCCTGCTGGCGGTCCAGCTGACCAGCAAGGATCACGACGGCGAGCGCGACTGGGTCGGCGTCGGCTCCGGCCGCTGGGACGGCGAGCACCGGCCCTCGTGGGTCGACGTCAGCCGGGTCCTGCGCGTCCACCCCGACGGCATGCGCCGCGAGGCGTCGGCCCTCGACCGCCATCAGTTCGACGCCGTCATCGACGCACTGCGCTCGCGCTACGGCTGGAACTGACGCCGAATTGGCTGGTGAGGCGGGGCGCTGGTATTGTTGGCGGCTGCGCGTCGGCCCAGGTCGCGGACGCGCCCGGCCGACTCCTTGCCGCCGCGACGGTTTCCCCGCCGACGCGTGTCCCGGAGAAGACCGACGCCCTCACGACCTATCCGGACCGACCAAAGGCATCAGTTCGTGGCGAACATCAAGTCCCAGAAGAAGCGGATTCTCACCAACGAGAAGGCGCGGCTGCGCAACAAGGCCGTGAAGTCGTCGCTGAAGACGTCGATCCGCAAGTTCCACGAGGCCGCCGACGCCGGCGACACCGAGAAGGCCACCGAGGCCGCTCGCGCCGCCAACCGGCAGCTCGACAAGGCCGTCTCCAAGGGCGTCATCCACAAGAACCAGGCGGCCAACCGCAAGTCCTCGATCTCCAAGCGGGCCGCCTCGCTCTGAGGCCGGGCCCACTTCGGCTCGACGGCGCCGCCTCCCCTCTGGGAGGGCGGCGCCGTCGTCGTGCGCCCGCGTCGCCTGGTGTGTGGCGTAGCTGTCGCCGCCGGGTGGCGTAGCTGTCGCCCGGGCAACAGCTACGGCCCACGCCCCCGGCCGCAGCGGCGTCACCCGTCGACAGCGCAGCCAAACGATGTGGGTTCATTGCAGTGACGATGTGGCGGAACTGTCGTCAGAGCAGCAGCGATCTCACAGTGATTCCGCAGCGACGTCACACCGTCGGCGGCCGGGAGTTCGTCAGGCCGCGCGGGCGGTGCCGATGGCGACCAGCGCCGTCGTGAGGGCGAGCGCGGAGTCGTTGCCGCCGCCCTTGACCGCGAGGTCGGCCTCGGCGACCGCCCGGATGGCCTGGGACAGGCCGTTCGGCGTCCAGCCGCGGAGCTGGCCGCGGAGCACGCGGATCTTCCACGGCGGGATGCCGAGGTCGCGGGCGACGTCGGCGTCGCGCATGCCGCGCGGCGCGCCGGCCAGCCGGGCCAGGGACCGCAGCGACGTCGCGAGCGCACCCGTCACCAGGACGGGGTCGGTGCCGGTCTCGAGCGCCCAGCGCAGCTGCTCGACCGCCTCGCCGGTGCGGCCCTCGACGGCGCGGTCGGCGACCACCCAGCCCTTGACCTCGGCGCGGCCCTCGAAGTACATCGAGACCACGTGGCCGGTGACCTGGCCGTCCGGCGCGTCGACGGCGAGCTGGCCGGCCGCCGAGGCGAGGCCGCGAAGGTCGCCGCCGACCGACTCGACCAGCTGGCGGGCGGCGGGCTCGTCGATGCGGCCCCCGGCCCGGCGGACCTCGGCCCGCACGAACGCGACCTGGTCGTCGGGGCGGGTGAGGCGCTCGGCGGGGACCTCGTGCACGCCGGCCTTGCGCAGCGCGGTGAGCAGCTTCTTGCCCTTGACGCCGCCCGGGTGCAGCAGCACGACGTGGATGTCCTGGATGGGCGACTGCACATAGCCCACGAGGATGTCGCCGACCGCCTCGGTGACGTCCTGCACGTCGTTGACCAGCAGCACCCGGCTGGTCGCGAACAGCGACGGGCTGACGTGCTCGGCCAGGGCTCCGGGGGTCAGCTCGGAGCCGGCGACCTGGGACACGTCGGTGTCGGCGTCGGCGGCCCGCGCCGCCCGGACGACGGCGCCCGCGGCACGCTCGGCGAGCAGCGTCTCGGGACCGAAGACGAGGGTGACCGGGACGAGGGGATCGGTGGATAGCGCAGCCATGTCGCGTCACAGCATGACACGTCCCACCGACACCGTCGCCGCCCGTTCACCGATCGCCGTGGCGCCGGTCCCGACCTCGGCCCGCCCGTCGTCACCCCCAGCCCGCCGTCGCCGGTGCGGACGACCGCGACGCTGCCGTGCTCGTCGGTGCGGTAGACCCGCACCCCGCCGGCGCGCAGGGCGTCGAGCACCCGAGGCGACGGGTGTCCGTAGCCGTTCTCGCCGACGCTGATCAGCGCCACGCGGGCGTCGAGGGCGGTGAGCAGCTCGGCCTCCTGGTGCGGCGAGCCGTGGTGGGCGACCTTGAGCACGTCGGTGTCGAGCCCCGGCTCGGCGCGCAGCAGCGCCCGTTGCGCCGACGGCTCGATGTCGCCGGTCAGTAGGACGCTGACGCCGTCGACCCCGGCCTCGATGACCAGGCTGGCGTTGTTGGACTCGGACTCGTCGGTCTCGGTGAGTCGGACGGGCCCGAGTACGTCGAGCGTCAGCCGCTCCCCCACGCGCAGCAGGTCACCGGCCCGCGGCACCGTCACCGGGACGCCGTCGGCCGCCAGCCGCCGCCTGACCCCGTCGGCGACCGCGGGCGGATCGTCGAGCGGCGACACCAGGACCCGGCCGACCTCGCGACCGGCGAGCACGCCGGCCAACCCGCCGACGTGGTCGGCGTGGAAGTGCGTGAGGACCAGCAGCGGCACCTGCCGCACCCCGAGCCCGTCGAGGCACCGGCGGACGAGCCGCGGCTCCGGCCCGGTGTCGACGACGACGGCGGAGCGCTCACCGGCGCGCAGGACGAGCGCGTCGCCCTGTCCGACGTCGCACGCGACGACCAGCCAGCCGGGCGGCGGCCAGCCCGGCGTCGGGACCGCCTTCAGCAGACCGATCACCAGCACCGTCCCCGCCGCGACCGTGACGACCGGGCGGCGCAGCACCAGCGGCACGGCCAGCAGCGCCAGGACCGCGAGGACGACGGCGACCACCACACCGCCCGCGCCCGGCGGCCACGGGAGCACGGCGCCGGGCTGGCCGGCGAACCAGCGCGCGACCGCGGCGATCCACCAGGCCGGCAGGGCCGCCAGCCAGGCGAACGCCGTCGCGACCGGCGCCGCGACCGGGCTCACCACGGCGGCGGCCGCGCCGAAAACCGTCGCCGGCGCTACCGCGGGAGTGGCCAGCATGTTCGCCGGCAGCGCGGCCAGGCTCAGTTGCCCGGACAGCCCGAGGACGATCGGCGTGCAGGCGACCTGGGCCGCGAGCGGGACGGCGACCGCGAGGGCCAGCGGGCGCGGCAGCCAGGTCAGCGACCGCGTCCACGCCGGGACCAGCAGCAGGATGCCCGCCGTCGCCAGCACCGAGAGCGCGAACCCGGCGCTGCGGGCCAGCCACGGATCGACGAGCACCAGCACGACGACCGCGGCGGCCAGCGCCGGCAGCCCGCGCCGACGCCCGGCGAGGGCCAGCCCCACGACGGCGACCAGGCCCATGGCGGCGGCCCGCAGCACGCTCGGCTCCGGCCGCGCGAGCAGGACGAACGCGAGCACGCACAACACGCCGACGACCGGCAGCGCGTAGCCGCGGACCCGCAGCCAGCGGGCCAGCCCGAGCGCCACGACCAGCACGATCGCGACGTTGGTGCCGGACACCGCGGTGAGGTGCGTCAGCCCGGCGACCGTCATGGCGTCGCGGAGGTCGTCGGAGAGCAGCGACTCGTCGCCGATGACCAGGCCGGGCACCAGACCGCGCGGGTCGGGCGGGACGCCGTCGACGGCCTCGCGCAGCCCGGCTCGGAACGGCTCCGTGGCGCGGCTGGCGGCGCTGGGCGGGCCGGTCGCCCGCTCGTCGGGCCCGGTATAGGGGCGGAACACCGCGGCGACGTCGTCGCGCGGGTGGTCGGTGGACTCGAGGCGTCCCTCGACGCGGATGCGCTGGCCCGGCAGGAGATCGGCCCACTCGCGGTCGCCACTGACCAGCAGGACCGGCACGTCGACGCGGTGGGTGTCGCCGCGGCCGGTGACCTGGTCGACCCGGATGCGCCCGACGACGTACTGGGTGGCGGCTGCCTCCTCGCCCATGGGACCGCTGCCGCGCAGGACCGGGTCGCGTTCGATGGTGCCGTCGACCTCGACGTGCGCGCCTGCGGCGGCGAGGGCGGTGACGGGGCCGGTCCAGACGGGTGCGGCTCGGGCGGCGCCCACGGCGAAGCCGGCGAGGAGGCACAGGCTCGCGGCGACGACGGCGCGGCGAGCCGGTGGGGCGAGGCGGGCGCGGACCAGGACCGCCGCGGCGACGAGCAGGACGACGGCGCACCCCGCGAGGCCGTCGCGGAGCGGGACGAGGACGCCGGCGAGGGCGCCGATCCAGAGTCCGAGCGCTGCCGGCACGAGCCGCAGGTCCAGTGGCTCGGCGGGGGCGGCATCCGGCGGCGTGGTCGTCGGGGTGGCCGGCGGAGTGGTCGTCATACCGTCACCAGGGGTTCGAGCTGGGCGAAGCGCTGTTCGCCGATGCCCGAGACCTCGCGCAGCTCGCCGACGGTCGTGAAGCGGCCGTTCTGGGTCCGCCACTCGAGGATCCGGCCGGCGAGGGCGGGGCCGATGCCGGGCAGCGTCTCGAGCTCGGTGCCGGTGGCGGTGTTGAGGTTGACCGGCGCCGTGGGTGCGGGTGCGGTGGAGCCGGGTGGGGCGGCGGGCGGAGCGGCCTGCGGCGGCGGGTCGGCGGTGACGAGCACCTGCTCGCCGTCGGTGAGGACGCGCGCGAGGTTGATCGGGGTCAGGTCGGCCTCGGGCGTCGCGCCGCCGGCCGCCTCGATGGCGTCGACCACGCGGGAGCCGGCCGGCAGTTCGAGCACCCCGGGCCGCGCGACCAGCCCGGCCACGTGCACGACGATGGCCGCGTCGGGCGCGGCCGGGCCCGGCGCGGCTGACTCTGTGGGGGCCGGCGTCGGGTCGCTCGGCGGCGGGGTCTCGGTGGCGGTGTGGCTTCCGGTGGCGACGAGCTCGGGTTCGATGGGGACGACTTCGGGGCGGGCCAGCAGGAACAGCACTGTCGCGCTGATCAGGCCGACCAGCACCACGAGCACGATGACCGCCAGGTGGGTCCGCTCCAGCCCGGCCCGCGGCCGGACGGCGAACGGCAGCCGGTCCTTCAGGCCGTCCAGCCACTCCGGCGACCGCGCGGCGTCGTCCTCGATGGCCTGCGCCGACGCCGGCTCGTCCCACGGCGCCGCCGGGCCGTGCTGCTCTGGCCCGAGCTCCGGCCCGCGCCCCGGCTCGGTCTGAGGATCGGGATCGAGCCGATCGGCAGGTGCGGGGTCGAACCACGCCGCCGGGCCGCCCGAGTCGACGGCGTCTACCGGCGGCCGGGCCGCCCGCCGCGGGCGGGAGGTGGCGTGACGAGGACGACGACCGTCGTTCGCGAGTTCGTCGGTCCTCCCTTCGTGGCGGGCGGCGCTCGAAGGCCCGCCGTCCTCGACCCCGGCTGCGACCGCGGCGTTCCCATCCAAGCCGCGGCGGGTCGAACCGGCCAAGTGCGCCACCCGGGCGCGCGCGAGCGCCGCCGTCCGGTCGTCGGCGGGGCGGGAGCGCAGCGATCGCATGCCAGCGACGCTAGGCCGCGGCACCGACCGCCGCGACCGCCGGAACCGGCTTCTGTGGACAGCTGAAAGAACTGGTCAGAGCTGTGGACAAGCGCTCGCGCCCGGCTCGGTCGCGGCGGCAGCATCCGGCCGTGGCCACCGATGCCCGCCGACGCAGCGGACGCTCGGGAACCAGGCGGACGCTCGGGATTCCGGCGCTTGGCGTGCTTTCCGGGCGCCCACGCGCCTGATTCCCGAGCGTCGGCCGGATTCCCGAGCACGACGGCACGGCGGCGGCAGCACCGCACCCCAGCAGCCGACTCAGCAACGACGCCGGCCGCTCAGGTCACGCAGAACTCGTTGCCCTCGGGGTCTTGCAGGACCGTCCAGGTGTTGCCGTACTCCTCCACCGTTGCGACCACCGTCGCGCCGGCGGCGAGCAGTTCGGCGACCTTGGCGGCGGCCGCGGCGAGGCGCTCGGCCTCGGGGGGCACCTCGCCGCCGGCGCCGTACCGCCAGCCGCGGACGTCGAGGTGGACGCGGTTCTTGGCGGTCTTCGGCTCGGGCACCTTCTGGAAGAGCAGCCGCGGCAGCACGCCCCGGGGATCGATGATGGCGCTCGCGCTGTCCCAGTCGGCCTCGGGGACGTTCCAGGCGACCAGCGCCTCCTCCCAGGTTCCGAACCCGTCGGGCGGCGGCTCGAGCTGATACCCGAGCGCGACGGCCCAGAACTCGGCCAGCCGGCGCGGGTCTGCGGCGTCGAACGCGATGTTGAAGATCTCGGAGGCACGCGGCATGCACCGCAGCCTGCCACCCGGCACCGACAACCGAACGCCCGACAACGAACTCAGCGCGGGCTGATCACCGCGGCCAGCATGCCCGGCCCGACGTGCGCCCCGATGACGGCACCCACCTCGGTCACCACCACGGTCCCGACCGACGGAAGCCGGTCGGCCAGGCGGGCGGCCAGCTCGTCGGCGCGGCCGGCGTTGTCGAGGTGGTGCACCGCCACGTCGACCCGCCCACCCTTCCCGGCCTCCGAACCCGCCACCGCCCGCGCGACCGCGAGGTCCTCGAGCCGCGCCCGCGCCCGTGCCGACGTGCGGACCTTCTCGAGCAGGTCGACCCAGCCGTCGCGCAGGTGGAGCAGCGGCTTGATCGCCAGCGCCGTCCCCACGACGGCAGAAGCAGCGCCGACGCGGCCGCCGCGGCGCAGGTACTCCAGCGTGTCCACGTAGAAGAAGGCCGACGACCGCACCGCCCGGTCCAGCGCCAGCGCCGCCACTTCGTCCGCCATCAGCCCGCGCGAAGCCGCGTCAGCGGCCACCAGCACCGCGAACCCGAGCCCCATGCCCAGCGACCGCGAGTCGACGACGTGCACGGGGACCGGCGCGTCGCGGGCCGCCAGCCGGGCCGCGTCCGCCGTCCCCGACAGGCTGCCGGAGATGTGCACCGACACGACGGCCGTGGAGCCCGAAGCGGCGAGCGACTCGTACACGTCCAGGAACGCCCGCGGGCTCGGCCGCGACGTCGTCACCGGCACATGCGACCGCAACGCCGCCGCGACCTCCCGAGGACCGAAACCAGAGTCCTCGTCGACGGCGACACCGTCGACCACCACCTGCAGCGGCACCACCCGGAGGCCGTGCGACTCCACGTCGCCGGCCGCCAGGTGTGCCGTCGAGTCCGTGACGACCGCGACCCGCCCCGTCAAGGGGTCAGCCCGGGACGACGTTGACCAGCTTGGGCGCCCGCACGACGACCGTGCGCACCGGCCGTCCGTCCAGTGACCGTCGCACCGCCTCGGACTCCAGCGCCAGCGCGCGCAGGTCGGCCTCACTGATCGACGGCGGCACCTCCAGCCGGTCGCGGACCTTGCCGGCGACCTGCACCACGCAGGTGACGGTGTCCTCGACCAGGTACACCGGGTCGGCGACCGGGAACGGCTCGCGCACCAGGGAGTCCGGGTGGCCCAGCCGCGACCACAGCTCCTCGGCGACGTGCGGGGCGACGGGCGCCATCATCAGCACCAGCGCCTCGGCGGCCTCGCGCGGGACGGCGTCCAGCTTCGTCAGGTGGTTGTTCAGCTCGATCATGCGGGCGATGGCGGTGTTGAACCGCATCGCCTCCATCTCGGTCCGGACGGCGTCGATGGTGCGGTGCAGCACCCGCTTGGTCGCCTCGTCGGCCGGGCCGGCGCCGACGACCACCGAACCGGTCTGCTCGGAGACGATGTTGCGCCAGACCCGCTGCAGGAACCGCAGCGACCCGACGACGGCGCGGGTCTCCCAGGGCCGGGACAGGTCCAGCGGGCCCATGGACATCTCGTACACCCGGAAGGTGTCGGCGCCGTAGTCGCGGTACATGTCGTCGGGCGTGACCATGTTCTTCAGGCTCTTGCCCATCTTGCCGTACTCGCGCTGGACCGGCGAACCCTCGAACAGGAACTCGTCACCGGACTCCACCACCTGGTCGGCCGGCACGTACTGGCCGCGCTCGTCGACGTAGGCGTAGGCCTGGATGTAGCCCTGGTTGAACAGCTTGTGGAACGGCTCCTCGCTGGACACGTGGCCCAGGTCGAACAGCACCTTGTGCCAGAACCGGGCGTACAGCAGGTGCAGGACGGCGTGCTCGACGCCGCCGATGTACAGGTCGACACCGCCGGCGTCGCCGTCGCCGTGCGGGCCCATCCAGTACTTCTCGACCTCGGGGTCGACCAGGCGGTCGGTGTTGGTGGGGTCCAGGTAGCGCAGCTCGTACCAGCACGACCCGGCCCAGTTGGGCATCGTGTTGGTGTCGCGGCGGTAGCGCTTGGGGCCGTCGCCCAGGTCCAGCTCGACGTCGACCCATTCGGGGACGCGGGCCAGCGGCGGCTCGGGCTCGGTGTCGGCAGCGTCCGGCGGATAGGTGCGCGGCGAGTAGTCCGGCACCTCGGGCAGCTCGACGGGCAGCAGCGAGTCGGGGATCGCGATGGGCTGGTCGTTCTCGTCGTAGACGACGGGGAACGGCTCGCCCCAGTAGCGCTGCCGGCTGAACAGCCAGTCACGCAGCCGGTAGGTGATGGTGCCCTCGCCGGTGCCCATCGACTCCAGCCAGGCGATGATCGAGGCCTTGGCCTCGGCGACGCCCAGGCCGTCCAGCGAGATCTCGTCGTTCGCGGAGTTGACGGCCGGCCCGTCGCCCACGAACGCCTCGCCGTCGAAGTCCGCCGGCGGCTGCACGGTCCGGATGATCGGCAGCTCGAACCGCGTCGCGAACTCCCAGTCGCGCTCGTCCTGGCCGGGCACCGCCATGATGGCGCCGGTGCCGTAGCCCATCAGCACGTAGTCGGCGACGAACACCGGGATGCGGGCGCCGTTGACCGGGTTGACCGCGAACGACCCGGTGAACACGCCGGTCTTCTCGCGGCCCTCGGTCTGGCGCTCGACCTCGGTCTTCGCGCTCGCCTCGGCACGATAGGCGGCGACGGCGTCAGCGGGGGTCGCGTGCCCCCCGGTCCACGCGGGCCGGGCCTCGGCGGGCCAGGCCGACGGCGTCAGCGCCTCGACCAGCGGGTGCTCGGGCGCCACCACCATGAAGGTCGCGCCGAACAGGGTGTCGGGACGGGTGGTGAAGACCTCGAGGTCGCCGGCGTCGGTGGCGAACCGGACGTTGGCGCCCGTGGACCGGCCGATCCAGTTGCGCTGCATCGTCTTGACCTTCTCGGGCCAGTCGATGCGCTCGAGGTCGTCGATCAGGCGGTCGGCGTACGCGGTGATGCGCATCATCCACTGCCGCAGGTTGCGCTTGAAGACCGGGAAGTTGCCGCGCTCGCTGCGGCCGTCGGCGGTGACCTCCTCGTTGGCCAGCACCGTCCCCAGCCCGGGGCACCAGTTGACCGGCGACTCCGACACGTACGCCAGCCGGTGGTCGTCGACGATGCTCCGCTGCTCGACCGGGCTCAGCGAGGACCACGCGCGGCCACCCGGAACTGGCCGCTCACCGGACTCGAAGGCGGCCACCAGCTCGGAGATCGGGCGCGCCTTCCCGGCCACGTCGTCGTACCAGGACTCGAAGATCTGCAGGAAGATCCACTGCGTCCACCGGACGTAGCCGGGGTCGATGGTCGCGAACGTGCGGCGGTTGTCGTGCGCCAGCCCCAGCCGACGCAGCTGCCGGCGCATGGTCGCGATGTTCTCTTCGGTCGTCTTGCGCGGGTGCTGTCCCGTCTGCACGGCGTACTGCTCGGCCGGCAGCCCGAACGCGTCGTAGGCCAGCGCGTGCAGCACGTTGTCGCCCTGCATGCGGCGGTAGCGGCCGTAGACGTCGGTGGCGATGTAGCCCAGCGGGTGCCCGACGTGCAGCCCCTTGCCGGAGGGGTACGGGAACATGTCCATGACGAAGAACTTCTTCGCCGGCAGCTCGGTACCGGGCTCGGCCAGCGGGCCGGTGGGGTTGGGGGCGTCGAAGGTGCCCTCGTGCTCCCAGCGGTCCTGCCAGCGCTGCTCGATCTGGCCGGCCACCTCGGCGGTGTAGCGATACGGCGCGTCGTCGGCCGGCGTGGTCGCGCCGGTCTGCGTCTGGCTCATCGGAATTCGTCCCTCATCTGTGGGTGTCGGGGCCTGGAACAAAAGAAAGACCCCTCACGCAGGAGGGGTCAGCCGCGCCGACGTGACGCCGCTGGAGGGCGTCCGCTACCAGTCAGCGCGGCCCGATAAGGAGCAGCAGGCCTCGCACATTGTCAGGATAGCGCACTCGTCCCCCTAGGGTGTGTGGCCATGGACGTCCCGGGCTGGGTGTGGGTCCCGACGGTGGCCGCGATCGTCGCGCTGCTGGCCTTCGACTACGTGTTCCACGTGCGCCGGGCCCACGTTCCGTCCCTGCGCGAGGCGGCGGTGTGGTCGGCGCTCTACGTCGGCATCGCGGTGGCGTTCGGCGTCGGCGTGCTGATCCTCGGCGGCACCACCATGGGCGCGGAGTACTTCGCCGGCTACATCACCGAGAAGGCGCTCTCGGTCGACAACCTGTTCGTGTTCCTGATCCTGCTGCACAGCTTCCGGGTGCCGCGGGAGTACCAGCAGAAGGCGCTGCTGTTCGGCATCACGTTCTCGCTGATCGCCCGGACCGGCCTGATCTTCGTCGGTTCGGCGCTGATCAACACGTTCGCCTGGGTGTTCTACCTGTTCGGGATCGCCCTGCTGCTGACGGCGGGCAACATGCTGAAGCCGAGTGGCGGCGAGCCGGACGAGGGCGAGAACATCGCCGTGCGCACGGCCCGGCGGTTCTTCCACACCAGCCCGTCCTTCGACGGCGGCCGGCTGTTCACCGAGCGCGGCGGGCGCCGCGTGATGACGCCGATGCTGCTGGTCATGGTGGCGCTGGCCGGCACCGACGTGCTGTTCGCGCTGGACTCGATCCCGGCGATCTTCGGGCTCACGCAGAACGTCTACCTGGTCTTCACCGCCGTCGCGTTCTCGCTGCTCGGGCTGCGCCAGCTGTACTTCCTCATCGACGGCCTGCTGGACCGGCTGATCTACCTGTCCTACGGGCTGGCCGTGATCCTGGGATTCATCGGCGTCCGGCTCATCCTGCACGCGCTGCACGAGAACAACCTGCCGTTCGTCAACGACGGGCAGCCGGTCGAGGTGGCCGAACTCAGCACCGGGCTCTCGCTGGCGGTGATCGTGGTGGTCCTCGTGGTGACGGTGGTGGCGTCGCTGGTCAGCCGCACGGGCCGGGCGCAGACGGCGATCGCCAACGCCCGGCGGCACGCGACGGCCTACCTCGACTCGGAGTACACCGCCGACCCCGCCGAGCGGGAGCGGATCTTCCAGTGCCTCGTCGACGAGAAGGTCGAGATCGTGAAGCTCGGCCCGAAGTACAAGCAGATGGCCAGGGACGCCGAGGGGCTGCTCGACCTGGTGGAGCGAGCGCACGACAGCCACGAGGCGGCGGCCGCCCGCGGCGAGACCCCCGCCGGCGACCACCACTGACTCAGAAGACGAGGTACCAGCGGTCCCAGAACTCGATGGTGATGAGGATCGCGAGGATGAGGAACCAGACGGTGACGATGAGGCCGCGGCTCTCGACGACGGCCTTGCGCAGCCACGCGGGCGCCTTGAGGTGACCCTCGGAGAGGTTGTAGCCCGTCGTGTACACGAAGATCGGGATGGTGACGACCCACACGACCATGCAGTACGGGCACAGTGCGCCGATGTAGTACGTGGTCTGGGTGAACAGCCAGGTGACGAAGACCGCGCCGCCCAGCGCGCCGGCGTTGAGGCCGAGCCAGAACCAGCGCGGCAGTGTGGCGCCCGTCAGCGCGACCACCCCGGCCGTGACGACGATGGGGAACGCCGCGACGCCGATGACGGGGTTGGGGAAGCCGAACAGCGACCCCTGCCAGCTGTCCATGACCGCACCGCAGGTGAGCACGGGGTTGAAGCTGCACGACGGGGTGTGGTTCGGATCTTGGAGGACCCAGACGCGCTCGATGATGAGCATCGCCGAGGCGACCGTGCCGATGGCCCCGCCGATGGCGAGCAGCCAGCCGAGGACCTTGATCGAGGCCCGCGTCTCAGGCAGCTCGAACTCGGCGTCCTCGAGGTGTTCCTTCTCCTGCACGGCCATGAGTCACCCAGTGATGATCGTAGGTATCCGACGGACCATCAACGTACGCTACCCGCCTGGGGTGCCCGACGACAGATCACGAATCGGTTCCGCACCACGGTGATATGCGAGGATTGCGGCAATGCACTGGTCCGGGCGACATCGCTCCGGCGGCCCGCTGGCGGCCGCCGTCGTCGCCCTGGCCGCGCTCCTGGTGGTGCTGGCGCTGGCCTCCGGCCCGGTCGACGTGCAGGAGCCCGGCTGGCTCGGCGATGGTGGGGTCACGGGCGACGTCGTGCCGCTGGAGCCAGGGCCCACCGCATCGGCCGCGCCGACCGAGGAGCCGGTGCTCGACGACGGCGCTCCCGGCATCGACGTGCCCTGGCAGGTCGTCGTGCTGGCGGCCGTCGCCGCCGCCGTCTACCTCGTCTACTGCATCGTGCGCCGGGTGGTGCCGGACCTCCGGCTGCGAGCCGCCCGCCGCCGGACCCCGCTCGGCGGCCACGTCGAGGCGCTGCCCGATCCGGTCGAGGACCTGCGCGACGGCGCCCGCTCGGCCGCGACGGCCCTCAGCGGGCCGGCGCCGGACGCCGCGGCCGCCGTCATCGCCGCCTGGCTGGCGCTGGAGTCGGCGGCGGCCGGCAGCGGTGCGGCGCGCGGCCCGGCCCAGACGCCCACCGAGTTCACCGCCGCGCTGCTGCGCCGGCACCACGCCGACCCGGACGCCGTCGCGACCCTGCTGGGCCTCTACCACCGGGCCCGGTTCGCCGTCCGCCCCGATCTCGGCGCCCAGGACGTCGAGGCGGCCCGGCACGCACTGGAGACGCTGGTGGGGACGCTCGGATCGGCGAGCACGGTGGGAGGCGCCGGGTGAGCCGCGGGATGGTCGTCCGCGCCGTGCTGCTCGGCGCGGCCGCCGGGCTGTTGGCCTGGGCGTTCGGCGTCCAGGGCGTGCGGCCCGCGGTCATCGCCCTCTGCGTCGCGGCCGGGGTCGCGGCGACGCTCGGCATCCCGGCCGGCTGGTACGGCACCTGGCCGGACCGCCCGCACGCGCCGTCGGGCGGCGGCTCCGCCCAGGTCTGGCGGCTGGCGAACCGGCTGCGCCGCTACGAGAACGACTACGACCCCGCCCTGCAGCACCGGCTGCGCTCGCTCGCCGCGACCCGGCTGCGCCGCCTGGGCGCCGAGTGGGACGACCCGCGTGCGGTCCGGGCACTCGGCGCCGACGTGCACGCGGCGCTGTCGGAGGGGACGCTGCGCCCGAGCCTGCGCGACGCCGACGCCGTCGTCACCGCCATCGAACGACTCGACCAGCACCGCACGCTCGACCAGCCCGGCGAAGGAGCCCGCCCATGACGTCTGCCAGCAGCACCGCCCTCCCTGTCGCCGAGGTCGCCCGGGTCGGGTCGGCCGTCCTCGACGGCGTCGGCACCGCGGTCGTCGGCATGCGCCGGACGCTGCGGCTCGCGCTGGCGGCGATCCTCGCGGGCGGGCACGTGCTGTTCGAGGACGTGCCGGGACTGGGCAAGACGCTGGCGGCGCGGAGCCTGGCCGCCGCGCTGGGGCTGGAGTTCCGACGTCTGCAGTGCACGCCGGACCTGCTCCCCGGCGACGTCACCGGCTCGTTCGTGTGGGACCCGGGCACCCGCGAGTTCAGCTTCCGGCCGGGCCCGGTCTTCGCCGGCCTGCTGCTGGCCGACGAGATCAACCGCACGCCGCCGAAGACGCAGTCGGCGCTGCTCGAGGCCATGGCCGAGCGGCAGACGACGGTCGAGGGGCGCACGTTCGCGCTGCCGCGGCCGTTCCACGTGCTGGCGACGTCGAACCCGGTGGAGTACGAGGGCACCTACCCGCTGCCGGAGGCCCAGCTCGACCGGTTCATGCTGCGACTGTCGGCCGGGTACCTCGAGCCGCCGGACGAGGCCGAGGTGCTGCTGCGCCGCATGGCCCGGCGGCAGGAGGCGGCCGACGTCGAGCCCGTGGTCGACGCCGAGACGGTGCGCGCCCTGCAGGCCGGGGTCGAGTCCGTCGACGCCGACCCCTCCGTCGTCGCCTACTGCGTCGACCTCGCCACCGCGACCCGGCGGCACCGCGCGGTCGAGGTGGGCGCGTCGCCCCGCGGGTCGCTGGCCCTGCTGCTCGCGTCGCGGGCCCTGGCCGTGCTCGACGGCCGCGACTTCGTGCTGCCCGAGGACGTCAAGGAGGTCGCCGTGCCCGCACTGGCGCACCGGCTGACGCTGACCCCGGAGGCGTGGACGACTCGGCTGCGCACCGCCGACATCGTCGCCGACGTGCTCGACCAGGTCCCCGGGCCGGCCTCGGTCCGATGACCGGGGACGCCCGATGATCCGCGAGTACCGCTGGCGGGCCAGCCCGGCCCTGGCGCGGTCGCTGCTGCTGCCGGCGCTGCTGGCCGCTACGGGCGTGACGCTCGGCCGCGCCGACCTGGTGCTGCTGGGCGTCCCGCTGGTCGCCGGCACCGCGCTGGCGCTGGGCGGGACGGCCGGACGCCGGGGCCGCCGCCCGCCGCCGGACGTGCGCGCCACCGGCCCGCGGGTCATGGACGTCGGGCTGCCGGCGGCGGTCGCCGTCGTCGTCGGGCCGTCCGACGCCCAGCTGGTCACGACGGTCCTCGCCGCGGCCGAGACCGGGGCCGAGGCGCACACCGTCACCGTCGCCGCCCCCGAATCCGCCGAGCGGCAGCTGGTGACCGAGGTGACGTCGGCGCTGTGGGGCTCCCAGCTGCTGGCCCGGCCGGACCACCTCGCGGCCGCCGCCGACGGCCTGCTCGTGGCCGGCCCGGTGCCGGGGACGGCGACGACGGCGCAAGTGCTGCCCGGGGTCGCCGCCGCGTTGCCGCCCGGGGCACTGCCGCCGCGGCCGGCCGGCATGGTCGGCGCACACCGGACCCGCCGTCCCGGCGAGGGCACCGAGCTGCACGACGTGTCGCCGTTCCAGCCCGGCGACCGGCTGCGGCGCATCGACTGGCGGGTGACGGCGCGGCAGGCCGGCCCGCGCGAGACGCTCTTCGCCCGGCACACGCTGGTCGATGCCGACGCCGACGTCGTGTGCTGCCTGGACAACCGGTTCGACCTGGGTGCCGACGTCGCGACCTGGCTCGAGGTCGCCGCGACGCACGAGGGCGACCACGCGCCGGCCCGCAGCAGCATCGACATCGCCGTCGACACCGTCGCGTCGGTCGCGGCCGCCTACATCGAGCACGGCGACCGCGTCGGCGTCCTCGACCTCGCCCGCCCCCTCGACCCCGTCCACCTCGGCAGCGGCCGACGGCACCTGCTGCGGCTGCGCACGCACCTGGCCCGGCACACCCGGCGGCCCGGCTCCGGCGACGCGCTGCCGGCGCCACGGCACGCGCCGCCGCTGCCGCCCGGCGCGATCGTGGTGGTCACCTCGGTCTTCCTCGACGACGCGCCCGGCACGCTCGCCGTCACCTGGCGGCGGCGCGGGCACCCGGTGCTCGTGGTGGACGTGCTGCCGTCCCCGCTGTCGGTCGACGGCGTCGACGCCGCGACGGCGCTGGCCGCCCGGCTGGTGCTGGCGGAGCGGCAGGAGCGGATCCGCGCCCTCGAGGCGGCCGGCGTTCCGGTCAGCGCGGCCGACCCGGCAGCACTGGCGCTCAGCCTCGCCCGGCTGCGCCGCCACGCCCGCGGAGTCCGCCGATGACGGCGCCGGCCGGAGCCATGGGCGCGGTGCTGCCCGGGTGGACGCTGCGGGTGGCGCTGGGCGCGTCGGTGCTGGTGACCGTGCTGGCCGTGGCGGGCTGGACCTCGGTGTCGCCGTTCGCGCTGGCGCTGGCCGTCCTCGTCGGCGGCGTGGCGGTGGCGCTGCCGGTCTCGCACATGGCGACGGCGTTCCTGGCGCTCTGCGGGCTGTGCGGCCTGGCCGCCGACGGCGCGATCACCGGCTGGCTGAGCCTCGCCGTGCTGGGCGCGCACGCCACCCACGTCACCGCCGCTTTGGCCGCCGTCGTGCCCGCCGGGGCGCCGGTCGAACGGGGCGCGCTACGGCCATCGCTGGAACGGTTCATCCTCGCCCAGGCGGCCGGTCAGCTGGTCGTCCTGCTCGCCTGGGCCCTCACCTGAGCGGTCTGGGTTGGGCCGTCAGGGGCGGGCGCAGCGGTCGTCGACGAGGACCTCGACCGACGGGTCGGCGGCGACGACGCAGGACGGCGGCAGGGTGAACCAGCGCAGCGCCTCGAAGTCGGCCGACAACCCCGTCGGGCCGTCCTCGACGACGTCCGGCCGGGCGGACAGGACGGCCCGCGCGTCGGACAGGTGCGCCGCCAGCGCGTCCTCGCCCATCCGCTCGTGCCGCTCCGCCTCCACAAGGGAGCCGGCGTCGTCGTAACGCAGCCCGGTCAGCCGGACCGGCGGGCGCGACGTGCCCTCGCGGTGCCGCCACAGCCCGGTGTGCGGGTCGAACCCGTAGTCGGGCAGCAGGCGGTACCCGTCGCGGGCGATGAGCGAGACCGCGTCGACCAGGTAGTCGCGGACGGTGTCGGAGATGAAGTAGTTGAAGTTCAGCCGGGTCCAACCGGGCTTGATGCCCTCGCAGCCGACGCCCACCACGTCGCGGAAACCGCGGGACTCGACCGGGCCGACGGACAGCAGCCGGTGGCCGTACGGGCCGGCGCAGGAGCAGCCGCCGCGGGCCTGGATGCCGAAGAGGTCGTTGAGCAGCGCGACGACGAAGTTGTGGTGCAGGAACCGGTCGCCGTGGCGGATGCGGAACGACACGATGGACAGCCGCGCGACGTCGGGGTTGCCGAGCACGTCGACCTGCGGGACCTCGCTCCACCGCTGCAGCGCGTGCCGCCAGAGCGCCTCCTCGCGCTCCTGGATGAGGTCGGTGCCGACGGCGTCCTTGAGGCCGAACACCAGGCCGGCGCGGATCGACTCGACGATGGCCGGGGTGCCGCCCTCTTCGCGGGCGACGGGGTCGTCGAGGTAGCGGTGCTCGTCGGGGCTGACGAACTCGACGGTGCCGCCGCCGGGAACCGTCGGGACCTGGTTCTGCACCAGCGCGCGGTCGACGACCAGGACGCCGGGGGTCTGCGGGCCGCCCACGAACTTGTGCGGCGACACGAAGATCGCGTCCTTGTGGTCACCGGCGCCGGACGCGCTCTCGGCCATGCGGATCGGGACGTAGGGCGCGGCGGCGGCGTAGTCCCAGAACGACAGCGCGCCGTGCTCGTGCAACAGCGCCGCGATGCGGTCGGTGTTGGTCAGCACGCCGGTGACGTTGGACGCGGCGGAGAAGCTGCCGATGCGCACCGGCCGGTCGGCGTAGGCGCGCAGCAGCTGGTCCAGCTGCGCGAGGTCGATGTGGCCGTCGGCGTCGGTGTCGACGGCGACGACGTCGGCGATGGTCTCGCGCCAGGGCAACTCATTGGAGTGGTGCTCGTACGGCCCGACGAACACCACCGGCCGGTTGGCGGGGACGTCGTACACGACGCCGTGCCGCTTGGCCGCACCGGCGGGCAGGCGCAGCTCGAGGATGCCGATGAGCTTGTTGACGGCGGACGTGGCGCCGGAGCCGGTGAACACGACGAGGTGGTCGTCGGTGCCGCCCACCGACGACCGGATGGTGCGCCGGGCGTCCTCGCGCAGCAGCGTCGTCTGCAGCCCGGTGCCGGAGCTCTCGGTGTGGGTGTTGGCGTAGAGCGGCAGCACCTGCTCGCGGACGAAGTCCTCGATGAAGTCCAGCGACCGCCCCGACGCGGTGTAGTCGGCGTAGGTCATGCGGCGGGCGCCGTACGGCCCGTGCAGGACCTCGCCCTCGCCGATGATGCCGCTGCGGATCCGCTCGATCAGCGACGTCGCGACCATCAGGTCCCCCTCTCCCCGTCGGTCCAGCATGCACCCTCGGGACCCCGCCTGGCACCCGAGAAAGCCT
Organism: Jiangella mangrovi; assembly: GCF_014204975.1. Lineage (NCBI taxonomy): Bacteria > Bacillati > Actinomycetota > Actinomycetes > Jiangellales > Jiangellaceae > Jiangella > Jiangella mangrovi. The sequence continues at coordinate 7,116,712 of NZ_JACHMM010000001.1, forward strand.
TGACACACGTTTCGTGACTTTTTGGTAGCCAACGGGTGAATGTTTACCTACGCTGTGACACCACGTTCGCGCCTCCGGCGGAGGGAGTCACCGATGCCCGACCACGACGAGGGCCCCGCCCGGCGGAGGCTGCTCCCGCTGCTCGACGGGAATCGCGGCGGTCGCAGCGCCATGACGTGCCGGTACCGCTGCGCCGACGCCTGCGCCCACGAGCCGCCCAACACCAGCGACAACGCCTACTTCGGCGACGTGGTCGAGGCCGCCGTCAGCCGCCGGGGCCTGCTCCGCGGCGGGGCCGCGGCTGCCGCCGTCGTCGTCGGAGGCGGTGCCGCGAGCACCCTGACCGGTGGCACGTTCGCCGCCGCGTCCGAGGACGGCGCCCGGCCGCCCAGTGGGCCCAGGCCGGACCACCCGGACGGCCCCGAGTACGGCCGCCCGGTCGGCTTCCGCCCCGTCGGCGACAACACGATCGACGCCGTCGTCGTCCCCAACGGCTACGACTGGTCGGTGACCATCGCGTGGGGCGAGCCGGTGCTGCGCGGCGCGCCGGAGTTCGACTTCGACGGCCAGACCGCGGCCGCCCAGCGCGAGCAGTTCGGCTACAACTGCGACTTCGTGGCCGTCTACCCGCTGGACCGCCGGTCCGGCCGCGCCCTGCTCTGGGTGAACCACGAGTACACCAACGAGGAGCTGATGTTCCGCGGCTGGACCGGCGCGGCCGGCGCCACCGTCGAGCAGCTGCGCATCGCGATGGCCGCGCACGGCGGGTCGATCGTCGAGATCGAGCGGGTCGGCGACACCGGCGAGTGGCGGCCGGCCGGCGGCGGGCGGCGGCACAACCGGCGCATTCACGCCGGCACCCGGTTCCGGGTCACCGGCCCGGCGGCGGGCAGTGCGCTGCTGCGCACCGGGGCCGACCCGTCCGGCACCGAGGTGCTCGGCATGCTGAACAACTGCGCCGGCGGCACCACGCCGTGGGGCACCGTCCTGACCGGCGAGGAGAACGTCAACCAGTACTTCGGCGCGTCCGCCGACGTCACCGACCCGGTCGTCGCGGCCCGCTACGCCCGCTACGGCATCCGCACCACCGCCGGCACCGAGCGCGCCTGGGAGCGGGCCGACGCGCGCTTCGACGTCGCGCGCGAGCCGAACGAGCCGAACCGCTTCGGCTGGGTCTGCCAGATCGACCCGTACGACCCGCGCTCGACACCGCAGAAGCTCACAGCCCTCGGCCGGTTCAAGCACGAGGGCGCGACGACGGCGCTGACGGCGGACGGCCGGGTCGCCGTCTACATGGGCGACGACGAGCGGTTCGAGTACGTGTACAAGTTCGTGTCGTCGGGGCGGTTCCGCTCCGGCCGGGGTGATCGCGACCGGCGGCACAACCTGGCCCTGCTCGAGGACGGCGACCTCTACGTCGCGCGGTTCACCGGCGACAGCCCGGCCGCTGAGATCGACGGCTCCGGCCGGCTGCCGTCGGACGGCCTGTTCGACGGCACCGGCCAGTGGCTGCCGCTGGTCGTCGACGGCGAGAGCGCGGTCGACGGCATGACGGTCGAGGAGGTGCTGGTGCTCACCCGGCTGGCCGCCGACCGCGCCGGTGCCACCAAGATGGACCGCCCCGAGGACGTCGAGCCGCACCCCGTCACCGGCACCGTGTACATGGCCCTGACCAACAACGACCGCCGCACCCCCGCCCAGGCCGAGGAGGCCAACCCCCGCGCCACCAACCGGTGGGGCCACGTCCTCGCCCTGGACGAGGCCGGCGGCGACGCGGCGGCTGTGACGTTCACCTGGTCGCTCGTGCTGGTCGCCGGCGACCCCGACGACCCGTCGACCTACTACGCCGGCTTCGACAAGTCGCAGGTCAGCATGATCAGCTGCCCCGACAACGTCGCGTTCGACCCGTCCGGCCGGCTCTGGCTCGCCACCGACGGCATGCCCGGTTCCGTCGGCGTCAACGACGGCATGTTCGTCCTGCCCCTCGACGGCGACGACGCCGGCCACCTGCGCCGCTTCGCGTCGGTCCCGGTGGGCGCCGAGTGCTGCGGCCCCTGCATCACGGAGGACGGGCGGACCGCACTGATCGCCGTCCAGCACCCCGGCGAGGAGGACGGCGCCTCCCCCGACGCGCCCGCCTCGACCTTCCCCTACGGCGACCAGCCGCGGCCGTCCGTCGTCACGATCTGGCGGACGAGTCCCACAGGGGGACCGTTCATCGGCGACTGATCCGTCCACCTGAGCCCCGGGGTGGGAGGGGCGGGGCCGGCGTCCCTCGTCCGCGGCGCCGGCCCTGTCCCGCCCGTCCCGTTCGCCGGGGGGTGGAGAGGCTCCCCGTCCCCCTGCTGCCCAGTGTCTTGGCCGCTATCAGGGGGACGGGGAGACCCTGGGCACGCCTCGCCCTCCTTCTGTGCCCGTTTCGTCCCGCTTTGGCAGGTTGCGGACAGCGATGATCATCAACGATCCGCTACATCACCACGATTACCCGAGCCCCAACACGATTGCAGGCGTGTTGAGGCTCGGGTAAGCGTGGTGGGCGGCCCAGAAAACGACCCCGAAATCTCACATCGTGGGATGGTGCGGGCCCGCCGACCGCCCACCCGTCGCCAGACTCCCCCCGTCCCCCAACCCAGCCCCAGCGGTAACCATCAACCCGCGAAGCGGGCACGCCGCGACGCGCCGGTCATGGACGATCACTCTCGGCAAACGTGCTGGTCAGAGGCTTAGCAAAGGCTTGCCTAACTCATACGCCCTTTACCTTCTGTTCGTTCTCAGGTGGTGGCTCCCGCCGACACCGGTTCCTAGGTTCCTACTGAGAACGTGCCGGAGAGTGACGAAGGGACTCCCATGCCCGAAACCGAAGGTGGCCAGCGCCGCCGCCTGCTGCCCATGCTGGGCGGCGTGCACGGCGGCCGCAGCGCCATGACGTGTAAGTACCGCTGCGCCGACGCCTGCTTCCACCCGGTGCCGAACGAGAGCGACAACGAGTACTTCGGCGACATGGTCGAGAAGGCGATGTCGCGTCGTGGTCTGCTGCGCAGTGGCGCGGTCGCCGCGCTGGTCGTGGGCTCGGGCGTCGGTGGCAGCGCCCTTGCCGCCGCGGCCGCGCCGGCTCGCCCGGACGTCACCGCCTCGGGCCCGAAGCCGCCGAACCCGAGCTTCCCGGACCTGCCGGAGCGCGGCCGTCCCGTCGGCTTCCGCTCGGTCGGCGACAACACGCTCGACACCATCGTGGTGCCGAACGGCTACGACTGGTCGGTGACGGTGGCCTGGGGCGACCCGATCCTGCCGGGCGCGCCGGAGTTCGACTTCGACAACCAGACCGAGGCCGCGCAGCTGGGCCAGTTCGGCTACAACTGCGACTTCGTGGCGATCCTCCCGCTGGACCGCGACTTCACCAAGGGCCTGCTCTGGGTGAACCACGAGTACACCAACGAGGAGCTCATGTTCCGCGGCTGGACCGGCGCCGCCGGTATCACCCTGGAGCAGCTGAAGGTCGTCCAGGCCGCGCACGGTGGCTCGGTCGTCGAGCTCGAGCGCGTCGCCGAGACCGGCGAGTGGCTGCCGGTCGGCGGCCGTCGCCGCTACAACCGCCGCATCCACACCAAGACCGAGTTCCTGGTGACGGGCCCGGTGGCCGGCAGCGACCTGCTGAAGACCAGCGCCGACAAGACCGGCAAGAAGATCCTCGGCATGCTGAACAACTGCGCCGGCGGCACCACCCCGTGGGGCACCATCCTCTCGGGCGAGGAGAACTTCAACCAGTACTTCGGCTCCTCGGCGGCCATCACCGACCCCACGGTCGCGGCGCGCTATGCCCGTTACGGCCTGCGCACCACGGCCGGCACCGAGCGCAACTGGGAGAAGGGCGACAAGCGCTTCGACCTCGCGCAGGAGCCGAACGAGCCGAACCGCTTCGGCTGGATCGTCGAGATCGACCCGTTCGACCCGGAGTCGACCCCGCGCAAGCACACCGCGCTGGGCCGCATGAAGCACGAGGGCGCCACCATCTCGATCGCCGAGGACGGCCGCGCCGTGGCCTACATGGGCGACGACGAGCGCTTCGACTACGTGTACAAGTTCATCTCGAAGAACAAGTTCCGCCCGGGCGACAGCAAGCGCGACCGCGACTCGAACCTGCGCCTGCTCGAGGAGGGCGACCTCTACGTCGCCAAGTTCACCGGTGACAGCCCGGCCGCCGAGATCGACGGCACCGGCAAGGTCCCGTCGGACGGCGCCTTCGACGGCACCGGCCAGTGGATCCCGCTCGTGGTGAACGGCCAGAGCAAGGTCCAGGGCATGACGGTCGCCGAGGTCCTCACCTTCACGCGTCTCGCGGGCGACCGCGTCGGCGCCACGAAGATGGACCGTCCCGAGGACGTCGAGCGCAACCCCGTCACCGGCACCATCGTGATCGCGCTGACGAACAACACCTCGCGCAACGCGACGACCGGTGCGGACGAGACCAACCCGCGCTTCGCCAACAAGTGGGGCCACGTCGTCGGCATCGACGAGACCGGCAACGACGCGGCGGCGATGACGTTCACCTGGAACATCATCATGCTCGCGGGTGACCCCAACGACGCGTCGACCTACTACGGCGGCTTCGACAAGACCCAGGTCAGCCACCTGTCCTGCCCGGACAACGTGGCCTTCGACCCGGCCGGCCGGCTGTGGATCTCGACCGACGGCATGCCCAGCGCCAGCGGCATCGCCGACGGCCTGTTCGTCGTGCCGGTCGAGGGCCCCGACAAGGGCCACGTCCGCCGGTTCGCCTCGGTGCCGCGCAACGCCGAGTGCTGCGGCCCGTTCATCACGCCCGACGGCCGCACCGCCACCATCGCGGTGCAGCACCCGGGCGAGGGCGGCACCGCCTCGCCGGAGAACCCGATCTCGACGTTCCCCTACGGCGACCAGCCGCGGCCGTCGGTCGTCACCGTCTGGCGCAAGAGCCCGGGCAACGGCCCGTTCATCGGCGACTGACGCTCACCAGCACGACCTGATCCGCAGGAACCATCCGCAGGCGAGGGGGTCCCGGTGCCAGCCAGGCACCGGGGCCCTTTCGCGTTCCCGGCGGGCTGGGTAGGCTGGGATAACGCTTTCCATCGACGACGGCGGGAGCTTGCGGATGCGTGCTGGGCGGCCGGGATTCCCCGGCGGGACGGCGGTCAGCCACCTCACCGTCTACGACTGGCCGACGCCCGACGGACTGGCCGGCGGCTCGCCGCACCTGCACACGGCGTCGGGCGAGGGCTACGTCGTCGTCGGCGGGCAGGGCCGGCTGCAGACCCTCAGCGCCGCCGGCGTGGGCGAGCACCCGCTCGCGCCGGGCACCGTCCTGTGGTTCACGCCGGGCACGGTGCACCGGCTGGTGAACGACGGCGGCCTCGAGATCGTCGTCGTCATGCAGAACGCCGGGCTGCCCGAGGCCGGCGACGCCGTCTTCACCTTCCCCGACGAGGTCCTGGCCGACCCGCGGCACTACGCCGTCGCGTCCGCCCTCCCCGACGGCGACGAGGACGCCGTCGCCACCGCCGCCCGGCGCCGTCGCGACCTCGCACTCGAGGGGTACGCCGAGCTGCGCGCCGAGGGTCCGGCGGGGCTGGAGCGGCTGCACCAACGTGCCGGCGTGCTGGTGGCCGCGAAGGCCGCGGGCTGGCGGGCGACGTGGGAGCAGGCCGTCCGGGCGGGGGTCGAGGAGACCGACCGGTCGCTGACGGCGCTGGCTCGCGGCGACGCGTCGCACCTGGCCGCCGCGTCGGTGCACGTCGGCGAGCGGCGCGAGCAGACCTACCGGTACGGCATGTGCGGGCGCCTGCGCACCTGGGACGTCGCCGCGCTGTGAGGTTCCGCCGGGTGGTGCGGTGGGCTCCCCGTCCCCCTGGTGCCCAGTCTCTTAGCCGCGTAACCGCGCCTCAAGTCCGACGATTGGCGCTTCGCGCGGAGGGCGGACTTGACCCGCGGTCCCGCGGCCAAGAACCTGGCACCTATCAGGGGGACGGGGAGACCCTGGGCACGCCTCGCCGCTCCCTGCCCGTTTCGTCGGGCTGTGGACAGCGATGATCATCAAGGATCGCGTACATCACCAGGATTACCCGAGCCTCAACACGATTACAGGCCTCGTGATGCACGGGTAAACGTAGTGGGCCGCCCAAGAATCGCCGGCAAATCCCACATCGCGGCCCGTCCCCCCTGATAGCTGCCCGTTCTTGGCCGCGGGGACCCGGGTCAAGTCGAAGCCCCCCAATCACAGCAGCGACCCGACCACAGAGGGCGCCGACTTGAGGCGGGTCCCCGCGGCCAAGAGAATGGGCAGCAGGGGGACGGGGGAACCCAGCGCAACCACACGCACCCAAACGGAACCCTCAGTGAAGCGGAAGATCCCGCGGAACCACCTCGGCCAGCCGGGTCGCGGTGAAGCCGATCAGGTCGCGGGCGGCCGTGAGGTCGACCGGCGCCTCGCGCCCGGCGAAGGTCTGCGTCCGCGGCACGTCCGGGTGGAACGCGGCCAGCAGCTGCTCCGTCGGGTACGGCGTCGAGTTCTCCGGCGCGGCGACGAAGACGGCGTGCGCGCCGGGCCGGCTGGGCCGCAGCGCCAGCTCGGCGGCCCGAGCGGCGTCGCGGGTCTCGAGGTAGAGCCAGAGGTCGGGCGCGGCGTGGCCGGGGTCGGCGGCGATCTTCTCGAGGTACCCGACCAGCCGGTCGTCTCCCACGGCCGAGTCGCCGAAGCCGCCGACCATCGGGAAGCGCAGCGCCACGACGTCCATGCCGTGCCGGCGGTGCATGGCCTGCGCCGTCAGCTCGTCGACCACCTTGGACAGCGAGTACGGGTCGGCGGCGCGGGTGGGCAGCTTCTCGTCCAGCGGCAGGTACTCGGGGTGCGCCGGCTGCTGTGGGCCGTAGCGGTACCCGAGCGCGTTGATGCTGCTGGCGACGACGGCGTGGCGCACGCCCCGCTCGCCCGCGGCGTCGAGGACGGCGAACGTGGCGGCGGTGTTGCCGGCGAAGACGGCGTCGGGCGTGCCGAGCTCGGGCGCGGGGATCGCGGCCATGTGCACGACGGCGTCGGCTCCCTCGAGCGCGGCGACGACGGTGTCGCGGTCGGCAGCACTGCCCACGACGACGCGGTCGGCCGCGAGGTCGCCTGGGTCGTCGAGCACCAGCGCCGTCGTCGCGTACCCCGCTTCGGCGAAGTGCCGGCAGGTGGTCCGGCCGATCAGGCCGGCGGCCCCGGTGATGAGTACTCGCGTCACGAGCGCCGATTCTCTCACCCGGAGTTCAACCGGCATTCAGTGACGATCCGTAGCATCTCGGAAACCCCCCACCATCCCAGGAGGATCCGTGCGACTCCCCCGCCTGTCCGTGCTCCTCGCCGCGGCGCTGCCCGCGGCGGCGCTCACCGCGGCCCTCGCCGTACCAGCCGAAGCCGAACCCGCGGCCGATGAGCCCGAGGTCGTCCTCACCGAGGACTTCTCCGGCGGCGCGGTCCCGGCCGGCTGGAACGCCGTCGAGGGCCAGTGGTCGGTGTCGAACGGCCGCCTGGTCGGCGTCAGCACGTCGGCCAACCAGCTCTCGCGCATCACGTTCGGCCCGCACCTGCGCAACTACCGCGTCGAGGTGACGGCCCGGTTCGAGCAGGTCATCAACGCCGCCCGCTGGACCGCCGTCGGCCTCGACATCGCGCCGAACGGGGCCACGCCGTGGTGGATCGCCACCATGCGCAGCGGCTCGACGGCGTCCAACGGCCTCGAGTTCGCCCAGCGGACGACGTCGGACGCGTGGAACGTCACGAACACCGCCGCCGCGCCGCACGCCGCCGGCACCGGCCGCGACGTCCGCGTCGCCGTCGAGGTGCGGGGCAGCCGGGCCACCTGGATCTTCGACGGCGAGGAGGTCATGCGCACCAGCGCGCTGCAGCGCTCCGAGCAGGGCGTGCTGGGGCTGCTCGCGAACGGCGGCACCGTATCCTTCGACGACGTCGTCGTCACGGAGCTCGAGGAGGAGCCGGTGATCCGTCCGGTCGGCCCGGCCTCGACGCCCGCCGTCGTCGCGCACCGCGGCTACTCGTCCGTCGCGCCCGAGAACACCCTGGCGGCCGTGGAGTCCGCGCTGCGCACCGGCGCCGACTACGTCGAGATCGACGTCGCCAGCAGCGCCGACGGCGTCCCGATCATCCTGCACGACAACACGCTGGACCGGACGACCGACGGCACCGGCGCGCTGCCGTCCGTGACGTCGGACTACATCGAGGGGCTCGACGCCGGCTCCTGGTTCTCGACGGCGTTCGCGGGCCAGCCGGTGCCGACGCTGCTCGACGTGCTCGCGCTGATGAAGGGCCGCGCGCCGGTGCTGCTGCTCGAGGTCAAGGGCCCCGAGACGCGCGCGGAGCTCGAGCTCATCGTCCAGCAGCTGCGCGACGAGGGGCTGGTCGAGCAGACCCTGCTGCAGAGCTTCGACGTCAACGTGCTGCGCGACGTCCGGGCCATCGAGCCGGAGCTGCGCCTCGGCCTGCTGCGCTCCAGCCTCGACGCCGACCCGGTCGCCGTCGCCCGGGACCTCGGCGTCGTCGCCTACAACCCGGCGTGGACGGCGCTGCAGAGCCGCACCGACGTCGTCGAGGACCTGCACGCCGCCGAGATCGCCGTCATGCCGTACACCATCGACGACCCCGCCCAGTGGCAGATCCTGCGCGACCTCGGCGTCGACGGCGTCATCACCAACAAGCCGGGCGAGCTGGTCGGCTGGAACGCGCGGCACGTGCAGACGGTGCCGGACGAGCCCACGGTGGCGTTCGCGGCGCCGGCCGACGGTGCCGAGCTCACCCGCGGCGACGTTCTGGTGCCCGCGGTGACGTCGGAGCGGGCCGAGTCACTGGCCATCACGCTCGACGGCGAGGAGGTCACCGAGGGTGCCGCCGTCGCCGTCGACACCCTGGCCGCCGGCGAGCACACGCTCGAGGTGACCGCGACCGGGGTGAACGGGACGGCGACCGCGTCGGTGACCGTCACGGTCACGCCGTCGGCCGCGGGCCTGGTGCGGCTGGCCACGAGCCCCGACGTGGTCCGGAGCCTGCGCGACCAGCTGCTGCGCGCCATCGACCGGTCCGACTGGATCCGCGTCGCCGCCATCGCCGAGGACGGCGTCGGCGGCCAGCAGCTGCCGGCCGAGCTGGCGGAGCTGATCGCCGCCGACGCCCGCGCGTTGCGGGCGTAGGCGGCGCCGGGGTGGGCGCTGGAGTACCCGCGACCGGGACCCGTGCGGCAGGGGTCCGCGCAACGGGTCAGTCCAGCAGGTGCTCCAGCGCCCGGTCCATGACGGCGGCCCGCTCGGCCGCGGTCTCGATGCCCTCGAGGCCGAACCCGGCGTAGAGCGAGCCCCGGGTCGCCGTGACGGCCGCCTCCGGGAAACCGGCCGCCGTCGACCGCAGGAAGTCGTTCGCGTTCGGCGCGCTGCCGTCGGGCGCGCCGGGCACCTCCCAGCCGCCGAGGTCGGTCTCGAAGGACGTGCTGCCGTCGCCGGTGCTGACGGTGACGTCGTCGACGAACACGCCGAGCCCTTGGACCGCCCAGTCGCTGGCGTAGCTGATCGAGACCTCGACGTCGCCGCCGGCGTAGGCGGACAGGTCGATCTCCCACTGCTGCCAGCCGCCGGAGTTGCCGGACGCGGCGTTCCACTCGCCGGTCGTGCCGGTCGGCTCGCAGGTGTCGCCGTCGACGACCGTCTGGTAGTGCTCGAGCTGCGGGTGCAGGACGTTCCAGCCGGCCGTGCAGCTGCCTTCGGCCGCGATGTCCTGCGTTGTGTGCCCGTTGAGGTCGGGCAGCGTCGTCCAGTCGTCCGTGCCGACCGGCCTCGCCTCGACGAACAGGTGGTCCCAGTCGGGCTCAGTGTCGTACGACGTCCAGAACGAGAGCGTGGCGCCCCCGGCCGGCACGCTGATCGTGTTGGCCAGCCGCTTGAACGAGACGTCGCCGATCTGTGAGTAGACGTAGAAGTCGCCGGTGTGCGGCTCGAACGGCCCGCCCTCGCGATCCCAGCGGCCGGCCACCCAGCTGTCGAACTGCGGGTACCGGTCCGCGGGCAGGATGCCGCTGGTGGTGATCAGCGAGTTGCTGTGATCCTGGTTGCCGTCCGGGTCGAAGCCCCAGGTCAGACCGTTGAACGGGCCGTCGTCGGTGCCCAGGACGTCCAGCAGCTCGCCGTCGTCGCCGGTGCCGCCGTTGTCGACCACGAGGTAGGCGCCGAGCCAGTACTGCAGCACGTCGTTGGTGAGGTCGCCGGAGCCGCCGAGCGGCCGGCACCGGCTCTGGACCGCCGGCGACGACGTGCACTGGGCGTTCGCGGCCGTGGGGTCGTAGAGCTGGTTGCCGACGTTCTGGGTGTACTGGCTGCCGGCGTTCTTGCCGGTCCAGAGGACGCGGCCGCCCTCGTTGAGGAAGTCGCGGACCTCGAGCAGCTGGTCCATGGCCAGCCGCGACGCGTTGCCGGCCGCCCAGCCCGGCTCGCGGGTCACGACGTCGTCGCCGGTGTACCAGACGACGGCGTCGTAGTGCGACAGCACGCCCAGGGCGTCGGGGGCGACCCGGCCGCGCGCGTCGACGTCGTACAGGTCGTAGCCGACGCCGTTCGCCGCCAGCGCTTCCTCGTAGGCGGCGAGGTGGTGCGGCCCGCCGGCCGGCTGGACCGGCGAGGCGCCGGTGTAGTCCTCGGCCGCCAGGATCAGCACGTCGTTCGCCGACTCCTCGACCGCCTGGTAGGTGAAGGAGTCGCTGGTCTCGCCGCCGCCCTCGAACCAGACCTCGACGGAGTCGCCGGGGTCGGTGCCCGTGACCATGCCGCTCATCACGCGGTAGTGCACCGCCGTCGTGCCGCCGTAGCGGTCGCCGCCCTTCCATTCCTGCGTGGGCGCCGTGACGACGGGGCCGCCGTCGATCCGGTACTTCACGGACACCTCGCCGAGGTCGCGCTTGGCGAGCACCCGCACCTCCTGCGGGTCGCCGTAGGAGTAGTCGAAGGTGAAGTCCGCCTGCGGCAGGCCGGCCTTGTAGGTGTCGTCGCTCTGCAGGTAGAACGGCTTCGTCGTGAGGCCGAGGTGCGACACCGGGTCGTCCGGGTCGGCCGCCGACTTCGCCACGTCGAGGGCGAACGGCAGCACCTTCTGGAACTCCGCCTCGATCAGCGCCTCGTCGTCGGGGAAGACGAACCCGCTGCCGGGGACGCCCTCGCCGAGCTCCGGCGTCCAGGCCAGCGTGCCGCGCTGGGCGTGCGCGAAGTCGGTGGTCTCGCCGTTGGTCACGTACAGCACGTCCGAGGACAGGCCGGGCTCCCAGCCGGGGATCGCCGGGGTGTCCCAGTTGCCGGAGAGCGCGAAGTAGATGGGGTCGTCGGCGCTGGGCGTGCCGATCTGCCAGCCCTCGGGATAGATCAGCCACTCGCCGGCGGAGTGCCAGTTGACGTGGAAGGCGAAGTTCACGCGGTCGTAGAGCTCGAGCATGGCCTGCGTCTCGGGCTCCGACGCGGGCTCCGGTCCGCGGTACGTGTCGCTGGAGATCAGCGACGACGAGCCCTCCTCGTCGTAGCCGAAGTGCTCGGGATAGTTGCGGTTCGGGTCGACCCCGTCGAGCGCCGTGGTGACGCCGTCGCCGTCGTTGTCGCGCAGGTTCTTCCGCCACAGCCGCTCGGTGTCGAACGTGTACTGGTAGCCGTCCGGGTTCGCGACCAGCAGGAACCAGTACTCGTTGCGACGGAGCATGCTGCGGACCTCGCGGTCGTTGGCCCGCCAGCGGTCGACCAGGTGGTTCATCAGCCGGCGGTTGACCTCGGTCGAGATCCACTCGCGGGCGTGCTGGGTCGAGCTGTAGAGCACCGCCGGCCGGGTGCCGTCGGCGATGCCGCGCGCGCCCTGGGTGAGCTTGAGCGCGATGATCTCGCGCCCGTTGTACGTCTCGCCGAGGACGACGAGCTTCGCGATCTGCGGGTTGGCCCTGGCGATGGCGTAGAGCTCGTCGCTCAGGCCGCCCTCCTCGTCCCACGACCGCCAGACGGTGTACCCGCCGGCCGCCTGGCGAGCGGCCGACTCGCGCGCGCTGAGGCCGTCGGCGTTCCGCTTCACCCGCACGTCGATGCCGCGGCCGCGCAGCGCCTGCGCCTCCTCGTCGCTGAGGACGAGGTCCAGGCTGACGCCTTCGGCCGTCGGCTCCGCGACGGTGACGTCGAGGCCGTCGGCGCTGATCTCGGCCGCCTCCTGGGCCGTGACGTCGGCGGTGTACTGCTCCAGCTCGTTGCCGTCCTGGGCGCCGGCACCGCTGGTGACCAGCAGAGAGACGCCGAGCCCGAGGGCTGCGGCGGCGGCGAGGAGACGGCGGGAGGGATGACGGCGTGCGGGCATGGTGGACTCCTTCGTCCGCCGGGCGACGGGTGCCGAACGAACTCGAGAGCCGGGGCTGACTGCGGATCAGGCGCCCCCCGGGCCCGCCCGCTCGGGACCGTACAGGGCGAAGGCGATCTTGTGAAGGTGCCGGTCCGGACCGCCCGTGGCGGCGCGCGGCGTCAGGACGGGAGCGGGCGGCGGCCGGCGAAGCCGAGGTCGGCGCGGTGGTACCAGGCCAGCTCGGCGTCGCCTTCGAGCCAGCAGAGCAGCACCTGCTCGCCGTCGAGCACGGAGGGGAAGTCGAGCAGGAGCGGCGCGATGCCCTTGACCTCGACGCCGGCGCCCACGAGGGACGACAGCAGCTCGTCCAGCCGGGCCTGGGCGGCCTTGAGCTCCGGCAGCCCGCCGAGCCGGCTCGGGACGCCGCCCTGGACGGCGGCGCCCAACTCGGCGAGGTCGGCACGGACCTCGATCAGCTCGTCGAGGGCGGGCCGCAGCCGTTCCAGCACGGCGCGCGCCTCGGCGGCGCTGTAGAGGTCGCTCACTCCCCCATTCTCACCGCTGGGGCAGCAGCACCCGCAGGGTGTCGGCCGGGCCGAGGAAGCGGTGGCCGGCGACGCAGAGAACGGCGACGTGCTCGACGGGGCCGGAGGTGCCGGACAGCGTGCCGCGCGGGCTGACGGTCGCGGGCAGGTCGCATTCGGGGCAGTCGTACAGCGTGTCGTCGAGCATCGGGGGCCACTCCTGACGAGGAGACGTGCGATCGCGCCGTCCTCGCCGCGAGCCTTTAGGTAAGGCAATCCTGCCCAAACGCCCAGCTTGATCGCCAGATCCTCGTGAGCGCGGTCACATGTGCGCTCGGTCACACGGGTTCCGCGGAAACCCTTGCGGTGTCAGCTTCCGCCGACTTTGCTGGACCCAGCAAGCGCGCATCGGGACCGGACGCCGTCGGCGCACCCGGTCACGGCACGAGGAGGTGAGCGCGCCCGCGGTCGTCCCCGTTGCGCTCGGGTCGGGCCGGTGGAGCCTGCGCGCCGGTCCCTGGCGTAGGCGGGAGCCCGCATGACCAGAATCACCATGACCGTCGATGGCGTCCGGTACGACGACGACGTCGAGCCACGCACTCTTCTCGTCCAGCATCTGCGCGACAACCTCGGCAAGGTCGGCACCGTCGTCGGGTGCGACACCAGCAACTGCGGCAGCTGCACCGTCCTGCTGTCCGGCCGGAGCGTCAAGAGCTGCTCCGTCCTCGCCGTGCAGGCCGACGGCGCCGACGTCACCACCGTCGAGGGCCTGGCCGGCGCCGACGGCACGCTGCACCCCGTCCAGACCGCGTTCCACGAGCAGCACGGCCTCCAGTGCGGCTACTGCACCCCCGGCATGATCATGGCCGCGGTCGACCTGCTCACCGAGAACGCCGACCCCACGGACGACGAGATCCGCCACGGCCTCGAGGGCAACCTGTGCCGGTGCACGGGCTACCAGAACATCGTCAAGTCCGTCCGCGCGGCCGCCGACGCGATGCGCACCAGCGTGCCGACCACGCCGGAGACCGCCGCCACGACCGAGGGGGTGACGTCGTGACGGTCACCGAGCAGCGCCCGTCCGGCGAGGTCGGCCGCGACCGCCGCCGCAAGGAGGACGCCCGGCTGATCACCGGCCGCACCGCCTGGACCGAGAATCTCACCCTCCCCGGCATGCTGCACCTGGCCATCCTGCGCAGCCCCATGGCGCACGCGCGCATCACCGGCATCGACGCGACGGCGGCCCGTGGCGCTCCCGGGGTGGTCGACGTGTTCACCGGGCCGGACGTCGCCGACCTGCAGGGCAGCATGCCGTGCGTCTGGCCGGTCACCGAGGACACGGTGCTGCCGGCCTATCCCCCGCTGGCGCTGGACGAGGTCCGGCACGCGGGCGAGCCGGTCGCCGTCGTCGCCGCCCGCAGCCGCGAGAGCGCACTCGACGCGCTCGAGCTGATCGAGGTCGACTACGAGCCACTGCCGGTCGTGCTCGACATGGAGGAGGCGCTGGCCGACGGCGCCACCCTGGTGCACGAGGCCAGCGGCACCAACAAGTGCTACACGTGGATCCTCGACTCCGCGGCCGCCGGCACCGGAGCCGACGTCGCGCAGATGGAGGCGGAGGCCGAGGTCGTCGTCAAGCGGCGGTTCATCCAGCAGCGGCTGATCCCCGCGTTCATGGAGCCGCGCAGCACCGTCGTCGACCCCACCGGCGACCAGATCACGATGTGGTCGTCGACCCAGGTGCCGCACATCCTGCGGATCCTGCTGTCGCTGGGCACCGGCACGCCGGAGCACAAGATCCGCGTCATCGCGCCGGACGTCGGCGGCGGCTTCGGCGGCAAGCTCGAGGTCACGCCCGAGGAGTTCATCGCGTTCGCGGCGGCCCGGCGGCTGAACAAGCCGGTGAAGTTCACCGAGTCGCGGTCCGAGGCGATGCTCTCGGCGCACCACGGCCGCGACCAGATCCAGGACATCACCGTCACCGCCCGCCGCGATGGCACCGTCACCGGCATGTCGGCGCACCTGATCGCCAACATGGGCGCCTACCTCGGCATCATCACGCCGGGCATCCCGATCCTCGGCGCGTTCATGTTCGGCGGCATCTACAAGTTCCCCGCCTACCGGTTCGAGTGCACGGGTGTCTTCACGAACACCACGAAGACCGACGCCTACCGCGGCGCCGGCCGGCCCGAGGCGACGTTCGCGCTCGAGCGGATCATGGACGAGCTCGCCGTCGAGCTGGACATGGACCCGCTGGAGCTGCGCCGGCGCAACTGGATCAACAGCGACGAGTTCCCGTTCACGACGTCGGCCGGGCTCACCTACGACTCCGGCGACTACGCGAAGGCCACTGACCGGGCGCTGGAGCTGTTCGGCTACGACGCGCTGCGGCAGGAGCAGCGCGAACGGCGCGACCGGGCCGACTCCGTGCAGCTGGGCATCGGCGTCTCCACCTACACCGAGATGTGCGGCCTGGCGCCGTCGCGGGTGCTGGGCCAGCTGCGCTACGCGGCCGGCGGGTGGGAGTCGGCGTCCGTGCGGATGCTGCCCACCGGCAAGGTCGAGGTCGTCACCGGCACGTCGCCGCACGGCCAGGGGCACGAGACGGCGTGGAGCCAGATCGTCGCCGACCAGCTCGGCGTCGGGTTCGACGACGTCGAGGTGCTGCACGGCGACACCCGCACGTCCCACAAGGGCATGGACACCTACGGGTCGCGCTCGCTGGCCGTCGGCGGCATCGCGCTGGTCAACGCCTGCCGGCGGGTGGTCGAGAAGGCGATGCCAGTGGCGGCGCACCTGCTCGAGGCCGACCCCGCCGACCTCGAGTTCGTCGAGGGCGCGTTCCGGGTGAAAGGCTCGCCGGGCTCGGCGACGAAGACGCTGGCGGACTGTGCGTTCGCGGTGTTCCAGTCGCACGACCTGCCCGACGGCGTGGAGTCGAACCTGGACGCCGACGCCACTTACGACCCGGAGAACTTCTCCTACCCGCACGGCACGCACCTGTGCGCCGTCGAGGTCGACACCGAGACGGGCCGAGTGACGATCCGCTCCTACGTCGCCGTCGACGACATCGGCCGGGTCATCAACCCGATGATCGTGGACGGGCAGGTGCACGGCGGCATCGCCCAGGGCATCGCGCAGGCGCTGTTCGAGGAGGCCGTCTACGACGAGGACGGCAACCTCACGAGCGGCACGTTCGTCGAGTACACGATCCCGAGCGCGGTGGACCTGCCGGAGCTCGTCCTCGACCGTACCGAGACGCCGGCGCCCGGCCACCCGCTCGGGGCCAAGGGCGTCGGCGAGGCCGGCACCATCGCCTCGACGCCCGCCGTCGTGAACGCCGTGGTCGACGCGCTGCGGCCGATGGGTATCGACGACGTGCGCATGCCGTGCACGCCGGAACGGGTGTGGTCGACGATCCAGGCGGCCCGCGCCGCCGCGAACGGCCCCGTCGCGAACGGAGGTGAGTCGCGATGATCCCCGCGGCGTTCGACTACACCAGGGCGGCCTCCGTCGAGGACGCCGTCACCGCGCTGACCGGCGCCGGCGACGACGGCAAGGTGCTGGCCGGCGGGCAGAGCCTGATCCCGATGCTGCGACTGCGGCTGGCGGCGCCGGCGATGCTCGTCGACCTCGGCGGCATCGACGAGCTGCGCGGCATCCGCGACGACGGCGACGCGCTCGTCATCGGGGCCATGACCACGCACGACGAGGTCATGGCCAGCCCGCTGGTGCGCGAGCACGTGCCGCTGGTCGCGCAGGCGGCCGCGACCGTCGCCGACCGGCAGGTCCGCCACCTCGGCACGTTCGGCGGATCGCTCGCGCACGCCGACCCGGCCGGCGACCTGCCCGGCGTCGCGATGGCCATGGACGCGGTGTTCTCGATCGCCGGCCCCTCGGGTCAGCGGGACGTCGCGGCGGCGGACTTCTTCGTCGACTACTTCACGACGGCGCTCGGCCCCGGCGACGTGCTGGTGTCGGTGCGGGTGCCGAAGCTGACGGGGTGGAGCACGCACTACGAGAAGTTCCACCACATGGCGCAGTCGTGGTCGATCGTCGCGGTGGCGGCGGCGGTGCGCCGGTCCAACGGCAGCATCGCCGAGGCCCGCGTCGCCCTGACCAACATGGGCGTCACCCCCGTCCGCGCCCGCGGCGTCGAGGATGCCCTCCTGGGCGCCCCGGCGACGGCGGAAGCGGTCGAGGCCGCGGCGGCGCGGGCCATGGAGGGCGCGTCGCCGCTCACCGACGGCGTCGCGTCGGCGGAGTACCGCACCCACCTGGCCTCCGTCCTCACCAAGCGGGCGGTCATGACGGCGAGCGGCCTGTAGTCGCGGCCCGCGCCGGTGGGCACCAGTTGACCCACCGGCGCGGGAACGGCCGGCTGTCGGCGGGAGCCCCTAGGATCTCGACCCAACCGTCGTCTGGAGGCTCCGCGATGCCCGACAGCGTGTTCTTCGCCCTGACGCTCGCCTCGGCGGTCTCCGCCGGGCTCATGGCCGGCGTCTACTTCGCCTTCTCGAGCATGGTCATGCCGGGGCTGCGCCGCCTGCAGCCGGGCGAGGCCGTGCGGTCCATGAACGCCATCAATGTCGCCGTCATCAACCCGTGGTTCCTCACCGCGTTCGTCGGCTCGGCGCTGCTGTCGCTGGTGTCGGTCGTCTACTCGTTCGCCCGCTGGGGCGAGGAAGAGGCGATCTACCTGCTCATCGGCGGCCTGCTGCTGATCTTCGGCTCCCTCGTCCTGACCGGCGGCTACCACATCCCGCGCAACAACGCGCTGGCGCTGGTCGACCCCGACACGCCCGAGGCGAAGGAGCGCTGGGAGCGCTACGACGCCGAGTGGACGTCGTGGAACCACATCCGGGCGGTCGCCAGCCTCGCCTCGGCCATCCTGCTCGCCGCCGGCCTGGCCGCCGTCGAGTAGGTCCGATCCGTACAAGCGGCGACTCGACCGCCGCTGACACGATGACCACGTGACGTACGCATACCAGGGCACCATGCGCACCAGGCCGGGCCATCGCGACGAGGTCGTCGCCCTCCTGCTGACCGGCACCGACGGGCTGCGCGCGGCCGGCTGCCACCTCTACGCCGTCGGCGTCTCCGAGACCGATCCCGACCTCGTCGTCGTCAGCGAGGTGTGGGCGTCGAAGGAGCACCACGACGCGTCGCTGCGACTGCCGGAGACGAAGGCGGCCATCGCCGCGGCCATGCCGATGCTGACCGGCGAGTTCACCGGCACCGAGGCGCGCATCGAGGGCGGCCTCGGCGTCGACGTGCTCACGGGTGCAGCCGCGCGCCCTTGACGATCTTGTCGACGGCGTTCCTCGGGCCGTGCAGCGCCAGCCCCACGAGGTCGAGGTCGGCCCGCTTCACGGCGCGGACGGCGGCCCGGTTGTCGCGGTCGTTGCCGGTGCCGAACAGCTCGCGCGTGAACACGGCCGGTCGCAGCCCGCGGCCCAGCGCCCGTTCGTGCGCGACCTTCAACGTGGCGCCGTCGCCGGCGAAGACCAGCACCGGCTGGCGGAACATCGGCAGGTAGAGCGTCCCCTCGGCGTCCTCGTACGGCTCGCCGGTCAGCTCCGGGTCGGTCGCGGCCAGGCCGCTGACCAGGAACGCCGTCACGTTCAGCCGTTGCCAGACGGCGAGCTCGTCGTCCAGCAGCACGGCGATCTTGGTGGCGAAGCGGATCTCGTCGGTCACCGGTCCAGCGTGGGCCGGGCGGCGGCCACTCGTCTTGTACGGTGTTAGCGTGCCGCCGCACACCGCGGGCGAGCGGGTCCGCGCCTGGCGCCCCGAGGTACCCGGGCTGGTCGAGGTCTTCCACGCCCGGTTCACCCACCACGCCTACCCGGCGCACACCCACACGGCCTGGACGCTGCTCATCGTCGACGACGGCGCCATCCGGTTCGACCTCGACCGGCACCACCACGGCGCCGCCGGGTCCGCCGTCACGCTGCTGCCGCCGCACGTGCCGCACGACGGCCGGGCCGCGACGCCGGACGGATTCCGCAAGCGGGTGCTCTACCTCGAGCCCGGCGTCCTCGGCGAGGAGCTGATCGGCGCCGCGGTCGACCACCCCACACTGCTCGACCGGCAGCTGCGGCTGCGCGTGCACCAGCTGCACCGGGCGCTGGACCACCCCGCCGACGCGCTGGAGGCGGAGAGCCGGCTGGCGTTCGTCCGCGACCGGATCGTGGCCCGGCTGACCGCGCGCGGAACCACCGCGGGACCGCAGGTGCCGCCGTCGTCACCCGAGCTGGCCGGGCGGCTGCGGGACCTGCTGGACGAGCGGATCGCCGACGGCGTCAGCCTGCGGTCCGCGGCGGCCCGGCTGCACGCCCACCCGACGCACCTGGTCCGCTCGTTCACCGCGGCGTTCGGGCTGCCGCCGCACCGTTACCTCACCGGCCGGCGCGTGGAGCTGGCCCGGCGGCTGCTGCTGGCGGGGCAGCGGCCGGCTGAGGTCGCGACGGCCGCCGGCTTCTACGACCAGGCGCACCTGACCCGGCACTTCACCCGCTACCTCGGTGTCAGCCCCGGCCGCTACGCCAGGTCTTGACTTCGAGCGCGCTCGAACTGGCAGCGTGTCGGGCATGACTGCGACGACGCGCACACTGGGCAGGAGCGGGCTCGAGGTCAGCGCCCTGGGCATGGGCTGCTGGGCCATCGGCGGTCCGTTCTGGGCCGGCGACCAGCCCTGCGGCTGGGGCGAGGTCGACGACGACGAGTCCGTGGCGACGGTCCGCCGCGCGGTCGAGCTGGGAGTGACCCTGTTCGACACCTCCGACGCGTACGGCACGGGGCACAGCGAGACGATCCTGGGCCGCGCGCTGGCCGGGCGCCGGGACGACGTCGTCATCGCCACCAAATGGGGCAACACCATCGACCCGGCGACCCGCCAGCTCACGGGCACAGACCCGTCGCCGGCGTACCTGCGCCGGGCCGTCGAGGGGTCGCTGGCGCGGCTGGGCACGGACCACCTCGACCTCTACCAGCTGCATCTCAACGACCTCCCGATCGCGGTGGCGAACGAACTGCTCGGGACGCTGGAGGAGCTGGTGGGCGAGGGCAAGATCCGCTGGTACGGCTGGAGCACCGACCACGCCGACCGCGCCTTCGCGTGGGGTGAGGCGGGCGCGCACTGCACCGCCGTCCAGCACGCGTTCAACGTGCTGCACGACGCCGCCGAGGTGCTGACGGCGTGCGAGTCGCACGGGCTGGCCAGCCTGAACCGGTCGCCGCTGGCCATGGGCCTGCTCACCGGCAAGTTCACGCCGTCGTCGACCCTCGGGCCCGACGACGTGCGCGGCATCGCGCCGGACTGGCTGCACTACTTCCGCGACGGCCGGCCGGCGCCGGAGTGGCTGGACCGGGTCGCCGCCGTCCGCGAGGTGCTGCGCAGCGGCGGGCGCACGTTGGCCCAGGGGTCGCTGGCCTGGATCTGGGCCCGCAGCGGCGCGACGGTCCCGATCCCGGGCTGCCGCACCGTCGCCCAGATCGAGGAGAACGCCGGCGCCCTCGACCACGGGCCGCTGACCCCGGCCGAGCTGGCCGAGGTCGAGCGGCTGCTCGCGGACCTGCGTGCGGAGCCGGTCGGCGCGATGTAGCGTCAGCCCTCGATGACCTGGCGGACCTCCATGGCCCAGCGGCAGGCGTCGGGCCAGCGGGCGGCGATCTCGACCGCCCGCTCCTCCGACGCCACGTCGACGGTGAGGTAGCCGGCGAACTGCTCCTTGGCCTCCAGGTACGGCCCATCGGTGACGATCGTCCCGCCGTCGCGCACCTTCACCGTCTTCGTCCGCGCCGCGTCGACGAGCGCCTGTCCGCCGACCCATTCGCCGGACGCCTGGAGCTCCTTCATCAGCTCGTCGACCTGCCCGAACAGTGCCGCCTTCTCGTCGTCGGGCAGCGCCTCGATCGCCGCAGGGTTGTTGTGGATGAGCAGCATGTACTTCACGTCGGATCCCTCGGTGTCCGGCGCCCCGGGTGGGCGCCACTCGTGCGAGACGTCGGAGCCGCCGCCCGCGTCTCGACATCATCGTCGAATGTCGGCGGGCGTGGGTAACGTCACACGTGAAGAGAGAGGGGAACCCCATGTTCGAGAAGACTCAGGCCTACAGCGGCTTCTCCGTCGACGACATCCCGGCGGCCAAGCGGTTCTACGCCGACACGCTCGGCCTCGAGGTCAGCGAGGCCAACGGCATGCTGACGCTGCACATCGCCGGCACCAACGGGGTGCTGGTCTACCCCAAGGGCGACGCGCACACGCCGGCGTCGTTCACCATCCTCAACTTCCCCGTCGACGACATCGACGCGGCGGTCGACGAACTGGCCGGCCGTGGCGTCGAGTTCGAGCGCTACCCGGGCATGCAGGCCGACGAGAAAGGCGTCCACCGCAACGACGGCCCGCCGATCGCCTGGTTCACCGACCCCGCGGGCAACGTGCTCTCCGTCCTGCAAGAGGGCTGAAGCCCGCCACAACACGAAGGATCCGGCTCGCATCGAGCCGGATCCTTCGTGTCCTGTGGCTACTCGTCCACCCCCGTCACGGGACGAGTCACCCCAGGACGCTGGAGTGTTGCGGCGTCACCTGGCGACCACCACCGCATCCGGATCATCCCCACGCCCGCGCGAGGCGCTCTTCAACCAGCTGAGCGGCCAGCTCTTGCGCGACCCTGGTGGGACGCCGCCGCCTGTGCCTGCCCTTCATCGTTCCTCCCTTGTCGGTTGGAATGACCCCCGAGAAGCGTTGACACAGCCGCTCGGAGACCAGTGTGAAGCCGGTCGTCCCGAGCGGGACTCCAGTGTTCTGTTGTGACTCCACTATGACATCGGCTGTCACAGAGTTTCAAGGGGAATTGATGATTTCATTTTCGTAACGCCACAAGGGTCGCCGGGAAGGTATTCGTTGCGGGTGAAAAGACATCGCACTGGCACCCCTAACACAGGACCGGGTGCGGTGACTCGTCAATTACCTGTTGTCTGCGCCAAGATCAAGACTGTTCCGCCACGGATTCGTCCATTACCGTGAAGTCACGGCGCTGCCTGCGCCGGAGCACGGCCCGGACCGCCGCCGCGCCCGTTCCCGAACACACCGGGCGCCGCGAAGAATCGAGCGGGATGTGATGCCGGTGTCCCCGATCGAAATGGCTCGCACCGCCGCGGCGGTCGCGTTCCTGGCGGTGGCCGGGTATTCCGCGCTCCGATTCACGTGGACGGTGACACGGCCCGGACGGCCGCACTCGCGGACCGGCCGCACGACGGCCGGTGTTCCGGACCTCTCGCACGCACTCATGGGCGTCGCGATGGCCCTGATGGTCGGCCCCGCCGGCCCGGAGGTCCCGGAGCTGCTCGGCATCGCCGTGTTCGTCCTCCTGGGGGCCTGGTTCGCCGCCCGGCTCCGCCGCGACGGCCTGCTGGGCCGCACCGCCGGCCCGAGCCGTCTCGGCGCTCTCGCGGAACGAGACGGCGGGAGCGGTCACGGCGGCTACCACCTGCACCATCTCGTCGGCTGCGCCGCGATGGTGCTCATGTACGTGACGGGGCACGGCGCCCTGGCCCCGGGCAGGCCGACGGCGAGCGCTGCGGGTTCGGCGGGCTCGACGGATGCGGGGGCGCCCGGGCTCGAGGCGGCCGCGCCGACCGGCCTGGACGCCGGCCACGCCGCCCTGGGCGCGCACGCCGCCGTGCCGGCGCTGGCCGCGCTGTGCTGGCTGTTCGGGCTGTACTTCCTGGTCGCCGCGACGTCGCTGGGCTTCCGGGTCGGCGAGTCGGCGGTCCGGGTGACGCACCACGTGACGGCACCGCTGACGCCGTCGGCGCACCCGACGGCCCACCCGCGCGCACGCACGTCGTCGCGCAGCGCGCCGGTAGCCCGGCTGCTGGCCTCGCCGGCCGGCACCTGCGCCAGCGAGGTCGTGCTAAGTGCCGGCATGGCGGTGCTGTTCTTCAGCGCACTCTGAGTCTCACGAGTCCGCGTGCCGATACGTTGACCGCGTCATGACTGATGGTCCTCTCATCTGTCCTAAGTGAACTCTCAGAAAGTCAATTCCGACATACCTGTACATGACAGGATGATGACTGTATGTTGAGGCATCTCGTCGAACCCGACGAACCGTCTCATCCTGGGAGGAATGGGCAATGAGGAGACCCGTCATCCGATCTCTCCTTGCCGGCGCCGCGCTCGTGGTGTCCGGCATCGCTGCCGCCCCGGCCGTGGCCGGAACGGACAGCACGCCGGCCACCGCCGACGGCGTCCGGGCGTCCGAGGTCGTGCACCAGCAACTGGCCACGACACGGGCACAGCAGCGCGCCGCCGAGACGTACTGGACCCCCGAGCGCATGCGTTCGGCCATCCCGGCCGACGCCACGATCAAGGGCGACGCCAGCACGGCGGCGGCACCGGGCATGGAGCGTGCCGCGGTTCCGGAGGACCCGCGTTCGCAGCTCGGCAAGGTCTTCTTCACCATCGGCGGCGTCAACTACGTCTGTTCGGGCACCGCCACCAACAGCGGCAACGGCGACGTCGTCACCACCGCCGGGCACTGCCTGCACGAGGGCGGCGGCGGCTCGTTCGCCTCGCAGTTCACCTTCGTCCCGGCCTACAACAACGGCTCCGCGCCCTACGGCCAGTGGTCGGCGTCGGACCTGTTCACGTCCAGCGGCTGGGCCAACAGCGGCGACTTCAACGTCGACGTCGGCTTCGCGGTCATGAACGAGAACTCCTCGGGCCAGAGCCTCACGAGCGTCGTCGGCTCCTACCCCATCGCGTTCAACCAGGCCCGCGGCCTGAACTACACGTCCTACGGCTACCCCGCCGGCCCGCCCTTCAACGGCCAGCGGCTCTACTCCTGCACCGGCAACGCCCGCCCCGACCCCGCCGGGCAGACCACCCAGGGCATCACCTGCGACATGACCGGCGGCTCCTCCGGCGGCGGCTGGATCACCGGCGGGCGCCTGAACTCGGTGAACAGCTACAAGTACACCAACGACAACAACACCATGTACGGCCCGTACTTCGGCAGCACCGCGCAGTCGGTCTACAACGCGGCCGCGGCGGCCTGATCCGCCCGGCGGCCGCCGGCTGATCCAAGACGGCCGGCACCGACCAGCGTCGCTCCACCGGCGATCCCCCGAGCGCCGGTGGGGCGGCGCTGCTGTGCGCGCCTAAGCAGCCCCAACCATGTTGATCATGGAGAAGGGCGGCTCAAAACGCGATCGGAAGCCGACCTTCTCCATGATCAACAGTGAGCGGCCGGCGGAACTGGACCACTCCGAGACCAATGGCCGAACACCACAGCGCAACCGTCAGCGGCCAGCGCAGAGAAAGAACAGCGGGTCTGAGGGCCGGGTCCATTCCGGGGAGGGGGCCCTGGTGCTGTGAAAGGCGAGGGCGCGGCGGCGCGGGTCAAGTCCAGCGCCCCCACCACAGCGGCAAACGACCCCAACGCGCGCAGACTTGAGGCGCGCCGCCGCGCCCTCGACAATCGAGACAGCAGTGGGCCCGACCCACGTCAGCACCCCACCGCAGAACCTAGAAACCCGCAGAACCCTCAGTCGCGAACAACGACCGACCGCAGCTCGGGCAGAGCCGCGAGCTCGGCCTCGACGAGCCGCTCGGCCGTGGTGACGGAGTCGACCAGCGGGTGGCTCGCCAGCGCGGCCACCGCGGCCCGTCGCGAGCCGGACCGGGCCGCCGCGATCGTGGCCCGCTCGGTCGCCTTCACCGACGCCACCAGGGCGGCCGCCGCGGGGTCGAGCGCTCCGGCGGCCAGCGGGTGCGCGCCGTTGCGGCCGACGATGCACGGCACCTCGACGACGGCGTCGGCGTCGAGCCCGGGCAGGGCGGAGCGGTTGCGGACGTTGAGCACCAGGGTGGCCCGCTCGTCGGCGGCGATGGCGCGCATGAGAGCGAGCGCCACGCGGTCGTAGCCGCCGCCGTCGAGGTCCACCGCCTCGCGGTCGCCGACCCCGGCGGCCTCGCGGCTCTCGGCCATGTAGGTCGCCTCGCGCTCGCGCCGGACCGCGTCCCACCGCGAGGCCGCTCCCCCGTCCTCGTCACCGGGCGACGGCGTGTAGAACGCCGACTGCTGCTCGAGCAGGAACTCGCCGCGGGTGGCCGGCGCCGCCTGCGCGGAGGCGATGGCGTCGCGGGTGAAGTAGTAGTAGTACAGGTACTCGTTCGGGATGGTGCCGAGTGTGCGCAGCCAGGGTGCCCCGAAGAGCTTTCCCTCCTCGAACGAGCCCAGCGCGTCGTCGGCCGACAGCAGCTCCGGCAGCACGTCGCGCCCGCCGACGAGCACGCGGCGCAGCCAGCCCAGGTGGTTGAGTCCCGCGTAGTCGAACCAGGCATCGCCCATCGACACGCCCAGCGCCCGGGCGACCCGCCGGAACAGCCCGACCGGGGAGTCGCAGATGCCGATGACGCGGTCGCCGAGGACCGAGCTCATGGCCTCAGTGACCATGCCGGCCGGGTTGGTGAAGTTGATGACCCAGGCGTCGGGCGCCTCGGCGGCGACGACCTCGGCCAGCCGCAGGGCCACCGGCACCGTCCGCAGCCCGTACAGGACGCCGCCGGCGCCCGTCGTCTCCTGGCCCAGCACGCCCTGGCCGAGCGCCGTCCGCTCGTCGCAGGACCGCCCGGCCAGCCCGCCGACCCGGATGGCCGAGAACACGAAGTCGGTGCCGCGCACGGCGGACGCGAGGTCCTCCTCGACGATCAGCTCGGGCCCGACGCGCCCACCCGGCCCGGAGCGGGCCCGTTCGTCGAGCACCGCCCGCACCGCCCGCACCCGTGCGGCGTCGGTGTCGTGCAGCACGACGGTGTCGACGCCGGAGTCGGCGCCGGCCAGGGCACGGAAGACCAGCGGGACGCGGAAACCGCCGCCCCCGAGGATCGTCAACCTCATACGAGAACCACCTTCACACCGTTCTCCCGCAGCGCGCCGAGGGCGTCGGTGCCCTCGACGGCGTTGGTCACCACGACGTCCAGGGCGTCGGGTCCGCACACGGTGGCGAACCCCGTCCCCGGGAACTTCTCAGCGTCGGCGAGCAGCACGACGCGGTCGGCCGCCGCGATCATGGCGCGGCGTACCGGGACCTCGACCACCGTGGTGTCGACGACGGTGCCGTCGGCGCGCACCCCGCTGGTCCCCATGAACAGCGTGCCGGCCCGCAGTTGGCGGACGGCGTCCTCGGTGAGGAAGCCGACCAGGGACTTGTAGTTGCGCCGCACCACGCCGCCGAGCAGGATCAGCTCGATGTCGGGGTCGGGCACCAGCTCCTCGTAGACGGCCATGTTGGCGGTCATGACGGTGATCTTGCGGCCGTGCAGGTGCATGGCCAGCCGGTGCACCGTCGTGCCGATGTCGAGCAGCAGCACGTCTCCGTCCTCGACCATGTCGGCCGCGCGGCGGGCGATGGCGTCCTTGGCCTCGTGCGCCTCGGTGGCGACGGCGGCGAACGACGGCTCGAGCGACGGGCTGGTCGCGGCGCCGCCGCGCACCCGCGTGAGCAGGCCCTGGTCCTCGAGCCAGGCGAGGTCGCGCCGGATGGTGGCCTGGCTGACCCCCAGCTTGGCGCCCAGCGTGGTGACGGCCACCGGACCCTCGGAGCGGAGGGTCTGCATGATGAGCTCATACCGGCGCTGTGCAAGCACGGCTGAACCATATCAGTCATTTTCGCTCAGATGCCATGCGCCTTCGACGCAGAACCGCTCATATCTTGTCATTTGCGCGCAGCGGAACTAGGGTTCCACCCAACCCTGAACACAAGGGCTGGGAGGGAACGGCTGTGTCCAACATCGCTCGCGACCCGTTCCGCGCGCCGTCGCGGCACGACCCCCTGGCCGGCGTGCGCGCCGGCGGCGGTCCCGAGCTCGACGTCTTCCTCACCGGCACCGTCTTCTTCGACATCATCTTCATCGGCATGGACGGCCCTCCGAAGCAGGGCACCGAGGTGTGGGCCGGCGGCATGGGCTCCAGCCCCGGCGGCGTGGCCAACCTCGCCGTCGCCGCCGCCCGCCTCGGCCTGCGCACCGGCCTGGCCGCCACCTTCGGCGAGGACCTCTACGGCGACTACTGCCGGCAGACGCTCGGCGTCCAAGAGGGCGTCGACCTCACCTACTCGCGCTACGTGACGGGCTGGCACTCCCCCGTCACCGTGTCCATGGTCTACCAGCGCGACCGCGCCATGGTCACCCACGGCCACCGGCCCGAGGCGCTGGACCGGCTGGTCAGCCACCCGCCCCAGGCACGGTCCTGCTTCGTCGACCTCGGCGCCGAGCGGCAGCCGTGGGTCGACTCCGTCGCCGAGTCCGGCGGGCTGGTCTTCGCCGACCTCGGCTGGGACCCCGACGACCGCTGGGACCTCGGCCGGCTGCGCGACGGCCTGGCCGGCTGCCACGCTTTCTCGCCCAACGCCGTCGAGGCCATGAGCTACACCCGCACCGACAGCCCCGAGGCGGCGGCGGAGAAGCTGGCCGAACTCGTGCCGCTCGCCGTCGTCACCAACGGCGCCGACGGCGCGGTCGCGTTCGACAGGACGACCGGCCGCCCGGTCAAGGCCGCCGCCGTCCCCGTCGACGCCCTCGACCCCACCGGCGCCGGCGACGTGTTCGTGGCCGGGCTGTTGGTGGGCACGCTGGCCGGCTGGCCGCTCCTGCACACGCTGCGGCTGGCCAACCTGGGCGCCGCGCTGTCGGTGCGGCACTTCGGCGGCGCGCTCGCCTCGCCCGGCTGGGGCGACGTCGCACTGTGGTACCGCGAGACCGGCTCGAAGGACCCGGGCCTGGCCGGCGACTACGAGTTCCTCGAGACCATCCTCCCCGACGAGGCCGTGCCGGAGGTGTCGCGGGCCATCGCGACGCTGGGTTTCCGCGCCGGACGTTAGGGCACTGCTCTCCCGCGGCACGCACCGCGCCGCTGAAACCGAAAGGGCCGAAGTCATGAGGTTGTCGATCAGCAGGACCACCGGGCTGTGCGCCGCTGCCGCCGTCGCGCTGCTCATCGGGGCGTGCGCACCGGGCGACGACGGAGACGACGGCGGCGACGGCGCCAGCGGCGAGCCCACCGCGGGTGATGTCGCCACCGATCCGTCCGAGTTGGGCGACGTCACGCTGACGGTGTGGGACCAGGAGGTCCGCGAGGGGCAGACCGAGCAGATCGAGGCGCTCAACACCGCGTTCCAAGAGGCCTACCCCAACATCACCATCGAGCGGGTGTCGCGCTCCACCGACGACCTGCGCACCACGCTGCGCCTGGCGCTGTCCGGCGACGACGCGCCCGACGTCGTCCAGGCCAACAACGGCCGCCCCGAAATGGGCCAGTACGTCGCGGCCGGCCTGCTCACCCCGCTCGACGACTACGCCGACGGCTACGGCTGGTTCGACCGGTTCCCGGAGTCGGTGCGTGCGCTGGCCTCCTACAGCGAGGACGGCGCCACCTACGGCGAGGGCGACCTGTACGGCCTGCCGCAGATGGGCGAGATCGTCGGCCTGTATTACAGCAAGTCGAAGCTGGCCGCGCTGGGCCTCGAGCCGCCGCAGACCACCGATGACTTCGTGGCGGCGCTGCAGGCGGCACAGGCGGCCGGCGAGGTGCCGATCCAGTTCGGCAACTCCGACCCGTTCGCCGGCATCCACGAGTTCGGGTTCGTCCAGAACCAGTTCTCCGACGCCGAGACCATCCGCAACCTCGGCTTCGGCCGGCCCGGCTCGTCCTGGACCTCCGACGACAACGTCGCCGCGGCGCAGGCGATGAGCGACTGGGTCGACGCCGGCTACTTCGCCGACGGCTTCAACGGCGTCGACTACGACACCGCCTGGCAGGCGTTCGCCCAGGGCACCGGCGTGTTCTTCGTCGGCGGCACCTGGCTGGTCGCCGACCTCACCTCGGCCATGGGCGACGACGTCGGCTTCGTCCTCCCGCCGGCCGGCGCCAGCGGCGAGCACCTCGTCACCGGCGGCATCAGCATCCCGTGGGCGATCCCGGCCAACAGCGACGCCAAGGAGGCCGCGGCCGCCTACATCGACTTCATCACCAGCTCCGACGCCATGACCGCCGTCACCGAGGCGGGCAACCTGCCGGTCATCGAGGCCGAGCAGCAGACCACCACGGGCCTGCAGTCCGAGGTGTTCGCGGCGTGGGCGCAGGCCGGCCAGGACGACCTCATCGTGCCGTACCTCGACTACGCGACCGAGACGTTCTTCGACACCATCACCGTCGCCGTGCAGAACCTGATGGGCGGCCAGAGCGACCCGCAGCAGTTCCTCGACACCCTCGAGGCCGACTACGCCGCGGCCACCGGCAGCTGATGGCCGCTGCCATCGGCAGGCGGCCCGGCGAGCCGCGCCGGGTCGCCTACCTCTACATCCTGCCCGCCGTCCTGGTCTTCGGCCTGTTCATCCTCTTTCCGCTGATCAGGACGGCGCAGTTCTCGCTCTACGAGTGGAACGGGCTGGGGGCCAGCTCATGGGCGGGGTTCCAGAACTACCGCGACGTCTTCACCGAGCCGCAGCTGCGCGGGGCGTTCGTGCACGCGCTGGTGCTGGTCGTGTTCTACGCGGTCGTCCCGGTGCTGCTGGGGCTGCTGCTCGCGGCGACCATGAGCCGGGCGGTCCTGCGCGGGCTCGGCTTCTTCCGAGTGGTGCTGTTCCTGCCGCAGGTGATCCCCATGGTCGTGGTCGCCATCGCCTGGCGGCAGATCTACGAGCCGAACGGGCCGCTCAACGACCTGCTCCGCTCGGTCGGGCTGGGCGCGCTGGCGCGGCCGTGGCTGGGCGACTACACGTGGGCGCTGCCGTCGGTCGGCATCGTCGGCACCTGGGTCGGCACCGGCCTGTGTCTCGTGCTGTTCCTGGCCGGCATGTCGCGCATCCCGCGTGAGCTGTACGAGGCGGCGCGGCTCGACGGCGCCGGCCCGTTCCGCGAGTTCCGGGCCATCACGCTGCCGTCGCTGCGCGGCGAGCTCGCGGTCGCCCTGACATTGACGGTCATCGCCGCGCTGAAGACCTTCGACCTCGTCTACGTCATGACCAGCGGCGGGCCGGGCACCGAGACCACCGTCCCGTCGTACCAGGTCTACAACAACGCGTTCCTGCTCGGCCGCGTCGGCACCGCGACCGCGCTGGCCATCGTGCTGACGCTGGTGGTGTTCGTGGCGACGGTGCTCATCAACCGCGTCGGCGAGCGGGGGCAGCGATGATCTCGCGCGGCGAGCGGCTGGGCAACTACGCCGTGCTGGCGCTGTTCGCCGTCATCGCGGTGTACCCGGTGCTGCTGATCCTGCAGACGGCGCTGTCGAACGACCAGATCGGCGGCGGCGGGTCGTTCCACTGGGAGAACTTCGCCGACGCCTGGGACCAGGGCCACTTCGGCTCCTACCTGCGCACCAGCGTCATCGTGGCGGTCCTGGTGGTCGGGCTGTCGACGCTGCTGTCGATCCTGGCCGGCTACGCGTTCGGCACCATGCGCTTCCGCGGCTCCGAGGTGATCTTCTACCTCATCCTGCTCGGCATCATGGTGCCGGCCGAGGCGCTGGTCATCGCGCTCTACTTCGACCTGCGCGAGCTCGGCCTGACGAACACGCTGGTCGCCATCGTCATGCCACAGGTCGCGCAGTCGACGGCGTTCGGCACGTTCTGGATGCGCGCCTACTTCCGCGGCAGCTCGCGCGAGGTGATCGAGGCCGCGCGCATCGACGGCGCCGGGCACTGGGCCACGCTCTGGCGCATCCTCGTGCCGATGGGCCGGCCCGCGCTCACCACCATGATCGTGCTGGTCTTCATGTGGACGTGGAACGAGTTCCTCATCCCGCTGATCATGGCCACCGACGAGTCCCTGCGCACGGCGCCGCTGGGCCTGGCCTTCTTCCAGGGCCAGTACACGTCCGGCACCGCCCTGCTGGCCGCCGGCGCGACGCTGGTCGCGCTGCCGGTGGTCGTGCTCTACCTGTTCCTGCAGCGTCACTTCATCCGGGGGATGGTCGAGGGCGCCGTCAAGTAGCGCCCGTAATGCACCACTCGAGAGGAGTCACCATGCGAGCAGTGAGATCCGCTGCTGCAGCCGCCACCGCAGCCCTCCTCGCGGCGACGCTCACCGCGACACCAACCGTGGCCGCCGCACCGGCCGCCTCGGGCGCGCCACCGCGAGCCGACGCCGTCGACCTGGACGTGCTGTTCATCGGCGCCCACCCCGACGACGAGGCCGGCGCACTGGCCGCACTGGGCCAGTGGCACGAGGCGGCCGATGTGCAAGCCGGCGTCATCACCGTCACCCGGGGCGAGGGCGGCGGCAACGCCGTCGGGCTCGAGGAGGGTCCGGAGCTCGGCATGCTGCGCGAGGCCGAGGAGCGCAGCGCGGTCGCCAACGCGAGCATCGAGAACGTCTACAACCTCGACGAGCTCGACTTCTTCTACAACGCCAGCGCGCCGCTGACCGACCAGGTGTGGGGCGACGACGCGCTCGAGCGGGTCGTGCGGGTGGTCCGCTCGACCCGCCCCGAGGTCATCGTCACGATGAACCCGTCGCCGACCCCCGGCAACCACGGCCATCACCAGCAGGCCGCGCGGCTGGCCGTCGAGGCCTACGAGGCCGCGGCCGACCCCGAGGCGTTCCCGGAGCAGCTGTCCGACGAGGGCCTGTCGACCTGGCGGGTCTCGCGCATCCTGCGCAGCGGCGCCACCGGCACCGGGGCCGCCGGCTCGGCCTGCGAGACCACGCCGTACACCCCGGCCGACCCCACCGACCGCGTCTTCGGTGCCTGGCAGGGCCGGGCCTCGACCGAGACCGGCGAGCTGTGGGCGCTGCGCGAGCGGAAGGCGCAATGGGAGTACGTGAGCCAGGGCTGGGCGGTCTTCCCGCCGCCGCCCACCGACCCCGAGCAGAACGGCTGCGACTTCTTCACGCTGATCGCGAGTCGGACGCCGTACCCGATGCCCGGCACCGGACAGACGGCGGCGCTGCAGGGCGCGCTGCTGCCGATGGACGGCGGGCTGCCGCTGGGCACCGAGCTGACCATCGACCCGGAGCCGTTCCTCGTGCTGCCGGGTGAGTCGTTCGCGGCGACGGTGACGGTGCGCGCGCCGGCCCGCAAGCCGCTGGTGTCGCCGTCGCTGACGGTGTCCGGCCCGGCCGGGTGGACGGCCGAGGTGCCGGACGGAGCGCTGCCGCGGACGCTGCGCCCCGGCCGCGAGGTGAGCGTCGACGTCGTCGTCACCCCGCCGGCCGACGCCGCCGCGGGCGAGCGGGTGGCGCTGGCGGCGACGCTGACGACCCGCACCGGCAGCGGCTCCAACGAGGCCGCCGTCGAGACCACCACCGACGTGCGCGGCGAGCTGGCGCAGCGGCCCGAGGCCGAGGTCTTCGCCGACTGGACCGCCGAGGTCGACCTGCCGAAGCTCGAGAGCCTGATCGCGCCGATCGCCTCGCTCCCGTCCGGTGCCGGCACGGCGGTCGTCGTCGAGGTCACCAACGACGGCGACACCGCGGCCTCGGGGTCGGTGACGCTGG
Organism: Jiangella mangrovi; assembly: GCF_014204975.1. Lineage (NCBI taxonomy): Bacteria > Bacillati > Actinomycetota > Actinomycetes > Jiangellales > Jiangellaceae > Jiangella > Jiangella mangrovi. The sequence goes on from NZ_JACHMM010000001.1 coordinate 7,149,111, forward strand.
AGCTCCCCGCCGGGTTCTCGGCGCAGTCCGCCACACTGCCGTACGCGGACCTGGCGCCCGGAGCCACCACGACGGTCACGTTCTCCGTCACCAACACCGACCCGTCGCTGCCGACGTCGAACCGGGCGCCGGGCGGCGGCTACCCGTTCCGGATCGTCACCGACTTCGGCTCCGGCACCGACACCCAGAACGCGACCCTCGAGCTGGTGCCGTCGGCCGACCTCGAGATCCAGACCGAGGCGCCGGTGCTCGACGGCGTGGCCGGCGAGGGCGAGTACCCGGGTGACCCGATCGACACCTCGACCATGTGGGAGGGCCAGGCGGTGCCGCCGGCCGACGCGTCGGCCACGACGCGGCTGGCCTTCACCGAGGACGCGCTGTACGTGCTGGTCGAGGTCACCGACGAGGCGCTGGGCACGGTGCTGCCGCTCGAGGACTGCAAGCGGCACTGGCGCACCGACTCCGTCGAGATCACCATCGACCCGCGCGGGCAGTCGTCGAACACGTCGACGACGTTCAAGACCGGCATCTTCCCGACGACCGTCGAGGGCGAGCCGTGCTTCCAGCGCGACGCCGACAACCACCAGGGCCCGGGGGCCGAGACGGCGCCCGGCATGGAGGTCGCGTCGGTGGTGAACGAGCCGTACGACGGGTACACCATCGAGGCGAAGATCCCGTTCGACGTGCTGCCCGACACCATCGACCCGGAGCGCGTGGGCTTCAACGTGCTGGTCTACGACTCCGACACGCAGGACAAGACCGGCCAGACGCGCATCGGCTGGTCCACGTTCAACGGCGTTCAGGCCGACCCGTTCCGGTGGGCGCGGTTGCGGCTGGGCGGATACCCGGACAGCGCACCGGCACCGGTCGCGCCGATCATGCCCGACACCGCCGCGCTGAGCATCGACTCGCCGCAGAGCATCGCGCAGTCCGCCGAGGACGGCGTCGGGCTCGGTGGCGGGCCGGAGCTGCCCGCACGGACGGCGTCGGTCACGTCGGCACGGCTGTCGGGCTCGGGCGACGAGGTCGAAGTGCGGCTGCGTGCCCGCACCGACGGCCGGGCCAACGTCTTCCTGTGGGACGGCGACAGCGTGGCCGGCTCGGTGTCGGCCGACGTCGAGGCCGGCCGGACGACGGTCGACGTGCCGGTGACCGACGGGTCCGGCGGTGAGCTGACCGCGCTGGTCGCGTTCGTCACCGACGGCGGCACCCTGGCCCTGGCCGAACCGGTCGGCTGAGGCGGTGGGGCGGAGGTGGCCGCGCCGGCGCCTCCGCCCCTCCCCTCCGCCCCGTAGGCTCGGCCATCATGGTGCTGGCGTACGAGACCTACGGGGCGGGCCGGCCGCTCGTCCTGCTGCCGTGGTTCGGCCTGGACCGCAGCGCGATGATCGCCGCGTTCGAGCCGGTCTTCGAGCCGACGCTCACCCGCCGAGCCGGGTGGCGGCGCATCTACGCCGACCTGCCGGGGACCGGCGAGTCTCCCGGCGGTGAGCCGACGTCCGACGCGGTGTGCGACGCGGTGCTGCGCCTGATCGCATCGGCCGAGCCCGGCGGTGCGCCGGTCGCCCTGGCCGGCTGCTCGTACGGCGGCTACATCGCCTCGGGGGTGGCGCGCCGGGCGCCGGACCGGGTCGCCGGGCTGCTGCTGGTTTGCTCGGGCGTGCGGATAGCGCCGGAGGACCGCACGCTGCCGCCGTCGCCGCCCGGTCCGCCCCCGGCCGGCTGGCTCGACGGTGTCCGCCCCGACCTCGCCGACCACTTGGCGACGGCACTCGGTCACCGGACCGCGGCGGTGGCGGCGCAGGTCGACGCCGTCGTCGCCGCGGCGCTGACCGGCGACGACGACTTCCTCGACCGGCTCCGCCCAGGCGGCTTCCGGCTCTCCGACGAGGACTCGCCGACGACCTACGGCGGGCCGATGGCGTTCCTGTGCGGGCGGGCCGACCTCGTCGCCGGGTACGCCGACCAGTTCGCCGCGCTCGAGCGCTACCCGGACGGCGCGTACGCGGTGGTCCCGGACGCCGGGCACTACCTGCCGTTCGAGCAGCCGAGCGTCTTCCGCGACCTCGTCGGCCACTGGCTCGGCCGGCTCGCCCGGCTCGCTTAGCGGGCGGCGAGGCGGTCCAGCCACTGCTCGAGCAGGGCGCGCTCGGCGCTGGTGAGCCCGTCACCGGCCTCGGCGTCCGTGCCGTCGCTCGTCGTGCGCAGGGCCTCGCGCAGTGCCGCCGCCCGGGCGGCCACCGGATCGGCGGATGCCGGTGCGGCGGCGGGCTCGGCGCCGGCGACCAGGGTGCGCAGCACGCTGTCGCGGGCCAGCTCCGACAGCGCGAGGTCGCGCTCGGCCTCAGGGGCCGCGATGAGCATGAGCACGACGCCGACACCGGTGGCGTGGGCGAGCTCGGCGGCCCGCTCGACGCTCATGGTGAGCCGGCCGGTGGCGGCGACCCGGCCGAGCAGCCGGCGCAGGTTCGCGGCCGCCTCGCGACCGGCCGGCGACTCGCCCGCGGGCCGGCCGTTGCCGTACATGAGCACGTAGAACGCCGGCCGCGCGAGGCCGAACTCGACGTGCTGGTCCCAGCCGCGGCGCAGGTCGGCGACGGGGTCGTCGGTCTCGGCGAGCGCGCGCTTGTCCTTCAGGTACTCCTCGAACGCGTACGCGGTGACGGCGTCGAGCAGGCCGGTCATGTCGCCGAAGAGCCGGTACAGCGTGGGCGCCTGCACCCCGGCCGCGGCGCTCACCGCGCGCGTGGACACCGCCTCGCGGCCCTCGCGATCGAGCAGGTCCGCGGCGGCGCGCAGGATGCGGTCGCGGGTGTCGCCGCTGTCGGCCGGGCTCATGGGAATCGATGCTAACACTTCGTCGTTAGCGTCGTTATCAAATCAGTGTTAACGTCCAAGCGTTAGCACTGAAAACACGCTCGACGAAGGAGCACTCCATGCGCACCACCACCCTCGGCAGCACCGGCCCCGCCGTCTCCGCGCTCGGCCTCGGCCTCATGGGCATGTCCGACCTCTACGGGCCGGCCGACCGCGCCGAGTCCGTCGCCACCGTCCACGCCGCCCTCGACGCGGGCATCACCCTGCTCGACACCGGCGACTTCTACGGCATGGGCGACAACGAGCTGCTGCTCAACGACGCGCTGCGCGGACGCAACCGCGACGACGTCGTCATCAGTGTGAAGTTCGGCGGCCTGCGCGGCCCGGACGGCGCGTGGATCGGCTTCGACGCCCGCCCGGCAGCGGTCAAGACCTTCGCCGCCTACAGCCTGCGCCGGCTGGGCACCGACCACATCGACGTCTACCGGCCGTCGCGCGTCGACCCGGACGTGCCGATCGAGGACACCGTGGGCGCCATCGCCGAGCTCGTGCAGGCCGGCTACGTGCGCCACATCGGGCTCTCCGAGGTCGGCGCCGACACCCTGCGCCGCGCCGCCGCCGTCCACCCGATCTCGGACCTGCAGATCGAGTACTCGCTGCTCTCCCGCGGCATCGAGCAGACGATCCTGCCCACGGCTCGCGAGCTCGGCATCGGCGTGACGGCGTACGGCGTCCTGTCGCGCGGGCTGCTCAGCGGCCACTGGCGGCCGGACCGCGAGCTGACCGCCGGCGACTTCCGCAGCACCAGCCCGCGGTTCCAGGACGGCAACCTCGAGCGCAACCTCGCGCTGGTCGAGGCGCTGCGCGGCGTGGCGGAGCAGCGGGGCGCGACGGTGGCGCAGGTGGCCATCGCCTGGGTCGCCGCTCAGGGGGCCGACGTCGTCCCGCTGGTCGGCGCGCGCACCCGCGAGCGGCTGGCCGAGTCGCTCGGCGCCGCCGGCCTGGTGCTCGACCAGGGCGACCTCGCCCGCATCGAGCAGGCCGTCCCGGCCGGCGCCGCCGCCGGCGACCGGTACGCCGCCTACGCGTACGCGCACCTCGACAGCGAGCGCTGAGGCGTCCGGATCGAGCGGTTCGGCCGGGCTCGCGCGAGCATTCATCCGACGGCCCCGCGCCGTTCATCGATCCGCAGCGCGCTCCACGCCGGCATCTGGCTTCGTGTCGAGTGACGTCTCTCTCGTGACCCGGCAGGAGCCCGATGTCCCTCACGTCAGCCGCGGAACGGCTGCGCGACTCGCCCCGCGCCACGCTGGTGGGCGGGGCGGTGGCGTCGACGGCCATCGCGGTCACCGTCACCCTGGCCGGCCCGATCCCCGGCGTGATCCTGCCCGACGGCCCGCTGGGACTGTGGCGGGCCGCCGACCACGGCCGCCCGGCGTGGAGCATGCTGGCGGTCGTCGGCATCACGGCGCTGTCGCTGATCTTCGTCCGGCTGTACCTACTGGCCCGCGACCACGTCGTCGACGTGCGGTGGGTGGTCCGCACGGCGGTCGTCTGGACACTGCCGATGCTGCTGGCGCAGCCGATCCTCAGCCTCGACGCCTACTCCTACGTCGCGCAGGGGCAGCTGCTCAACGTCGGCATCGACCCCTACCTGACCGGACCCATCGTGTTCGGCGCCGGTCCGCTGCTCGACCCCGTGGCGCCGGTCTGGCGGATGACGCCGGCGCCGTACGGGCCGCTGTCGCTGAGCCTGCTGGGCTGGTCCTCCGACCTCACCGGCGCCTCGCACGTGCCGTTCGTGCTGCTGCTGCGGCTGCTGACGATCGGCACGGTGGTGGCCGGCGCCGTCGCGGTGGCCCGGCTGGCCCGGCCCGGCACGCAGGCCGCCGCGGTGGCGCTGGTCGCCGCCAACCCGATCGTCGTGCTGCACCTGGTCGGCGGCGTGCACCTGGACGTGCTGGTCGGCACGCTCGCGCCCGTGGTGCTGCTGGCCGTGCGCAAGCGCTGGTGGTGGCTGGCCGCGCTGCTGGCGGCGGTCTCGTTCGCTGTCAAGCTGCCCGGCGTCGTCCTGGTCGGCTACGTGCTGTGGGCGAGGTTCCGGGACCGCGAGGCGCGCTGGGCCGGCACGGTCACGGTGCTGGCGGTGACGGCCGCCGTCACGCTGGCCGCAGCTGCCGCCGTCCCCGACGGATGGGGCTGGATCGCGACCCTCGACACCCCGGGCAAGGTGGACATCCTCTACACGATCCCGGCGGCCATCGCGGGCGTGGCGTACGGGTTCATCAGCCTGACGGTGGGCGGCGTGACGTTCCGCGAGCTGCTCGACTGGTCGCGCGTGGTCTGTGCGCTGGCCGGAGCGGTCGTCATCGGCTGGCTGATCCTCCGCGGCAGCGAGCCGCACACGCCCGTGCGCCGGGCCGGGACGCTGGTGGGCAGCGCGCTGGTCGTGCTGGCCCTGGCCGCGCCCGTGATCCACGCCTGGTACCTGTCGTGGGGACTGGCGCTGCTGGCGGCGTGCGCCGGCGTCGTCGGGCACCGCTGGCTCATCGCGCTGAGCGTGGGGCTGTGCTTCACCGCGCTGCCCGACCCGCTCACCCGCTGGCACCACGGCCTGCTGCCGGTGACGCTGCTGCTCGTGGTGGTCACGCTGGCGCTCACGCTCTGGTGGGTTGGTGGGTCGCGGGAGCCGGCGCGAGTCCCCTCACGCGTGAGGGTGGGTTCGGTGGAGGGGCGGGAGGACGCTGCGCCGGCTCCGCTTCGCGGCGGTGAAGCATGCCGCGTGCGCTCTTGACGCCGGCTCCGCGTCCTCCCGCCCCTCCACCTGGTCAGCCCTGCTTGCGCTGGTGACGCCGGCTCGGGTCAGCGGCGCGGCTTGACGCCGTTGACGGTCGAGGTGTCGTAGGCGAAGGTCAGCACGGCCGAGCCGATGACGTCGGCGTTGATGTCCATCGCCTTCGTGTTGACGTTGCCGACGAGGTCGTACTCCGCGGCGAGCGCGTCGTAGGTGGCCTCGTCCTGGCCCTCGCCGGTGAGGTTGTCGCAGAACGAGTGGTAGCAGGGGTCGAACGCGACGCCGGCCAGGCCGCCGTACATCTCCGCCTGCGCCTCGGACTTCGCGCCCTCTGCGCCGGTGAACAGGCCGCCCGCCGGGATGCCCACGGCGATGAACGCGCCGTAGTCGGACCGTCCGGAGAACTCACTGTCGTTGAACGGCTGGTTGCGACGGGTGTAGATGCGCTCGAAGACGTCCTCGATCTGCGCCGAACCCTCGGGGATGAAGTCGGGCGGCGCGGTGCCGCCGGAGTTGTCGCCGTCGTAGATGCCGAACATGTAGTTGGGAGAGGCGACCATGTCGAAGTTCAGGTACAGCGCGATCCTGTCCTGCTCCGCCTGCGGGAGGGTCTCGACGTAGTGGTTGGAGCCGAGCAGGCCGGACTCCTCAGCACCCCACCAGGCGAACCGGACCTGGTTCTTCAGGTTCTGGCGGTTGATCTGGATGGCGGTCTCGAGCAGCGCCGCGCTGCCGCTGCCGTTGTCGTTGATGCCGGCGCCCTCGATGACGCCGTCCAGGTGCGCGCCGGCCATGACGACGTTGTCCGGGTTGCCCTTGCGGGTCTCGGCGAAGACGTTCCACGTGGTGCGGACGTCGGCGTCGAAGTCGACCTTCACCCGGACCGAGGCGCCCGGCGTCTCAGCCAGGGTCGCGCCGACGCCGAACTGCGCGAAGACCGCCGGGATGGTGAGGCCGGTGGCGTCGCCGATCATGCCGACGAGGCCGGTGTCGCGGCCGGGCTGGCCCTCGTTCATGACGATGACGCCGGCCGCGCCGGCCGCCTGCGCGTTCAGCACCTTGACGGCGAAGCCGCAGGTGCCGCGCTGGACGAGCGCGATGCTGCCGGGGGCCATGCCGGTGAAGTCGGCCATCTCGCAGCCGCTGGTGGACGTGTTGTCGGGCAGCGGCGGCGGGCCGGGCGTGTCGAGCCGGACGTCGGCCGGGAACAGCGGGCCGACGGCCTCGCCCTCGGGCGAGCCGGTGTCGAACTGGTTGCGGATGAACTCGGTGCCCTCGTCGAACGTGACGGGGTCGGGCGAGATGCGCTCGAGCTCGGACCGCTCGTCGAAGTAGTCGAACTCGAACGCCTGGACCTCCGGCGTGTAGCCGGCGTCCTCGAGCTGCTCGACGACGTAGTCGACGGAGGCCTCGTAGCCGGGGAGCCCGGAGGCGCGGTTGCCGCCGTTGTCGTCGCTGATCTCCTGCAGCGCCTCCAGGTGGCCCATGACGGCCTCGAGCGTGATGAGCTTGTTCATCTGGCGGATCGTGACCGTGTCGTTGGCGGCCTCCGCGGGGACCGTCATCAGACAGGTCGCGGCCAGTACGCCGGCTCCGGCGACGGCCGCGGCACGGCGGTGTCGACTCGTCATCTCGGGCAACCTCCTGCACACAGGTTTCCGGTACTTCCGGCGAACGGCCGGAAGATCGATGAGCGAGACACTAGACGGCCGCGCGGTTTTGCAGAAGGGGCCGCAGCTCACGAGTTCGTTCCGTTACGTCCGTATCCACCCGGATAGCCGTTCGATTGGACCGGTTCAGGGTGCGGCTGGCAGTCTTCACCGTGGGGTTCTCACCATTCGACGACGGCGTCTCACCCCTCGAGCGCGCGGCGACGTTCCCGCGCGGCGCCCGGGAGAGGAGCTGCGGACGGCATGACGAGTGTGGTCACGGGGTTCGCCGTCATCGTCGTCATCATCGCCGTCGGCTACCTCCTGGGCCGCACCGAGCTGCTCGGCCCGGCCGGCCCCATGGTGCTCACCCGGCTCGCGTTCTGGGTGGCCAGCCCGGCGCTGATGTTCCACACTGTCGCCGAGGCCGACCTCGGGGTCATCGTCGCCGAGCCGCTGATCGCGACCGGCGGCAGCGTCGTCATCGTGGCGGCGGTGTTCGCCCTGGCCGGGCTGTGGCGACGGTGGCTGGTGTCGTACACGACGCTGGGCGTGCTGTGCTCGTGCCTGGTCAACGCCGGCAACCTGGGCATCCCGATCGCGGCGTACGTGCTGGGCGACGCGACCCTGGTGGCGCCGATCCTGCTCATGCAGACGGTGGTGATCGTGCCGGTGGCGCTGACGGTGCTCGACCTCGCCGGCCAGGGCGCGTCGACGCCGGTCTGGCGGCGGTTCCTCACCCCGCTGCAGAGCCCCATCACGGTGGCCTCGCTCGCGGGGGTGGTCATCGCGGCGACCGGGGTCACCGTCCCGGCGCCGGTCATGGAGCCGTTCGTCCTGGTGGGCGCGATCTCGATCCCGTCGGTGCTCATGGTGTTCGGCATCTCGCTGCGCGGCAGCACGTGGCCCGGCCGCGGCCCGGACCGGCGGCCGCTGGCGCTCGCCGTCACGCTGAAGACGTTCGTGCACCCGGCCGTGGCGTACCTGCTCGGGCTGGCGCTGGGGCTGTCGGCGCCGGAGCTGCTCGCCGTGGTCGTGCTGTCGGCGCTGCCGACGGCGCAGAACGCGCTGACGTTCGCGATGCGCTACGGGTACGCGCAGACGCTGGTGCGTGAGGCGGTGCTGGTGACGACGGCGCTGTCGCTGCCGGTGCTGATCGTGGTGGCGGCGCTGCTCAAGTAGTTCGGTGCCGGTCGCGGGTCAGAAGCCGGTGTCGAGGGTGAGCTGCACCGCGGCGTCGGCGGGCTGGAGGCCGGTGACGGTGACGCCGACGCGTTCGATGCGCCGGGCCGTGGCGGCGCCGAGCATGGGGCGAAGCGCGGCCGTCAGTGTGCCGGCGTCGTCGGTGGGCTCGAGCAGCCGGGCGCGGTCGCCGTGCTCGAGGCGGCCGGCGTACAGCACCTTCAGGGCGACGACGGTGGCGGTGAGGCCGGCCGTGCGCAGGCGGCCACTGAGCTCGTCGCTGATGGCGGCGGCGTCGACGGTGCTGCCCCGCGGGACGACGCGCTGCACGCTGAACGACTTGCGCGGCCGCGGCGCCCGGACGGTGGCGTCGTCGGTGCCGGCCGCGATCTCGGTGAGCCGGCGGGCCATGAGCGTGCCGGCGATGTCTCGCAGCAGGTCGGGATGGACGAGCGCGAGGTCGGCGACCGTGCGGACGTTGTGCTGGCGCAGCCGCTGGTGGGTGACGTCGCCGACGCCCCAGAGCTCGTCGATGCGCAGGGCGGGGCGCAGGTAGCGTTCCTCGGCCGGCAGGATGACGCGGAGGCCGCGCGGCTTCACCGACCGCGAGGCGAGCTTGGCCATGAGCTTGGTCCGCCCGGCGCCGAGGGTGACGGGCAGGCCGGTCTCGTGCCGCACCGCCCGCTGGATGGTGGTGGCAAGCTGGTCGATGCTGGCCCAGCTGGTGGCGCGGGTGTCGAGGAACGCCTCTTCCATGGAGCCGGCCTCGACACGGGCGGCGAACCGGCCGAAGACGCCGAACAGCGCGGCGCTGGCCTCGGTGTAGGCGTCGGAGCGCAGCGGCACGACGCGCAGCTGCGGGCAGACGGCGAGCGCGGTGCCGACCGGCATGCCGGCCTGGACGCCCCACTCGCGCGCCTCATAGCTGGCACACGCGATGACGACGTCGCCGGCCGCCATGGGGATGCCGCGCAGCGACGGCTCGTCGCGCTGCTCGACGGAGGCGAAGAACGCGTCGGCGTCGACATGCAGCAGCGGCCCGCCCGGCAGCGCCCGGGCGAACTGGTCGTCCTCGCCGGGCCAGGCGACGAGGGTGTCGGGTTCGGCGTCGATGTGTACAGCCTAGGCGCTGGGTCCGACCAACTAGAACACGAGTCCGGAGATAGGCCTCGACCTGATGGTCCGAGCGTGTGCGACCGCCGAGGTGCTCGCCCGTGGCGCCCCAGAACGTGGCGAAGGGCTTGCCCCCGGCGGGGAAGCCCTTCATCTGGTGAACGCCGCCGCAGGTGCGCCCGGTTCCCGGATCCGCGGCCGAATCCGCGGCGACGCGGCACGTCATGAGGGTTACCCGAGCCTCGACACGCCTACAGGCGTAGTGCGACACGAGTTCTCGTGCTGAACGTGATCATTTCCGGCCGGCGGGGCGGGGTGTGGACATGCGTGAGGCCCCGACGCACTAGGGGTCGGGGCCTCACGGTGGGTAAGTGTCCGGCGGTGTCCTACTCTCCCACCCCCTCTCGGGGGCAGTACCATCGGCGCTGGTGGGCTTAGCTTCCGGGTTCGGAATGGGTCCGGGCGTTTCCCCGCCGCTATGACCGCCGGCACATCTATGGAGTTGTGTCACCAGCCCGTTCGCACTCGACACGCCCCGGGGATGGTGCGTGGGGGTGGGTGCGGTGGGGGTGGTGCCCGTTCGTTGGTCGGGAACCGTATAGTGGACGCGTTTTGTCTTCGCAGCCCCCACCAGGCACACCGGAGTGTGGGTGGTGGGGAAAGAGTGTGTGTGTGGTCAAGTCCTCGGCCTATTAGTACCGGTCAGCTTCACCCATTGCTGGGCTTCCACGTCCGGCCTATCAACCCAGTCGTCTAGCTGGGGGCCTTACCACGTCAACCGTGTGGGAGACCTCATCTTGAAGCAGGCTTCCCGCTTAGATGCTTTCAGCGGTTATCCCTTCCGAACGTAGCCAACCAGCGGTGCTCCTGGCGGAACAACTGGCACACCAGAGGTTCGTCCGTCCCGGTCCTCTCGTACTAGGGACAGCCCTTCTCAAGTCTCCTGCGCCCGCAGCGGATAGGGACCGAACTGTCTCACGACGTTCTAAACCCAGCTCGCGTACCGCTTTAATGGGCGAACAGCCCAACCCTTGGGACCTGCTACGGCCCCAGGATGCGACGAGCCGACATCGAGGTGCCAAACCATGCCGTCGATATGGACTCTTGGGCAGGATCAGCCTGTTATCCCCGGGGTACCTTTTATCCGTTGAGCGACAGCGCTTCCACAAGCCACTGCCGGATCACTAGTCCCTGCTTTCGCACCTGCTCGACCTGTCGGTCTCACAGTCAAGCTCCCTTGTGCACTTGCACTCGACACCTGATTGCCAACCAGGCTGAGGGAACCTTTGGGCGCCTCCGTTACCTTTTGGGAGGCAACCGCCCCAGTTAAACTACCCACCAGGCACTGTCCCTGATCCGGATCACGGACCGAGGTTAGATATCCAGTACGACCAGAGTGGTATTTCAACGTTGACTCCACCGACACTGGCGTGCCGGCTTCACAGTCTCCCACCTATCCTACACAAGCCGAACCGAACACCAATACCAAGCTATAGTAAAGGTCCCGGGGTCTTTCCGTCCTGCTGCGGGTAACGAGCATCTTTACTCGTAGTGCAATTTCGCCGAGTCCGTGGTTGAGACAGTGGGAAAGTCGTTACGCCATTCGTGCAGGTCGGAACTTACCCGACAAGGAATTTCGCTACCTTAGGATGGTTATAGTTACCACCGCCGTTTACTGGCGCTTAAGTTCTGAGCTTCGCCGTGAGGCTAACTCGTCCCCTTAACGTTCCAGCACCGGGCAGGCGTCAGTCCGTATACATCGTCTTGCGACTTCGCACGGACCTGTGTTTTTAATAAACAGTCGCTTTCCCCTGGTCTCTGCGGCCTTCAACGCTCCCGGAGCAAGTCCGTTCACGCATCCGGCCCCCCTTCTCCCGAAGTTACGGGGGCATTTTGCCGAGTTCCTTAACCACGGTTCACTCGATCGCCTTGGTATTCTCTACCTGACCACCTGTGTCGGTTTGGGGTACGGGCGGCTATGGAACTCGCTAGAGGCTTTTCTCGACAGCATAGGATCACCCACTTCGCCGCAATCGGCTCGGCATCCAGCCTCGGGCGCTACTGTGGCGGATTTACCTACCACGGCCCTGCACTGTTACCCCGGGACAACCATCGCCCGGGTTGGGCTACCTTCCTGCGTCACCCCATCGCTTGCCTACTACCGGCTCGGGTCCCACGCTCCCCCACCAACACTCCCGAAGGAGCAGAGATGAGTTCGGGTGGTTAGCATCACCGGGCTCAGCATGGTCGCGCCACAACCGGTACGGGAATATCAACCCGTTGTCCATCGACTACGCCTGTCGGCCTCGCCTTAGGTCCCGACTTACCCAGGGCGGATTAACCTGGCCCTGGAACCCTTGGTCATTCGGCGGACGGGTTTCTCACCCGTCTTTCGCTACTCATGCCTGCATTCTCACTCGTGTAGCGTCCACGACTGGGTCACCCCGCCGCTTCAACCGCCACACGACGCTCCCCTACCCAACCACACACCTGAACCACAAAGGCTTAGTACACGTGTGATTGCCACAGCTTCGGCGGTGTGCTTGAGCCCCGCTACATTGTCGGCGCAGAATCACTTGACCAGTGAGCTATTACGCACTCTTTCAAGGGTGGCTGCTTCTAAGCCAACCTCCTGGTTGTCTTCGCAACTCCACATCCTTTTCCACTTAGCACACGCTTAGGGGCCTTAGCTGGTGATCTGGGCTGTTTCCCTCTCGACTACGAACCTTATCGCCCGCAGTCTCACTGCCGCGCTCTCACTTACCGGCATTCGGAGTTTGGCTGACGTCAGTAACCTTGTAGGGCCCATCAGCCATCCAGTGCTCTACCTCCGGCAAGAAACACGCGACGCTGCACCTAAATGCATTTCGGGGAGAACCAGCTATCACGGAGTTTGATTGGCCTTTCACCCCTACCCACAGGTCATCCGCCCACTTTTCAACGTAGGTCGGTTCGGGCCTCCACGAAGTCTTACCTCCGCTTCACCCTGCCCATGGGTAGATCACTCCGCTTCGGGTCTAGAGCATGCGACTGATACGCCCTATTCGGACTCGCTTTCGCTACGGCTCCCCCACACGGGTTAACCTCGCCACATACCACTAACTCGCAGGCTCATTCTTCAAAAGGCACGCCATCACCAACCCCGAAGGGCACACGGCTCTGACGGCTTGTAGGCACATGGTTTCAGGTACTATTTCACTCCCCTCCCGGGGTACTTTTCACCATTCCCTCACGGTACTTGTCCGCTATCGGTCACCAGGGAGTATTTAGGCTTAACGGGTGGTCCCGCCAGATTCACACGGGATTTCTCGGGCCCCGTGCTACTCGGGAATCACGCCACTGGAGTCGCTCACTTACGTCTACGGGGGTAACACCCTCTACGCCGGACCTCTCAAGTCCTTCGACTTCACAAGCGATTGATCACTCCAGACCAGCAGCGGCAGCCACTAGTCAACGCAACCCCACAACCCCGCACACGCAACGCCTGCCGGCTATCACACGCGCACGGTTTAGCCTCATCCGCTTTCGCTCGCCACTACTCACGGAATCACATGTTGTTTTCTCTTCCTGTGGGTACTGAGATGTTTCACTTCCCCACGTTCCCTCCGACCACCCTATGTGTTCAGGTGACGGTGACGGCACATGACTGCCGCCGGGTTTCCCCATTCGGACACCCCCGGGTCATAGCTCGGTTGCCAGCTCGCCAGGGATTATCGCAGGCTCCCACGTCCTTCATCGGCTCCTGGTGCCAAGGCATCCACCATGTGCCCTTACTAACTTGACCACAAAGATGAAGATGCTCGCGTCCACTATACAGTTCTCAAACAACGACCAG